>JAJZZI010000074.1 GCA_021797635.1 Bacillota bacterium | reverse complement strand
CGATCTTAGAGGGCGGGCAACGGAACTTCAGGAAAGTCGCTTTCGTCGAACGCCGTAGTTCCGATGCGCAAGGTGCGGATGGCACGATTACGGTCGTATACGCCATAGATAGCTTGACGCAACTGGTTTCCCGAATGGTGGGAGGACTCTACGACGTTGGCTTCAAACAAAGGGGCCGTCATTTGGTCGGCCACAAGGGCCCAACTGGCGCCAAAGACTCCGTTTTCTTGGGCTACCTGAGTAAAGCTGCCCAAAAGTGACGTGGCTCTTTCGCGAAGGCGCTCGTCGTCCTCGATCGATCCCAAGCGAAAGAGCGCGCGGGCCATTTGGACATTATCCGGCAAGGGGGTCTGGCGATGCTGCAGGCGACCCGCTGCCTTGGCCGTTTCGGGCTGGTCGTAGTAGCAGTGATCGCCGTGGAGATGACGGTCGGCAAAATCCACCAGGGCGTGTGCCCGCTGCAAAAAGAGCGGGTCGCCATTAAATTCGAAGGCATCAATCAGCACGTTGACCATGGGCACCAGGTCCGTCAACAGACCCGGGAGTTTGGGTTCGCGGTCGGCAAAGTGGTACAGTCCCTGCTGCTCGTCCCACATCCGGTCCCAAAGCGCCTCCAGTGCCGTCAAGGCCACCGCCGTATAGGTGCCTGGGTTAATCAAGGCGGCGCCGAGTAGTTGTGCTGAAATCATCTGGGCGTTCCAATTGGTGTGGATGACGGGGTCGACATGCGGAGCCTGCGCCTTTTCGCGCTCTTCCGGCGAGAGCTGATAGTAGGCCTCGTCCGCGTCTTGCGATCCGCCCCACAATCCATCGGCGGTCAATAACGTACGGTTGGCCCACGTTAGCACGGCGTCGGCCACCTGACGGTAGGATTCGTCACCCAGAACCTGGTAGGCACGCAGGTAAAGTTTGACCATCAAGGCGTTGTCTTCTAAGATTTTTTCGTAATGTGGAATTGTCCATTCGCGCGTGGTCGAGTAGCGAAAGAAGCCTCCGCCGATCGCGTCGTAAAGGTTGCTTCCGGCCATGGCATCCAAGGTACGAACCACCATGCCCGCTGCCCATCCATCCTGGCCCCCGGAAGCCGCAAACCGGGCAAGGCACAACTCCCAGACATCGAAGTGGGGGAATTTTGGCGCTGCACCCAACCCCCCGTAGGCTCGATCAAATTGCTGGCGGATGGTGTCGAGAATCTGAACCACGGTCGCCTCTTCGGGGGCGGTAGGATGGGGGATGAGATTTAAGGGAGCGGGAGGCGTTAGCTTGCGGTCCATTTCTTCCCGATTTTGTTCCCAATACTGCGTGACTTGGTCGAACAGCGATAAAAGGTCTTCGGTGGCAATATAGGTGCCTCCGGTGAGGGCTTCCCCCTCAGGACTTAATATGGCAACGGTCGGCCACCCGCCCATATTGTAGCGCTGGTTGATGTCCGGCCGTTGGTCGCTGTCGACGCGAAGGGGGATGAATTGTTGATTGATGCGTTGAATCACGGTAGGATCGGAAAACGTGGTCTCGTCCATCACGTGGCACCAATGGCACCATACTGCCGAGATAGAGAGCAATACCAACTTGCCCTGTTCGCGAGCTTCAGCAAATGCCTCGGGGCCGTAGGGCCGCCATTGGATTTGGTGGGCTTGGTTAGGGCGGGGGCTGAAACGGAATGTTGATTCGGGCATGCTGCAAGTCATCCTTTCATCTTGGCCGTGGCGATACACCTGTGCTGCGTTATCTATTCTATACTTAGGTATGATACCAGTATCGCCCAAAGGGGGATAGCCATGGATTGTCGAAGACGCAAGATCATGTTGGCCACCGGATTAAGTTCGGCTATCGGTCAAGCCTTGATCGACGCGCTTGGCAGCGATACGGGCAGTGCTTGGAGTATTATTAGCACCACGCGCGGGAGTATGCGCAAAGCTTGCCAGGGGGTTCCGGTCGAGTGGGTATCGATCGATTTTCGCCAGGGATTTGCCGCCGTGCTGGGTGGCGTGGAGCGAGCCCTGGAAGAGCGCGCGGTGAATCATTTGGATGCGGTTGTTCATGTGGCTGGCGTCGTCTTTAGCGATCAGTTCCAGTCGACCACGGCAGGCGAATGGCGTGATACGATGGCGGTGAACTTGGATGCGGCCGCAGCGTTAATGCAGGCAGCGGGACCTCGCTTGGCACCGGGAGCGAGCGTGGTCCTGGTAAGCAGCGTGGATGCCAAAGTGACGTCGCTGGCAGGACCCGCCGCCGCCTACGGAGCAAGCAAGGCGGCACTCGAGGGTCTGGCTCGGCATCTGGCCGTGGACTGGGGCGCGAAGGCTGTTCGGGTCAACGTGGTGTCACCCGGCGCCCTCGACCATGGAGCGGGACCACATGGCCGGGCCGTGGAGACGGTCGTCCAAAGGACGGCGCTTGGCCGCCTTGGCCGTGCGGATGAGGTGGCAGAGGCCATTTCATTTCTCTTAAGCGATCGAGCCTCCTATATTACCGGGACGGTTTTAAGCGTGGATGGGGGACTAGGCCTTTCTTATTAACGCCAGCGCACGACCGATGCGCCCCCATTTGCTTTTTTTGAGGGTGTGCATACAATAAAAGGGTGAAGATTGATAGTACGGCTACGTCGAAGAAGCGGACTATTAGGCTAAATGGGCGGAACAGAGAGTCGGCGTCGAGTGCGAGCCGAACCGAACATTGGCTGAACTCGCCGTGGAGGCACGAGGCAGTGGCCCCATATAGCCACATTGAGCGGGTGACGGATTGGTTACGATGTCACCAACGAGGGTGGTACCGCGGTATATCCGTCCCTAGGGCTTAGGGGCGTTTTCTTTTGGTGAGGTCGAGATGGCCAAGTATTGTTCAAGGAGACGGAGGTCAGAATGCAAATCGAGAGTGATCCCATGGTGCGCTCAGAGCGCCCCGACCGCTATGACGTGAAGGCGGTGGAGAAGCGATGGCAAATCGAGTGGGAACGGCAAGATCTCTATAGCGTGGGATCCGTGGACGAGCGTCCCAAATTTTACTGCTTAGAGCAATTTCCCTATCCGTCTGGCCACTTGCATATGGGTCATGTGCGGGTCTATACCCTGGGCGACATCATTGCGCGCTATCGGCGGATGAGCGGCCATCGTGTCCTGCATCCCATGGGGTGGGACGCGTTTGGCCTGCCTGCCGAAAATGCAGCGATTAAAAGCGGCGTCTCTCCGCGCATCTCCACGCTGGCGAACATCGCCTATATGAAGACGCAAATGCGGCAGATGGGGCTGTCGTTCGACTGGAGCCACGAAGTGACGACCTCCGAGCCCGAATACTATCGCTATACCCAGGAGTTGTTTCTTCTGTTCTACGAACGGGGTCTGGCCTATCAGAAGGCCGGGGCGGTGAACTGGTGCCCTTCGTGCGAAACCGTGTTGGCGAACGAACAGGTAGAGGAGGGCCTTTGCTGGCGATGTGAGGCCAAGGTGGTTAAACGCGACTTAACGCAGTGGTATTTTCGGATTACGGATTACGCGCAAAGGCTGCTTGAGGACCTCGAGGGCTTGGATTGGCCCCAAGAAATTGTGACCCAGCAGCGCAATTGGATTGGCAGAAGCGTCGGTGCCGAAGTGCGCTTTGCCGTTCCGCTCATAGACGATGTGATTAGTGTATTTAGCACTCGCCCGGACACGTTGTACGGGGCGACTTATGTCGTGTTGGCCCCCGAGCATCCTCTGGTCGAGCGCTTGGTGGAGGGCAGAAAAGAGGAGGAAGCGGTCAAAAATTTTGTCGCTGAGGAACGCGTGGTCAGCGATATCGAGCGAACGGCGGAAAATACGGATAAGCGAGGCATCTTTACCGGAGCCTACGCTGAGCATCCCCTAACGGGCGCGATGATTCCCATTTGGGTGGGAAATTATGTGCTTAGCGACTACGGCACGGGAGCGGTGATGGGGGTGCCTGCCCATGACCATCGAGATTATCGGTTTGCTCAAAAGTATGATTTGCCAATGCGGCGCGTGGTGGCTGCAGACCATGCCGATCAGCCCAGCGACGAGGCTTATACCGGCGGTGGGATCTTAATGGAATCTGACCGCTTTAACGGCATGGACAGCGATCAGGCCAAGTCCGAAATTGCGGCACTGCTCGCCCAAAAGAACCGAGGCGGGCCTCGCATTACCTATCGTATGCGAGACTGGTTAATCTCAAGACAGCGCTTTTGGGGAGCCCCCATCCCCATCGTGCATTGTTCTGAGTGCGGAACCGTACCGGTCCCCCTTGCGCAATTGCCTGTGTTGTTGCCCGATCACGCCAAATTTACCGGCCGGGGTCAGTCTCCCTTGGCGCAGTTGGCGGATTGGGTCGAGACGACCTGTCCCCAATGCGGCCATAGGGCCCGTAGGGAAACCGATACCATGGACACCTTCGTCGATTCCAGCTGGTACTACTATCGCTACACCTCTCCCTCGAGCACGTCGCCCTTTGACCCTAAGCAGGCCGCCTATTGGATGGCTGTCGACGAGTACGTGGGAGGCAAGGAGCACGCCGTATTGCACCTACTTTACTCGCGATTTTTCACCAAAGTGCTGTACGATGCCGGATTGGTTTCGGTGGTCGAGCCCTTTCGCCGGCTGCTTTCGCAAGGCATGGTGGTGTACCGGGGCAAAAAGATGTCAAAGTCGAAAGGCAACACCTTGAGCCCGGAATCGATTATGGCGGAGTGGGGATCGGATGCTACCCGCGTATTTATTTTGTTTGCGGCCCCGCCCGAAAAAGATTTCGAGTGGTCCGAACAGGGCGTCGAGGGTGCCTATCGGTTTTTGCAGCGGGTCTACCGCTTGGCCCAGCGATCGGTTCGGATGACGGTGGCATCGGGTGGTGCAGACGACCTCATGGCGCGCGTGCGGGCCCGTACGGTCCACAAGGTGACCGACGATCTGGAGCGTCGGTCCTTCAACACGGCCGTTAGTGCGCTGATGGAATATACCAACAGTCTCTATCAAAACTGGGAAGAAATGAGCACTGAGGGACGCCGAGCAGGATTAGAGACGCTAGTGGTGCTTCTGGCACCCTTTGCCCCCCACCTCGCCGACGAACTGTGGCATGATTTTGGTCACGAACAAAGCGTGCACCTGGCGGTGTGGCCGAACTACGATGCCGTCCTGTTGGTGGACCCGGAAGTCGAGGTGGCCGTACAAATAAACGGCAAGGTGCGCTTCAAGGTGGTCGTGCCCGCCGAGCTGAATGCCGATGGGCTTGCGGCTCGGGTGCTGGCTGAAGACCGCCTGAGAGACCACCTCAACGGTCGCAGTGTGGCCAAGGTGATCGCGATTCCCGGTCGCTTGGTTAATGTGGTAGTCCGTTGAGAGACATCTTATCCCTGCTTTTGGCCGGCTCGTCGAGCGTGATCGGGGTCATGGTGGGCCGCTTCATCCGTCCGTACAGCGTGGTGGCGATTGCGGTGGTGGTAGGCGTGGCGGTCCTGGCCGGGCTGGTCGCGGAAGGGGCGGCCTTGCTGTTTGTAGGGCCGCCGAGCGTGGCTCTAGAACCCACGCTGGCTGGGTTTGTCTTGGGAGGCTTAGCCGCCTTCTTTTCGGGCCGCAAGCCTCCCGATCGCGATCAGAAAGAACGACCATAGACGCCCTAAAGAGGCCAGGGTAAATACCCTGACCCCTTTAGGTACGCTGACTTAGGCTGATTTGGCGGCGTTTGGCTTGACTGCGGTGCGTACGTACGGACAGCAAGCCGTGGTGATAGTCCGCTTCAGCCGAATCCGGATTAATCTCGGTGGGGAAATTGACGACGGCCGAGAAACTCTCCCCCGCCCGCTTGTCTTCTTCCAGCGGGGAGGCGGGAAATTGGCCGCGCACCGTGACCGAATCAAGATCTACTTCGATATCGACGGCATCGGGATCGACCCCAGGCAGTTCAAATTCGACGAGATAGCCGTCATCCGTGCGGTGCAAGTGCGTGCGCGGTCGGGTTTGGTCCAAATTCCAATCTTCGCGCATGCGATTCCAAAAGCGATTTACATCGGCACGCATACTTTCAAAGTCGTTGGGCTCAAAGCGGATAAGTGGCATCGGATTTCACCTCTTGGGCAGTCTTGGCGTCGTGTGATCGACGGCTCCACTCCGATTATGTCCAAGTGCTGGCTCCTTCTATGCGTTAACTATCGGCTTGGCCTTGACCAAGCAGCGTCGCTTCAGCTTCTGGAAGCTGGTCCTCGGCCAGATATAAGAGCTCCGTGTCGGTGTCGTAGTGGAAAAGATCGGCAAATCTTCCCCAGTTGATGGCTAGCATCAGCTGACGTTCGGCCTGGTCTTGGGAGAAATGTTCCTCCAAGATGTCGATGAAGAAGTCGCGAACCATCGCATGATTGGTCTTGGACTCCAAGACCCGGCCGATTAGGCGAAAAAGCGGAATATCTAAAAGCTCCTTACGAATAATCGCTTTTCGCTCGGCCACATCGACCTCTGCAAACACCTTGCCCTGTTCGGTCAAAATCAAGTCGCCCTCGGAAACTCTGGCCAAATGAAAGAGTTCGGCCGTATCGGTAACGGGCAGCAAGTCGTCGACTTCTAGCAAGAGTTCTGAACCCAGATGGTAGAGGTCGTCTCGACCGCCGCGATCGCTGACCAGCTCCAAAAGCCCGCTCAGCATGGACAGATGTCCATAAGGGATGGGGTCTAGACGTGCCCGCTCGCTCTCCTCGGGCTTTTGGGGGCTGCCCGCGGGACTGCTAATGCTGACCGGCTTATGGTCCTCGTCGGTGTCCGTGACGATCTTATAAACTTGGTCGACCAAATGCACAAAGTCTGGCGATTTGCGATTTCGTGGATAGGGGAGGGCAATGGTCAAGTCCTCGGCTACCCGGGCGGGATTCTTCGATAGAATGACGATCCGGTCGGCCATATAGACAGCCTCTTCAATACCGTGGGTGACCATAAGAATGGCTTGCAAGGGAATTTTGGAGTCAACCCATAGATCTAAAAGCTCCGAGCGCAAGTTCTCTGCAGTCAAAAAATCGAGCGCGGAAAATGGTTCGTCCATGCACAGGAGTTCTGGGTCTACCGCCAAGGCACGGGCAAACCCCACCCGCTGCCGCATTCCTCCGGAAAGTTCTTTGGGGAAGGCGTCCTCATAGCCGTTTAAGCCAATCAGGTCAATCAATCGCAAGGCTTTTTCGTGTCGCGCTGCCAAGGGCACGCCTTTGGCGGTAAGACCTAGTTCCACGTTTTGCTGCACCGTCAGCCAAGGATACAGGGCGAACGACTGGAAGACCATGGAGGCATGGGGGTTGGGACCGGTGACCGGTCGTCCCCGGTACAAGACCGAGCCATAGGAGGGCTCGGAAAGGCCAGTGATGATGCGCAGCAAGGTAGATTTTCCCGAGCCTGAGGGTCCTAAGAGCGCGACAAATTGCCCCCGTTCGATGGTGAGATTGATGTCGTCCAAAACTAAGATGTCGTAGTTGTCCGGCTGGGAGTACATTTTAGTGACGCCGAGAAGCTTTACCAGCGGTTCCGAAGTCGTTCCTCGATGAATAGTCATGGATGGCAGCTTCACCTCCTGTGGTCTTCCGAGATGCGCGATCCGGACCTTACGATAGCGAATAGCGTTCCGTGGCTTGGCGGTATAGCGGACGCCAAACCATGCGGTTAATCACCACCACCGTCAATGAAAGAATGCTGGTCGCGACGAGCAAGGCAGCAAAGTGTCCGCTGTTGGAATCATGGGCGATGAGGCCGCCCACCCCGAAGGTGGTGTAGATGTGGCCGCGAAAACTCACGTATTCGGCCACAATGCTGGCGTTCCACGCCCCTCCCCCGGCGGTGATGAGTCCGGTGATGAGGTAGGGAAAGATGGCGGGCAAAATTAAGGTTCTCCATATATGGGAGCCTTTGAGTCCGAACATGCGGGCCGCTTCCTTCAAGTCCTCGGGAATGGCCGAGGCGCCGGCGATGACGTTGAAAAGAATATACCACTGCGTCCCGAGGACCATGAGCAACACCGAGGCCAGCATTAAGCCGCCGCCCAGCACAAACAGCAGCGCGACCAATCCGGGGAAGAGTGCTGTGGCCGGCACCGACGCGGCGATCTGGCTGATCGGGGTGAGAGATTTGGCAAACCGCGGATTCAGCCCGATCCACACCCCCACGGGGACGGTCCAGGCGACCGAAATAGCTAACGAGACGAGCACTCGCAGCAGCGTGGCGCCGGTGGCCAGGCAGATAACCAGCAGGGTATGTAGATTTAAGCTGGCAGCCAGGCGGATGCCGCCTTCCAAGGCCGTAAACAGGGCAAAAATGATGCCTGCCGTGACCAGGGTCCGAACCAGGCCAGCGGCCGAGGTTAACCACCGCGACTGTCTTCGCCATCGGGGAATGCCGATCCCAAAGAAATGGTCGATGGCTTCGACCATGGGCAGCAACAGCGCTGTTTGCGCCCACTCAATGAGACGAGAGCGGCGCAAGACCACCAAGACCACGGAATGGAACTGAGCCTCGCCTTCGACCATCTCCATCTTGAATTTATCGGACCACGCCAACAGCGGCCGCCATATCAATTGGTCCATGACTACAATGACCGCAACCAAGCTGGCCAATCCAAGAAACTCCTTGCCCCATCGGCCTTGGTTCGCCGCAGTCTGCAGGTAGGAACCGAGTCCCTGCAACTGGTACTGATGGTGCCCCAACGAAAACATCTCCGCCGCCATGAGAAAAAACCAGCCACCCGCCCAGGACATCATCGAATTCCAGACTAACCCTCCCATGGCAAAGGGAAGCTCAAGGGTGCGAAAGCGTTGCCAGGGCGTAAGCTGCAAGGATAAGGCGGTCTCGCGAAGGTCGCGCGGAATGGTAATGAGGCCGTTGTACAGGGCAAACACCATATTCCATACCTGGCCGGTGAAAATGAGGACGATCGAGGCCAGGTTGACCCCAAGGTGAGAACCGGGAAAGAGGTTGATAAAGGCGAGTAGTACCACCGGCAAAAATGATAGGATAGGGACCGACTGCAAGATGTCCAGGAGCGGGATGAGGATTTTCTCGGCTCGTGGATTATAGGCCGCCGAATAGGCGTACACCATGGTGAACGCTAAAGAAATCAGATAGGCGATGGCCATTCTTGACCAAGAATAGGCGGCATCCAAAGGCAGTTTGGCGTAACTCAATGATATCGCGCCAGTGCCCGAAATGCCGTGGGGCTTATGCGTGGCCCAGGCGATAGCCAAGGAGATAAGTGCTAAGATGGCGACGCCGATGATGAGGTCGGCGTAGCTGCTGCGTGACTCGGTCTGTCGCGATCCGAACAATATGGGCCCTCCTCTCGGCCATCGGCTTCATATGGAACAAGCGAATATTGAAGAAGTTGGTGGCGCACGCCAAAGCGCTGAGATGAGACGGGAAAGGACGATTCAGGGAGGCATCCCCAGAAACTCGAAGATTCCTTGACCATCATACCGGGAGGGAGGGAAAAATAAAAGAACGCGGCGAGCAGGATTCCCTGGAGGGAACCAGAATTGAATTACTAACGGTATGTGTAAAAAGCGATGGTAGATAGGAGATTCGGAATTGGGGGACACCACTTCACTAGCGTATACGTTTAATCCACTTCCGGGAGTCACCCTTACCAACGCCTTTTTGGTTTCTAATGAAGTCTTGGACCGGCTGCCGGTGGCCTGTGCCTTTTTCAGTCTACAAGGGGTGTTGTTGTGGCAAAATCAGCGAGCGTCGAGCAAGGAGGCATCAGTCGAGCAGATTCGGTCCATGTTGGCGTCGATGTCCGATGAAGGCGTGAGTAGCGCGGCGTTGGAGGACGGGTCACTCGTGCGCTTTCTTAGGGTAAGAAATCTCATGGGCCAGACCCAGGGCATCTTATCGGTCATTGATGATACCCTGGGAGAACGTTCTGGCTTGAGTGCGCTTCATACCGGCATCGCCATTTTTAGTCGAGGCACATTCATCGCGGCCAACCGAGCGGCCTGTCAGTGGGCGGGAATGAACCTGGTGGGAAAGTCCTGGGAAGAGGTACCTGGCCTTCCCCCATGGGGAAGTGTACATGGACGCCCCGAAGGGCGATCGCTCATCGAAGTGCGGGCCGACGATGAGCTTCGCATCCATCGTTTAGACGATACCGTGGTCGTTGAATGCATCCCCCGGCCTATGGTCGATGGACCGGGTCTCAAGCTTAGCACCGTCGCGGAAATGGTCCACGAAATCCGTAACCCCCTGGCCGCGATCAGGGGGTTTCTTGAACTGGCTTTGCGAGGCGACGTTCAGGCGCCCGACGTGTTGCAAATGGCCCTGGGTGAGGTAAGACGGCTAGATGGCGTGGCCCAAGATATGTTGATGGCGTCTCGGCCGTTAACGCCCAAGCCCACGTGGGTATCCGTCAGCGAGGCGCTAGCGACGGCGTGGAGCATGATCTCGCGCCAGGTCCGCAAAGACGTGGCGCTGAATTTGGGCGCGGACCCCCTGGGTATGGTTTACGCCGATCCCGATTTGCTCCATCGGATTTTGATTAATATCTTGAAAAACGCGGCCGAGGCGATGGGCGGTCTAGGGAGCATTTCCGTCAGCGCCGCTCACAGCACCGCGATGACCGTCGTGGAAATTTTAGACAGCGGTCCGGGCATGTCACCCGAAATCTTGGCCAGCCTATTTGGCAGTGCCAAGACCACCAAGCCGGGAGGGGCAGGTCTCGGGCTGATTATTGTGCGTCGTCTCATGCTCGCCCATAATGGTCAAGTGCTGATCGGTTCGGGACCCTCAGGCACATCGATCGCACTGCGATTCGTCCACCCGGAGTCAAGGGCGTGATAAAATGCTGAGGGAGGTGCCCTTTCGGTGAAGATATTGGAGGCCATCGCCCAATTGGACGGTGCCCCGCTGGGGCCGTGTTATCTACTCGCCGGGCCATCAGACTATTGGGCGGAAAAATGGCTGGAGCGCTTTATGGCGCGTGCCTATGAACTCTACCAAGAGCAGGTGGAAATGCTTCATTTGGGACGATCCGGTTCACTGCCGTGGAATGAGTTGGTCAGCGCTTGGCAGACTCCCAATCTTTGGGGCCAGGCTCAGCTCTTTCATGTCCAAAATCTTTCCGCGGGTCCGCCGCCGGGTGGCCAGGCCACGGCGTTTTTCCAGGCAAGCCGGAGGCATCTCATCCTTCGCGAGGTGAAACCGGGGATTGCTAGCCGCGTCTTCGATCAGGCCATTCGCGTGGAGGTGGAACCTCCGCCCACCCATCAGTGGCGGCGATGGATTTCCCATTTGGCCTCATTGAGGAAGATTAACTTGACTCCGGAGGGTGCCGAGCTGCTGGCCCGGCTGATTCCACAAGACGGTCATCATCTAGAGCATGAGTTGGAGAAAATGCAATTGATCCAGATTTCGCGATGGACGGGGCGTGCCATTGAGGAATGGGTTCTTCCCCAACTGGGCGAAGAATCGGTCTGGACGATGACGGATGCGCTTTTGGCCAAAGATGTGGCCGCGCTGTATGGCGGCCTGGTCTCCGCCCTCGAGCAGGGAAAGGCTCCCGTGATGGTCTTAGTGCTGCTGGGTCGGCAGTTGATATCGCTCAAGCGAGCTAAAAGGTGCCGATCTCTGGCGGATTTTCAAGCGCGAGAAAAGACGCCCGCGTTTGTGGCGCGAAAGGTCTTTCATGAGGCCAAGCGATGGACGGAACCTGAACTGGACCTTGCCTTGGGCTTTGTCGTCAAGCTCGACGACTGGTTCAAGGATAGTCGAGGGGAGCCGGAGGTCTGGTTAACCCACTTGGCCCTACTTCTCGCCGGATAACGAAAAGCCCTCGGGGACCCGAGGGCTAGAGCCTACCCAACCTGTCGATGCTGGTTGAGCCGATGGCTCAACCTCGATTTTTTTCGACTTGCCGTGTTTTTATGAATGGCACCCTTTTGGGCAGCCCGATCCAGCCGAGCGTATACGAAGCGCAGTGCTTCTTCAGCGGTGACCACGTCACCCTGGCTCAAAGCGGTTTCAAAGCGGCGAATTGCCGTCCGGAACATGGTCTTTTGAATCTTGTTACGCAACGTCCGCACCTTGGTCTGACGGATGCGCTTTTTTGCAGACTTGATATTGGCCACAACTCTACCCCCTGGGTAAAAAGTATAACAAACTAACCGACGGCGGTAAAGAGCTCAAAGTACGGACCTAAAAGTCTGAAGGATAGGGCCGATACCCTAAGTCGCGCGGCGTGGCAAGTGGGGCTGAGAGAGTTGTCCGATCGTAAGCATGACGGCACTCTGGAGGGCGCAATCCGGCGTCGCGATGACCGGGGCGCGTTTTTGTGAGCGGACTTATGGAGGTCCGTGCCCGCATTTTGGCCCATCTTTTTGTCTTGGCTGGGACGGATTGGGTTGTCACCGTGGCTTGCGTTTCTAGAAGACCTATCCCGAGATTTTGGCGATGGTCGGATCGGAGCCAGCTTAAAAAATGGGCAAGTCCATGGCATATGAACCAGTTATTTCCATATCCATGGAAAAAGATAGAGCATGGAAAGAGACTGGCAACGAGACCGAACTGGGAGTGGGGCGGATGCGAAAACCACGCGTGATTTGGTTAGGTCCAAGGCGGAGCCAGCGTCGCCCGAAAACGCCTTACCGAGTGGCGGGGAAGCCTTCCCCTAAGGACCGTTCGCCGGGGGGAAGCCACCACCAAGCCCGTCCCATGTTATGGCTGTATCTCGCCACCCTGGCGGTCGCCGCAACGATCTTGTGGGCCACTCCCGAACGCTTTAGCGGTGTGCTCCCGGTCAGCGCCCGTGCCTACCGCGGGCTGAAGTTTTCGTGGCTTTCCCGCGACCTGGCCAAGAGCCGTCTTCGGCTTAACACGGCCGAAAAGTGGATTCGCGAGGGGATACCCTATTTGGCGCTGAAGGCAAAGCGGAGTCCCATCCATTGGTCTCAACTTCTGGGCGCGGGCATTGCAGACCTCGCCGGAACCCCGCTAGACTCTCTGCACCGCCTCATGGCCATGGAGTTGCCCAACTTGCAGGCGGTGCCGCAAGGGCGCCTTAGCCAACCTAAGCCGCGCATCCCCCCAAGGGCTAACTCGAGACCGCTGACCGCAAAAGGCCTTCCGGGCGATGGCCACCAGGTTTGGGCGGTGTTGGGTCAAAATCCACGAGTAGGCATTTACCAAACCTTCAGCATGCAATCCTTTGCCACGATGCCGGCGCAGGGGAATCGGGCCGCCTATAGCCACAACTGGTCAAAGACCATTGTCAACGTGGGATGGCAACTGGCGGACGCCTTGCACCGCCAGGGGGTTTCGGTCGTCCAGTCGCGGGTCAACAACATGGCGGATGGGTTTCTGGCCAGTTACTATACGGCGTACCACACGGCAGAGAGCCTTTTACGTCAGTTCCCCTCGGTTGGGGTGCTCTTAGACGTGCAGCGAAGCGCACTGGGCGCCAGTCAGACCACCACGCACGTGGATGGGCTGCCGGCAGCGCGCATTACCCTGGTCGTGGGCAGCGGGCAAATTTTGCCCGATCCCCACTGGAAAAAGAACGAGGCGTTTGCCAAACGGCTCAGTCAGGCACTGACTGCGCAGTATCCTCGGCTCTTAAGCAACCCGGGTATTGAGGTCGTGCCTTATCGTGACAACCAGCAATTGTTGGCCAACGACCTTATCGTGGAAATCGGCGGTCCTGCCAATACCATGGCGGAAGAAGTACGCTCGGCCAAGGCATTGGCCAGGGCACTCACCACGATACTGCCCTCCTCGCCTTAACACGGCGGCCTTCAGGTAGGGTGTGAATTACTTGGGCATTCGTCTGCGCGGCCTGTCCGCCAAGTCTGCCGTTTTCAGAGATGGCGTTCCCGAACCAACGTTCCATTTAGCATGGATGGAAGCGTCAGCGTGCTCTGAACGTTTCCTGAGGGGGCATGGCCGACTGGCCGACTTTTCAATGTCGCTCGAACTTGTTAGGATAAGCAGACGATGGCGATCGCGACATTGGCAAGGAGGCTTGGTGTGGATCCAGAGCACATTCGAAATTTTTCCATTATCGCCCATATCGATCATGGCAAGTCCACCCTGGCGGATCGCATTTTAGAGCGCACGGGCACGGTGGCGGAGCGGGACATGGCTCCGCAACTGCTTGATTCCATGGAATTGGAACGAGAGCGTGGCATCACCATTAAGGCTCAGGCGGTCCGTCTCACGTGGACCTATGAAGGGGAAGACTACGAACTCAACCTGATTGATACTCCCGGTCATGTAGACTTCACCTACGAGGTATCAAGGGCCCTGGCCGCCTGCGAGGGTGCCCTCTTGGTGATCGATGCGGCGCAAGGCGTGGAGGCTCAAACTCTGGCTAACTTATACTTGGCGATGGAACACGATCTCACCGTGATTCCCGTGATTAACAAGATTGACCTGCCTAATGCCGAAGTGGAACGCGTCCGCGAAGAACTCATCGAAGTAGGCATTGACGGCACTGAGGCGCTGGCCGTTTCGGCCAAAAAGGGTATTGGTATCGACGAGGTGCTGGCTGCCGTGGTGAGCAAAGTGCCTCCGCCGCGGGGGCCGCGTGGATCCCCTTTGCGGGCGCTGATCTTTGATTCGCGCTTCGATAGCTATAAGGGCGTGTTAGTCTTTATCCGTGTGGTCGACGGAAGTGTGGCGGTGGGCGACAGAATACGATTTATGTCGACCGCTAAAGAGTTTGAGGTCAGCGAAGTGGGGGTTTTCCGGCCGGGATTGACACCCATCGGGCAACTGCAAGCGGGAGAAGTGGGCTACGTGGCGGCGGCCATAAAGACGGTCGAAGATACCCGGGTGGGGGATACCATCACCCAGGCCAACCACCCTGCCAGCGAGGCTCTGCCAGGCTATCGCCCCGCGCAGCCCATGGTGTTCTCGGGCCTTTATCCCGTAGATTCTAGCGATTACGGTAGACTCCGAGAGGCTTTGGAAAAATTGAAGTTAAACGACGCGGCGCTCGTCTTCGAACCGGAAACTTCGGCGGCGCTGGGCTTTGGCTTTCGCGCGGGATTTTTAGGCCTGCTGCACCTCGAAGTGGTCCAAGAACGGCTCGAACGCGAGTATGATTTGACCTTAATTACCACCGCTCCCAACGTGGTCTATGAGGTGATGTTAGTAGGGGGGCGGGTGGTGCACGTGGATAACCCGGCGATGATGCCCGTGGCCGGGGACATCCAGTCCATTCTCGAACCCGTCGTGGAGTCCAGCATTATTACCCCCTCAGAGTACATCGGAGCGGTCATGGAGCTAGCCCAAGAGCGGCGAGGAGAATACGTCGGCCTTACCTATCTCGATCCTAAACGCGCCATGCTGAGCTACCGACTGCCCTTGGGTGAGATTATGTTTGACTTTTTTGATCAACTGAAGAGCCGGACCCATGGTTACGCCTCCTTCGATTACCAACCAAGCGGGATGTCGGCGGCCGATCTGGTCAAGATGGATATCCTCTTGAACGGTGAACCGGTGGACGCCTTGTCGACCATCGTGCACCGCGACCGAGCCTACGCCAAAGGCAAGGCTTTGGCGGCTAAACTCAAAGATCTGATTCCCCGGCAAATGTTTGAAGTGCCCATCCAGGCGGCTATTGGAAGCAAGGTCATTGCTCGGGAAACGGTGCGCGCCTTACGCAAGGACGTTTTGGCCAAATGCTATGGAGGCGACATCACCAGAAAGCGAAAGCTGCTCGAAAAGCAAAAAGAAGGCAAGCGCCGCATGAAGTCCGTAGGCAGCGTCGACATTCCGCAAGAGGCGTTTATGGCTATCTTGCGCGTGGAAGACGCGTGAGCGGTGAGGCGGACTTAGGAGCTTGGGGTGTTTACGTCCATGTGCCCTTTTGTCCCCGCCGCTGCACCTACTGCGACTTTGCGGTGGTCGTCGGCAAGCGTCCAAGCGATGAACTTGCCTATGTCGATGCACTGGTCAGGGAGTGGCAGAGCCGAATCCTACCCCAGGGTGAACCTCATGCGGTATACCTGGGCGGCGGGACGCCCTCCAAATTGTCTGCGCCCATGGTGGAGCGGATCCTTGGTGCGATTTGCCAGCGCACCGGTGGGTTAGGCACCGAGGTGACCCTGGAGGTCAACCCTGAAACGGTCGACCAAGAGCGCTTGCAAGCGTTTCGCCAAGCTGGGGTCACCCGTCTGTCGATAGGCGCTCAGGCGCTTCAGGATCATCATCTTCGGGCCATGCATCGCGGCCATCGAGCGCAAGACATTGGCCGGACGGTAGACTGGGCGAAATCGGCGGGCTTTGCCTCGATTTCGCTGGATGCTATTTACGGTTGGCCGGGACAAAGATTCGACGAGTGGCAAGCCACGATTCAGGGCCTAATCCGTCTAGAGCCCGATCATCTTTCCCTCTATCAGTTGCAAATTGAGCCGCACACGGCCCTATATCGCAAGGTCAGATCCGGGGAAATGCTTCCCGTAGAATCCGATCTGGTGGCCGATATGTCCGATTGGGCAGGAGATGAGCTTTCCCGCTTTGGTTATGACCGCTACGAGATTTCCAGCTATGCCCATCCTGGTCATGAGGGGCGGATGAATCGCCTCTATTGGACGATGAACCCCTATGTGGGAATTGGCATGGCGGCGCATTCTTTTGATGGCACTCGGCGCTGGTGGAACGTGCCCCACTTTGGCGAGTATATCGAGAGGACAGCATTGCGTCAGGACCCGCGAGCAGACGGTGAGGCCTTGCAGCGATTGGATCTTATGCGAGAGTACAGTTGGCTCGGCCTACGCACCGTCGAAGGATTTTCCCGCGATCGCTTTCAGCGACGCTTCGGCGAGGATGCCCTGACCGTGTTTAGGCCCGTCTGGGAGCAACTTCAGCGCCAGGGCCTGGTGCAATGGGACGCCGAGCGCATACGGCTCTCTGCCAGGGGGCTGGACTTGGCCAACCAGGTGATGGCGGCCTTAATTGATGCCGAGGCGCACAAAAGCCCTGAGACAGACCACGTTTAGGGCGGGCTGACGTCTTGACAGGAGGAATTTCAAGATGATATCCTCACAAGTACTAGACTTAGCAGTCCTCTGAAGAGAGTGCTAATTGCGAGGTGAAGACAGCCATGGACGGGCGCAAACAACGGGTCTTAGAACTTTTAATCGAGGATTACGTCAACACCGGCGAGCCGGTAGGGTCGCGTACCTTAATGCGCAAGTATCAGCTCGGTGTGAGCTCAGCCACCATTCGCAATGAGATGGCAGACCTTGAAGACGAGGGGTATCTCGAACATCCCCACACCTCTGCCGGACGAGTACCTTCTGACAAAGGGTATCGCTATTATGTCGACCAACTGCTCGAAAAAACGGGGCTGGACGATGCCTTAATTCAATGGATTCAGGCGAGCTACCGTGCCCGCGTGAGAGAAATCACCTGGTTCATGCATCAAACCGCCAAACTGGTGTCGGATATTACCGCCTATCCTACCTTGGTCATGGCTCCGCGCATGTCCGAGGCGCGTCTGGCCGAATTAAGCTTAATCCCCATGCGCCCTGGGCTGGCGGTTTTGCTGCTGCGCATGGATTCTGGCTTAATTGAGAGTCAGACCGTGGCGGTGCCTGAAGAATTAGCCGCCACGGATTTAACGGCAATGGCTAGAGACTTGAGCTCGAGCATCGAGGGTGTACCTATCCGGAACCTGGAGAACGCCATTTGGCGCCAGTTTAAGGGAGACTTGGCGCGACACCGGCAATTTTGGGAAGAGATGATCCAACGCCTGATTGAGGTCGCCAATGACGAGGAGCGGATGGCTGTTTCCGGCACCCGAAACATGCTAAATTATCCAGAATTTCGAGATGTGGACCGCTTGGGTCGAGTTCTCGGATTTTTTGAAAAGGAGACCGAAATCGATCGGCTGGTTAGTGGTCGGCCCCCTCAAGGGATCGAAGTCATGATTGGTGGCGAACTGCCCTTTAATGACATTCAAGACTGCAGCGTGGTCACGGCCGCGTATCGTATGGGCCATCAGGTCGTAGGCCGCGTCCTAGTGCTGGGGCCCAGGCGGATGCACTATGGTCGCGTCATCGCAGTGTTAGAAGCGGTTTCGGAAGAACTATCGAGAGCGTTAGAATGGGCTTAGAATAGGGTGACCTAAGAGGGGGCAGCGAATCGACGATGACCGAAGATCAGGCAAAGCAAGCTGAAGTTGAAGAGACGCCCGATGAGAGCGTGGAGCCATCGGAAGACACCAAGCGTGCGCCAGAAACCACGGTGGACACCGAAACGGACTGGCAGGGATTGGCCAATAGTCGGTATGAGCAGCTGATTCGCTTGCAGGCGGATTTTGAGAACTTCCGCCGCCGTGTGGATCGAGAGCGTAGCGAAGCCGAGGTACAAACGATTGGACGGATGTTGCATGCGCTTTTGCCCGTCTACGATAATTTGGAGAGGGCCCTTCGCTTCATGCCCGACGAGGGCGATGCCAAGGCATGGCGGGTCGGAGTGGAAATGACCTTTAAAGGCTTTAACGAGGCCCTCGATGGTTTGGGCGTGCAGTCCATCGCTACCGTGGGCGAGGTCTTTGACCCGCGTGTACACGAGGCCGTACAAGAGGTGAGCAGCGACTTAGCTGAAGGCCTGGTCGCTGAAGAACTGCAGCGCGGATTTCGTTGGCGTGATCGGGTGCTTCGGGCGGCATTAGTGAAAGTTTCGACCGGCCCGGACCACTCAGAACAGCAAGACGCGGACTCGGCTAGTGAGCATACGACCGACTTTGAGGCGTAAGCCATAGCGGAATAGGGAGGAACGGGAATGGCCAAGCGTGACTATTATGAGGTGCTGGGGGTAGCGCAGAACGCCTCAAGCGAAGATATTAAACGGGCCTTTCGGCAGTTAGCCCGGAAATATCATCCGGATGCCAACCCAGGTGATTCCCAGTCAGAGGAGCGGTTTAAGGAGCTGAGTGAGGCTTACGAAGTGCTTAGTGACCCGCAAAAACGGGCTCAATATGACCAGTTTGGCCATCAGGGCCCGGGAGGCGGGTTTGGACAGCAAGACTTCGGCGGTTTTGGTGGATTTGGCGACATCTTTGACATGTTCTTTGGCAGCCAAGGTGGCGGGGGTGGGCGTCCCGGCCCGGAGCGGGGCCCAGATTTGCGTCAAGACGTTACGATTGATTTTGAAGATGTGATGACCGGCGTCGACAAAGAGTTGCGCGTGGTGCGTGATGAAGTCTGTCCGCACTGTCATGGAAATGAAGCCGAGCCGGGCACGCGCATCGAAACGTGTAGCCACTGTCACGGACGTGGACAGGTGGAGCGGATTCGGGACAGCATGCTCGGACGGATTCGCCAGGTGGAAGTCTGCAGCCGTTGCCGAGGAACGGGCAAGATAGCGACCACCCCCTGCCGGGAGTGTCGTGGGCGGGGACAGGTCCGTGTAGAGAAGCGGTTGACCGTGACCATTCCTGCAGGTGTGGACGACGGGACTCGGCTTCGTGTTCCCAACGAGGGCGGAGCGGGTCAACGTGGAGGGCCTGCGGGCGATCTGATGGTCATGATTCACGTCAAGCCTCACGCCCGAATTCGCCGTCAAGGTCAAGATCTGCTCATTGAAGCGTCGATCGGATTTGCTCAGGCGGCTCTAGGTGCGGAATTGGAAATCGAGGGTATTGGGGCCCGCGAAACGATTCATATCCCTCCTGGGACGCAGCCGGGAACGGTGTTTCGGGTACCTCGCTTGGGCCTGCCCCGTCTCGGCAGTCCGTCCGTCAAGGGCGATCTCCATGTCCACGTCACGGTAGCCGTCCCCACGTCCCTTTCGAGTAAAGAACGAGAATTGCTACGACAGTGGGCAGAATTGCGGCATGAGTCGGTGCAAACCGACGACCGCGGGATCTTAAAGAAGGTCAAAGATGCCCTGGGCAGATAGCCAGGGAGCGACACCGCCAAAATATTGGGCCGTGCGCATCGAGGCAGAGCCCGAGCAACTGGAGGCGACGGCCGCATGGTTGCTTGATTTCGGCGTGTCAGGAGTCGAGTTTGAGGACGGACGGGCGGTAACGCCATGCTTTGGCGACGACCAATGGATGCCCTCGGAGCCGCCTCACGTGACCGCATACTTTGCGGATGACGAACGGTGGCCGAGTGTGGCCGCGGCGATTGCCCAGAAGAGCCAGCGTCAGGGGTTCACCCTAAAGATTAGTTCGATTTTAAGCGAAGATTGGCAGAACGCTTGGAAGGCCTACTATCAACCCATAGCGCTCCGCTATGGCTATGGGATCGTTCCGGCCTGGCTCACATCACCTTTCGCCCCGGCCAAGGCCATCCGCTTGGATCCGGGTATGGCCTTTGGCACGGGGACCCATCCGACCACCAAGAGTTGCCTGGACGTGTTGCTTGAACAGGGAGCATTTAAGTCACGCGTGTTGGACTTGGGCTCGGGATCGGGGATTTTAGCTTTGGCGGCGGCGAGATTGGGTGCGGGTCAGGTCGATGCGGTCGAGCCGGATCCGGTGGCGGTGCGCGCTCTGAGGCATAACCTGGAATTAAATCAATGGGCTAAACGAGTGCAGGTGATTCCTGGAACCTTGGACGACCTACCTGACGGCGAGCCCTATGACATGGTCCTGATGAACCTGATCCGCGACCTCATCGTGGAGCTCTGGCCGCGCGTAAGACCTCGTGTGCGTGGCATGGCCATTCTTTCGGGGATCTTGGAAGACGCATGTTCCGAGATAGAAGACGTGGTCCGGGAATCGGGCATGCAGGTTTTACAATACCAATTTGTTCGAGGGTGGGTAACCCTTCGGGTGGGAGCATGATTCGTCTGGCGTTTTCCGGCGATCGACTGATTGACCAACGTATTGAATTAGAACGGGGCGACCGCCATTATCTGACGAAGGTGATGCGCGTCGCCCCGGGGGCTGCCATCGAAGTCATGATTGAGGGCATGGGGCTCTTTCACGCTCGGGTCGACGCGACGGCATCGAATCTCATCATCGAGCGCCAACTGCTGGCGGCGGCAGCGGCGCCCGACCTAGCCATCACCCTGGCGCCTGCCCTGATTAAACACGACTTGCTGGCGCAAGTCGTGGAAAAGGGCACGGAAGTGGGAGTCTTTGCCTTCGAAGCGTGGGTGAGCGAGCGCAGTATTGTTCGCAGCGTGTCCGCGAGCAAATGGGACCGGTGGCAAAAGATTGCGAAGGAGGCGACTGAGCAGTGCCGTCGTAAAGAGATCCCCCGAATCCTAGAGGTCAAGCCAAATGCGGGCTGCCTCACCCTGTCTGAAGACCAGCTCGGCATCGTCTGGGATCCTCGGGGTATTCCCCTCGTCGAGTGGTGGCAAAAAGCCCGTCGACCGAAGGCGGTCAAAACGGTGAGCGGACCCGAAGGCGGGTTGAGCCCCCAGGAATATGCTCTCTTGATCCGCCAGGGGTTCGTTGGGGTATGCTTGGGACCACAAATTTTTCGCGCGGAAAATGCGGGCGTCTTTGGCGCGCTGTTGCTTCACTTTTTAAGCCGCGAGGGCCCCGAATCGACTTCCATGATTGGACGAGACTGCTAGAGTGATGGGATTTCGAATCGGTGATGCTAGGTGCGAGGAGGGGGCGCACATGGGGAAACTGATCGAGCTCAAATTTTGCGACATCTGTCATAAACCTGTGGTCAAAAAAGAAATGCCTTCATTGTCTAGCGGTTTTCTAGAGAGCACTTTGTGCAAAGAGTGTGTAACCAAGTATGGCCACCTGTATCGCCCCTGGTAAGGTCGCCGTTTGACACAATTTCCGAGCCCGCCCTATAATGGTAAGAAGGTTACCCCGACCCGTTCGGGAGAGGGGAGGGAGAAAAATGTCAGAGGTCAAGGTTGGCAAGAATGAAAGCCTAGACAGTGCCCTAAGGCGATTTAAGCGCCAGATTCAAAAGGCGGGGGTGCTGGCTGAGGCACGCCGCCGCGAACATTACGAGAAACCGAGTGTTCGACGAAAGAAGAAGTCGGAGGCTGCGCGCAAGAAGGGTACCAAGCGTTGAGACGACCAAAGTGAGGGATTCGTGTGTCGCTAAGTGAACGACTGAACCAGGATCTGAAGGACGCCATGCGAGCGCGCGACCAGGTTCGTCTGACGGTTATCCGCGGGATTAAGTCCGCGGTGACCGAAGCCGAGACGCGAAAAGAGCGAAAGTCCGTCGATGACAGCGATATTTTAGGCATCATTGCTAAGGAAGTGAAGGAGCGCCGGGAAGTTTTAACCGAATTCGAACGCGCTGGGCGAACGGACCTGGTTGAAAAGGCCTTGCAAGAGATTGAGGTGCTCTCGGAATACCTGCCAGAGCCACTGTCCGCGGAACAAATTCATGTACTGGTCGTGGAAGCGGTGCGGGCAACGGGAGCGACCGACAGTTCGGGTTTGGGCAAAGTCATGGGATGGCTGCAACCACGCATCCGGGGAAGGGCCGACGGCAAAGAGGTCTCCCGACACGTTAAAGAAGTTCTCGGTTCTTCGTGATGGGCCTCCCGTCTATCATCCCCCTTCGAGACATCGCTCGAAGGGGGATTTGTTTGGCGGCGTTGTCGATTTTGGTCATCGGAGCTCACCTTTCGCCGGCGAGGTTGCCGGGGTTTCGGGGGCTAGTCGTACTCTACGCGATGCCCAAGGGGCTGAACGAAGAGGCTTTCATCGCCCGCTTTGCGCCTCGAGGTGGGCTTTCGCTGACGCATCCGGTGGCCCTCGGAGCGCTCGGGCTTATTGGCCAGGTTAAGCCGTTAGTCGCTGAAGGAATGACCTGGCAAGCGACCATTGGTAGACAGGTGCTTTGGGGCCAAGGCACCGACGTCCAGGTCTACATGGACGTGGAAAGCCAGATGACCATGCTTTCCTTGGGATGGTCGGGTAAGAGCCTTTATGGCGCCTTGGCTGCCTTAAACGGGGGGAAAACGCTCATTGGCCGGGTTTCGGCTCACGGATTTGATCGTCAGGCGACGGTGCCCTCGGGAATTGCCGCGCTGTGGTCCAGCTCTCGCGGGCCCCAGATTAGTGTGATCCAACCGGATCGGGTCCTCTGTTATGGACCGCGGTTTCGGTCCCGAGGCGTCGTGTCTGGCGTACAAGCCTCGTTTTGGATGGGCGCAAGGGGTGACAGTAGTCTGGTCGCCTACAGTCAGGGGAGGCGGCGCTTTGGATGGGCGAAAGTGTCAGCGGGACACGTTCTCCGCCAGACGACCAGTGATCCAAGGCGTGCCCTTTTGGGCATCAGCGACACGAACCATCCCTGGGGCTTTGGCGCCTTGGGCGTGGTTCCTTGGCGAGGTCGAAGCTTTGACGGCCGAAGGTTGAAGCCTTGGCCCGTGGCCATGCCAGCCACCATCAGCGTTGCCGGCAATAGCCAGTCGCCGTGGATAATTTTTTTGGCCGGAATGGCGCAGGGACTATGGTTTAACACCCGCACCGGTCGATTTGGGCCGAGCTTTCACATCGAGGTACCTAAAGGTGCCGTTATCCGGCAGGTGGCGCCACTCACGGCCAGGGGCTAAAGCCAAGTGGCGGGAGCCGACGTGCTCGGGGATGGGTCACCCCGTGGCAGACCAAATTGGTCGGGTTGGCGAACGGGTCTAGCTTTTGCCGAACTACAATCTACAATGCTCAAAGGACGGCCCAAGGATTCGGCCAACTCCAGGGCAAAGGTTAGCTCTAAGCTGCCGTACAAATGCCAATCGGGGTGGAGGGAAAGCACCCAATAGGCGGCATCAAACCCCCAGGTGAGGCCATCAATGAAGACCTGTGCCTGTGGCCCGTGGTTTGGTACCAGGGTTAAGGCGTGGCCTAGGGCATTTAGGCTCTGGCTGGGGCGGCGCTGGAGCATAATGCGGTCAAGCGGGCTCGATACCGTCAGTTGCGCCAAGGTGGTCCATTGGCTGGCCCGTTCGGGAACAGTGGCTTCCAAATCAAATGCTCCGCTAAAGGTGGCATAGGATTCAAAACTGGCCCATCCGCGTAGTCCAGGTTGTGGGTCCGTAGTGGCCACGGAGGCGAGGGCGGGCGCAAGGCCCGCTCGATCGAAGACGACGTGAGCGCGATCCCCACAGGTTAAGCGAAACTTTTCGGCCTCCAAGAGGGTCCAGGCATCGTTTGCCGCGCCTTGGCTCCATCGGAAAAGCGGCATCCACAGCAGCGGCGTTTTCATGGCTCTACCTCCCAAACCGTTTGCAACACGCTGTCCAGGCCAGCTTCTGCCAATAGGACTTCCCTGTCGATAGAGAAAATGGTGCGCTGGTTGAGCCGCACGGGAAGATGAGGGTACATGGTTTTGATGGCCTTCAGTGCCCGAAGGATTTGGTCCAAGCGGGCACCGGGCACGATGGAGAGGGGGCTCTTCTCCGGTTCAAAACATTGTAGTTCGATGGCATCTAGGCCTGAAGCGATGGTGCTCAGCCGATCCAAATGTTCGAGGATGTGCTCCGGCTTTGTTTGCCTGTCAATCAGGAGCCCGGCCACGCTCGTTAATCCGGATTGGTGCGCCACCTTGTGGATCTCCAGAAAGCGCTCTGTGCTGAGCCGGTACGGCGACACCCGTTGGCGGACCTCATCAATCAAGAGTTCCGAACCCCCCGGTCCCAACTGGTCCATGCCAGCTTGGCGCCATTGCACCAAGATTTGCCGGGCGGAGCAATTTTCGCGACGGCTCAAGTGGTCGAGCTCTACCGCCGAAAAGGCTTGCACGCGGGCGTCACGCCGCTCCCGCACCGATGCAATAAGCTGGGTAAAATACATGCTGGGCTCGCCAAAGCTAAGCCCGGTAACCAACTTGATGACATCGACGGGTGCTCGCTCTCGTACGGCGTGGCGCACCTGGGCGATATCGATAACCGGGGCGGGGGCGCTTCTGCGATTGCGCTTGACCAGGTAGCTAAAGTTGCAAAAGGTGCACTGGGCCCAACATCCTCGGGTTGCAATGACTTTCGCCACACGGATGCGCGGAAGACCTTCTTGGCGTGGATAAAGCGATACCGGAGGTTCTGAGTCAAAAAGCCAGTGTTCCGCTTCGTGTCGAAGCGCTGCCTGGTGGTCTGCATCGATCATCATGCGGATTCATTCGACCTCGGAGGGTGAATTTCCTGCTTTTGGCGACAGTGCAGACAACTCTCATGGAACCGTGCGCCTTTGCATAACCATGGACGGACAAGGAAAACCGGGAAGAAAACCGGGAAGAAGAACAGGAAGGCGCCGGATTCAAGACGATCGAACGAGGGAGGAAGCGGCGATGGAAGAGTCCAGCGTTGCCAGCCGGGATGAGAAAAGCAGGTCGTCTTAGACGAGTCGCTGAGTTAATCGACGTTCCGCTCGAGGCGCTCTTCAATGTGACTCGTGTGGAAGTGATCGGTCAGATCCAAGTGAGGGTGGAGAATCATCGGGGCATCGTGGCCTTCCGCCCTTCCCAAGTTACCGTGCGGGTACCTGAAGGGCGGCTAATTATAGACGGCCAGGACCTGGTCATTGGATGGGTCGATCAAGGCGACATCCTAGTGAGCGGTAGGGTAAACGGCGTGCGTTTCGAGGGGGATCAGGCACGATGACGGAGTGGCTATGGCGCCAATTAACCGGCTGGGTGAACGTTTGCATGCAAGGAGCGGGGACGGAAAATGTGATTAGTGAAGTCACCCAGATGGGTCACAAGATGTGGAAATTGCGTCGCGACAAAACGGGGGCGGTCTACGCGCTAGTGAGTCTAAGCACGGTATCCAGTTTGCATCGGGCAGCCGTCGCTCATCGCGTGCGTATCCATTTTCTCGATCGCGGAGGCATTGGCTGGCTGTCCAAGCGGGCTAAAGGCCGTCCGCTCTTAGTTGTCGGATTGATAGGAGCTGTGCTAGGGGTGGTATGGCTCACCAGTCGCATCTGGGTGGTCGATGCACCGATTGCGGGCCAGCCCTTAAAAGTTCGCCAAGAACTGGTACAGGCTGCCTATAGCGCGGGGTTGACACCGGGGATATCGGGAAATCGCGTCGCTTTGGCTCAGATCGCGGCCCGCATGGAGCAAGAGCTGCCAGGATATTTTTGGATTCGCCTCAGCCGACATGGAATCGTCGCCGAAATTCAGGCAGCCAAGGTGGTTGCCCGTCCCCCGTATCGCCCGCCCTCGCGCTTGGTGGCCAAGGCCGCAGGAAAAATTTTGCACGTCGACGTTTATATGGGAGAGTCCATGGTAAGCCCGGGGGAATTGGTGAACAAGGGGCAGACCCTGATTCAAGGCGCCTGGTCCAGCGTCGCCTTGGGCGACCCTTCGTCAGACGGCAGAGTCCGGGCACCCGCGGTCGGCCAGGTATGGGCCGACGTCGTCCATCGGGTGCGCATCTACCAACCGTTTTTATCCCGGGTCGTCGTTCGACAGCGTCAATATTTTGTTCGCCGTCAATTATTCGTCGAACATGGGCCGAGTTTCTTGTTCAGCCTAGGCCATCCCAGCTTTCGGCAATATCGGGTGAAGTCGCGCACCACGCCCATCATCTACCGCGGTGTCGAACTGCCGTTAAAATGGCGTCAGGTAGTATATAATGAAATCAAAATGGATACGCGCCACCTTACGGTGAGTAAGGCCACGAGCATGGCCCTCGCCCAAGCGACGCGAGAGATCTCCTTGAGCTTGCCTGCGGGAGGCCGTTGGCTTCGCAGGGAACGCCAGGTGAAGATGGTGAAGAGGGGCGTTTGGGTTACCCTAACCTGGCATGCGGCGCAAGATGTTGCGATTGCGCCTGCGGTAGGGCAACCCAGCCAGGATCCTTAAGAAACTTCAGTCAGGAGGTTGGGATTGCCACAGACCCAATGGGTGATTCAAGACAATCGGGCAGCGACCACGCTCCTCGGCCGAGGTGATGAACATCTAAAACTCATCGAGTCGGCCCTGGCAGTGAAGTTGACAGCGCGCGGCAATGTGATTGCCATTTCAGGATCCGAGTCGGCCGAAACTGCCACGCGGGATGTTTTAGATCTCTTGGCGCAATGGGCCTATGCCGGGGAAGCGGTCCGCCAAGAGACGGTCGAGACGGCCTTGCAGGCCGTCAAAGAGGGTACGCAGCGCGAGTTTTTGCACCTATTGACGGAAACCGTGTTTACGACGACCCAAGGCAAGGTCATTCGCCCCAAGA
This sequence comes from Bacillota bacterium, assembly GCA_021797635.1. Classification (GTDB taxonomy): domain Bacteria; phylum Bacillota; class Sulfobacillia; order Sulfobacillales; family Sulfobacillaceae; genus JAJZZI01. The sequence goes on along the minus strand of JAJZZI010000074.1, from coordinate 23,299 downwards.
CCCTTGGGCAGCAGCGGTACATCGAGGCTATTCGGCATCACACCCTAGTAATAGGGATGGGGCCGGCTGGCACGGGAAAGACCTACCTGGCCATGGCGATGGCAGTTCAAGCCCTGCGGACACAAAGTGTAGAGCGAATCATCCTGACTCGGCCCGCCGTCGAAGCCGGCGAAAAGTTGGGTTTCCTGCCAGGAGACTTGGAGGACAAGGTCGATCCCTATCTCCGTCCACTATATGATGCGCTCCATCAGATGCTGGGGGCAGAAGCCTCAGAACGTGCCCGGGAACGCGGTCAGATCGAGATTGCCCCTCTGGCTTACATGCGTGGCAGGACCCTGCACAACAGTTTCATTATTTTGGATGAGGCGCAAAACGCCACCTACGCCCAAATGAAGATGTTCTTGACGCGCCTTGGGCTCGGTTCCAAAATCGTGGTGACGGGGGATGCCACCCAAGTAGACCTACCCCAGGGACAGCGCTCGGGACTCTTTTTGGCTGCCAAAGTGTTGGCGGGAGTCGGCGACGTGGCAGTGATTAGTTTGGACGAGCGTGACGTCATTCGTCATCCGCTGATTGCCAAGATTATCGCTGCATATCAACGCTTTGAGGAGGACGGAGAGGCGGAGGGACATGAGCACCATACTGAAGGGGCGTGAATGGTGGGCCGCCATGACGAGTGAGCACCGACCCTGGCTTAAGGGGCGGTCGGCTCGCCAATGGTCGGTCGCGGTTCTCACATGGCTTGTGGTCAGCGCCATCTTTACCGGTAGTCTCTTGTCTCAGCGAATCGATGTGCATGTAGGGGATTTAGCGCCCAAGACGGTGTATGCCCCCTATGGCGTGGTTGATTGGGGCGCTACCCAGCGGGCCCGCGCCGAAGCCGTGGCCGCCGTTAATCCCGTCTACACGGTGGACAGCGCCATCTATAAAAAGACCCAAAAAACGCTGGTCGACCGCTTCTCTTTAATTTCGTCGCTTGCCTTAGATTCCGCTGCCCCCTTAGCCGAGCGCGAGGCGGTGGCCGAACAGGACATTGCGATTGGCTTGCCCCGGGTGATCTGGGCCCAGGTGTTGAGCCTTTCTCCGGCTGAGCTCAACCTGTTAGAGCAAGACAGTTCGGTTATCCTATCGTCGGTGATGGGACCGGGCGCCAACGGCATTCACAATACCACCAGGGGATTGAACGCGGCGAACGCCTATGCGGCGGACGTGGCGGCCGAGGAAGAGCCCGATCCCGGTCTTCGCCTGTTTCTCACGGATCTGGCCCACAGCTTGATCACGGCGAATACGTTTGTCAACCACACCGATACCAAGGAACGCAAGCAGTTCGTGGCCAATCAGGTGCCTTTAGTCAAGATCTTGAAAGGAGCCACGGTGCTCACTCAAGGCCAACGGGTCACGCGGAGCGATATTCGCGTGTTGAGCGAGCTGGGCCTCTTGCAGCGCGGGATTAACTTAGCACCGTACGTAGGTTCGCTTCTGTTTAGTGCGATGTTGATTGCCGTGTTATCGGCCTACCTCTGGTTTCAACGCCGCCAGCTTCTCAGCGAGGATTCCCAAGTGGCCTTTACCGGGGCGATTTTGGTCTTGTCGCTGGTAAGCATCAGTGTGCTTAATGGATTTTCTGCCGTGACCTATCTGGTGATACCCACGGCGGCGATGATGGTGGCAGTGCTTTACGACACGGGACTGGCTATGGTCTTGGCTGGGGTGTTGAGTCTTGCCTCGACCATTGTTACCGGCTCGGGGACGACGTTTGCGCTAGTGTCCTTTTTGGGCTCCCTCGCCGGCGTGCTTGGCGTGAAGCGCCTATCTCACCGGTTCGACATTTTATGGGCGGGGACGGCCGTTGGCTTAGTCAACCTGTTGACGCTCTTAGGTCTTGATATGATCCAAGGTGCCTCGATCGTCCAGTTTCTTGTCTGGCAGGGTCTGGTCTTTGGCTTCGTGGATGGTCTTTTGGCGGCCGCCCTGGCCGGAGGGCTTCTGCAACTCATCGAAGGTCCTTTAGGGCTGGTCACGGCCATGAAATTAATTGAGCTCTCCAATCCCAATCAACCCCTGTTGCGGCAACTGCTGGTCAAGGCGCCAGGAACCTATCACCACAGCATTATGGTAGGCAATTTGGCCGAAGCAGGGACGGAGGCGGTAGGAGGCAATTCCTTGTTGGCCCGGGTCGGTGCCTACTACCACGACATCGGCAAGTCGAAACGGCCATACTTTTTCGTCGACAACCAATTCGGGCGGGAAAATCCGCACGACAAGCTATCGCCTACCTTGTCCGCCATCATCATTTCATCGCATGTGCGCGACGGCTTAGAACTGGCCAAAAGCCATCGACTGCCCGAGGCCATCGTGCAATTCATTCGTCAGCACCATGGAACCACCTTGATGAAATATTTTTACGACCGGGCCTTGGAACTAGACACGGGCGATGGGGTGGTGGAGCAAGACTTCCGCTATGAAGGGCCCAGGCCGCAGACGAAGGAAACGGCCATCGTGATGTTGGCCGATGCCAGCGAAGCCACGTGCCGCACCTTAAAGAAGCCCAGTCCGCAGATGATTGAGCAGACGGTCCGCCGTCTGATCAAAGAACGTCTGCAAGACGGTCAGCTCGACGAATCGGACCTGACGCTTAAAGACCTAGACACCGTGGCGCATACCTTTACGCGGGTGTTGACGGGTGTCTTTCATCAGCGGATCGAATATCCCGAGCGCGCACTTCGAGAAATGGAACGGGGAAGCAGTCGACCGACGCCCCCCGAACGTCCCTTAGCATGAGCGGGACCTTGGGCGGCGTGACCTCAAAATTAAGGGAGTCCTCAGCCTTGCAAGTCGATGTAAGCAGCAATCCGGATTGGTGCCAGGAGTGGGAAGAATTGGTGCGCCGGGTGATTATTCACACCCTAATGGTGGTGAAAGAGGATGAAGACACGGAGGTTAGCGTGTTGCTGGTGGATAATGCCGCCATCCGTGATCTTAACCGGACTTACCGGGGCGTGGATCGAGCCACCGACGTGCTTTCTTTTGCTCAGCGTGAAGGCGAAGATGCCCTAGCCTCGGACCCCTTGTTGGGCGATGTGGTGATTTCGATCGAACGGGCTCAGGAACAGGCTTTGGAGTATGGGCACTCGCCGGCGCGGGAGGTGGGATTTCTGGCCGTGCATGGCACGCTTCATTTGTTGGGGTTTGACCACGTCGAGGTGGATGATGAACGCGTGATGATGGAAAAGACCGAAGCGATCTTGGCGAGCGCTGGACTTAGCCGTGAAACGCGCTGACTCCGTCGTCGAATCCTTCGGTTACGCCTTCCGAGGGTTGTGGTACGCCTTAAATACGCAACGAAACCTGCGCATTCACTTTTTTGCTGCGGCGTGTATTTTGGTGTTGGGTTGGTTCTTGGCGCTGCCTAGCCGTGCCTTCATTAGCGTGCTTACCGCCGTCATGGTGGTCATGGTGGCCGAGATGCTGAACACGGCCGTGGAATCGGTGGTAGACTTAGCCAGTCCAGAATTTCACGAATTGGCTCGAATAGCCAAGGACGTGGCGGCGGGGGCGGTACTGCTAGCCGCGATGGGGGCAGCCGCGCTGGGCATCTGGGTCTTTGCCGAGCCGGTGCTCGAACTGCCGCGTCGGATTGTGGTACGATTTAATCACCAACCTGTGGTCTCCGTCCTGTTATTAACGATGGTCGCAGCGATTTTAGCACTGATACTATGGATTTCGAGACGGCCCCGGCGTACCCGGGCATAACAGCGTGATGACTCAAGAAAGGGGGACCGGGTTCGTGGCGGTTCGACCTAAACCGAAGCGGTGGTACAGGTGGAGCGCGTGGTGAATGTGCACTGGATTAGAATTGGGATTTTAGTTTTGTTGTTGATCTTATCCAGCATCTATTCGATGGCGGAAACCGCCATGATGTCCCTGTCCCGGGGGAAGGTGCGCCATCTCGCCGAAGAAGGCAATCCCAGAGCGAGCTGGTTAGAGCGGCTTGTGCGGGAGCCCAATCGCCTGCTTAGCACCGTTCTGGTGGGTAATAATATCAGCAACGTAATTGCCTCGACGTTAGCGACGGCACTGTTCATCGGGTATTTCGGGGCGATGGGGGTGACTTGGGCGACCGTAGTTATGACCTTGGCCATCTTGATGTTTGCCGAGATTTTGCCTAAGACCTATGCCGCCCATAATCCGGACCGCGTGGCCTCCAAGTTGGCACCCTTTCTCGAGGTATCTGCCCGCCTGTTTTTCCCCATTGCCCAGGCGCTGACCTGGCTGGCAGTGGGTGTGGTGCGGGCGTTTGGAGGGAAAGCTGAAGGAGGCCGCCTGGTAACCGAAGAGGAGATTCGCAACTTGGTCGAGGTGGGTGAGGAAGAGGGCCTCTTGGAAGAAAGTGAGCGGGAAATGATTCAAGGCATCTTTGACTTTGGGGATACCGTCGCCCGCGAGGTCATGGTGCCGCGGATCGATGTCGATGCCTTGGATTCTACCGCGACCTTAAGTCAGGCGGCTGATGCGGTGGTCCATTTTGGCCATTCGCGCCTGCCCATTTACCACCAAACCGTGGACGACATCGTAGGGGTCATCTATGCCCGCGACATCTTAGCCTTTCTGGATGAGCGGGCACCCGAAACCTTGGTCCACGAGTTAATGCGACCTGTGCACTATGTGCCTGAGACGAAGAAAATCGATGAACTTCTAGCCGACTTTCGTCGTCAAAGAACGCATATTGCGATTGTGCTGGATGAATATGGAGGCACCGCCGGCATCGTGACCATCGAAGACTTGCTAGAAGAAATTGTGGGCGAAATTCAAGACGAATATGATGCGGAAGAGTTGTCAGTGCGACCGATTGATCCTCACACCGTGGAAGTGGATGGGAGCATGCAATTGGAAGAGCTGAATGAACTGTTAGGTGTGGACCTGCCTCACGAGGACTTCGATACCATTGGAGGGTTGATCTTGCATTTGTTAGGCCGTGCACCCGTGGAGGGTGAACAAGTGGGGTCGAGCGGTCTAAGGTTCTCCGTCGCCAAGGTCGTGGGTCGACGCGTCAAACGAGTGATCGTCCACCGTGGTGAAGAAGCTCAGCAAACCCCAGGAGGCATGCCTAGTGACGGCAATCGATGACGACATCATTGCAGCGCTGTTGGCTCAAGCGCAAACGGTGAGGGAACGAGCCTATGCGCCCTATTCCAACTTTCCCGTGGGCGCTGCGTTATTGCTGAACGATGGCTCGACGGCCGTGGGGTGCAATGTAGAGAATGCCAGTTATCCCTTGGGCTTGTGCGCGGAGCGCTCGGCAGTGGCCAACGCCGTGGCGGCTGGCAATCGGCATTTTGTTGCCGTAGCGGTGGTGGGGCGGGGGTCGCGCACGCTTTGGCCCTGTGGGGGATGTCGCCAGGTCTTAAGTGAGTTCGGTGATCTGTGGGTGGTTTCCCGGGCACCGTCACCGTCGCGCTGGGTAAAGCGAAGGCTTAGTCAGTTGTTGCCGGAATCCTTTGGCGAGGAGGATCTGACGTGAGCTACCATTCAGGTTTTGTCGCATTGGTGGGCCGCCCCAACGTGGGGAAATCGACGCTTCTCAACGCCGTACTAGGCAGAAAGATCGCCATTGCGACGCCTAAGCCTCAAACCACCCGAATCAGCATTCGGGGTATTTTACATAGTGCAAGCGCTCAACTGGTCTTGGTGGATACGCCAGGAGTGCATCGGGCCACCAGCAAATTAGGACACCATATGGTGCGTAGCGCAAAGACGGAAGCCAGGGGGGTAGACGCTCTGTGGCATATTGTGGATGTGAGCCGGCCGCCGCGCGAGGAGGATCAGTGGGCGGCCGATATGTGCCGCGCCGCATCCGCTCCGACCTGGCTTATCGCCAACAAAGCGGATTTAGTGGGGCGAGTGCAGGAGCGGATAAGGCCGTACCAGGAACTCGCTCCGTACCAGGCGTGGTACGAAGTCTCCGCCCTAAAGGAAAAGGGCCTCGAGCGTCTAATTGGCGATGCCCTGCAGGCATTGCCCGAAGGAGACCCCTATTTTCCGGAGGATATGGTCACTGATCAACCCGAGGATACCTACGTTGGAGAAACTATTCGCGAGCAAATCTTGATGGCCGTTCAAGACGAAGTGCCTCATTCGGTGGCGGTGGTCGTGGAAGAACGGACGCGGCGCTCCAATGACAAGATCTATGTAAGGGCAACGATTTATGTCGAACGCGAGAGCCAAAAAGCCATCATCATCGGTGCCAAAGGCAAGATGTTGCGCAAGATTGGGGAACAAGCGCGGGTGGAGCTTGAGACCTACTATGAGCGTTCCGTGTATCTGGATTTGTGGGTGAAGGTCAGGCGCCATTGGCGTGAGCAAGAAGAGTGGTTGAAACGTCTAGGATTTCAGGATCCAGAGTAATATGGCCACCTATCGCGACCAGGGAATTGTCTTAAAGTCCAAGGCATATCGGGACCACGATGCGCTGGTTAACTTGTTTCTGCTAAATCATGGTAAGGTCGCGGCCATCGGCCGTGGAGTGAGAAAGCCAAAGAGCCCTTTAAATGCGGGTCTGTATCCGCTATCCTATAGTGGATTTGAGCTTTATCGGGGACGTAGTTCACTGGAGTCGGTCACATCGGCCGACGTGATTCACGGATTCGGCAAGATTCGAGGCGATATTGACCGCATTGCCTGGGCCTCGCTCATCGCCGATGTGGCCAGCGAATGCTTTTCCGACCATGATCCCGCACCGGAGGCCTTCTACATCTTAGTGGCGGGAATGGAAGCGCTCAACGACGGTCGGCATCCGCCCTCAGCGGCAATGGCCGCGCTTTGGCAATTGCTTCGAGCGGCGGGATTTGCTGCTCGCTTTGATCATTGTCCGCAATGCCATGTTCCCCTTTCGGGGCCCTTGCTCTGGCATCCCGGAGAAGGGCAGGTGATTTGTCCCAGGTGCGCGCGCGGTGCTCACCTAAAGACATTTTCCACGGGAGCGCTGAAAACGGTCAACCGATGGTTGGACATGCCAGCGGACAAATTTGGCGCGGTGGAGGTGCGAGGGCGTCTCGTCGGTGAGATGGTGGACTGGCTTAGCGTGACCCTGGCGAGTCAACTTCATCGTACCCCGAGAGCGTTTGCTTTTATATCTCAATTGCTGGACCAAGAAGTGGAGGGACCCTCGTGACAGTGACGGTGCAAGACGCGGTCATGCGCTTGAAGAGGTTCTGGATGGAGCAAGGTTGCGTATTAGCGGAGCCCTACGACCTAGAGGTGGGGGCAGGTACGATGCATCCATTGACTTTTTTTCGAGCGCTCGGGCCCGATCCGTGGAAAGTCGCCTACGTGCAGCCGTCCAGGCGTCCAGTGGATGGCCGTTATGGAGAAAACCCCAATCGATTGTATCAGCATCATCAATTCCAGGTGATCTTGAAACCGTCGCCCGAGGATGTTGTCGATCGCTATCTTGAGAGTCTCCAAGCGCTCGGCATCGATGGCTCAGCCCACGATGTTCGCTTCGTAGAAGACAACTGGGAGAATCCCAGTCTCGGGGCCATGGGGCTCGGCTGGGAAGTATGGCTTGATGGCATGGAAATTACTCAGTTTACCTACTTTCAGCAAATTGGCGGGCAAGAGTGCCGACCCGTAACCGCCGAAATCACTTATGGCTTGGAACGGTTGATTAGCTATTTGGCTGGCGTGGACGATGTATGGAGCATCCTTTGGGCACCGGGGGTCAGCTATGCCGAGATGTTTCGGCGGGTCGAATGGGAGCAGGCCACCTACAGTTTTGAAGCGGCGGACACGGCGCTTTTGACTCAATTGTTTGACCTTTATGAGCAGGAGGCCCGAAATCTCCTAAGCCGGGAGTTGGTCCGGCCCGGCTATGAATTCATCCTAAAAGCTTCGCACGTCTTCAACACGCTAGATGCGCGCGGTGGAATTTCGGTTACCGAACGTCAGGCCTATATCGGGCGGATGAGAAGTTTAGCGCGCATCGCAGCCCAGAAATGGCTGGTCGAGGGACGATCATCGGAGGAGAAGAGGCAGCCCACGACCCTGCCCTGAAGGGCAGAGCTGGGGAAAACCGGATTGAGTTGACCAGAGAAAGCGGTAACTGGCCCGCTCCGTTTGCCATGGGTGGTTCTGATGGGCGCCGGGATGCATCCTCAATGAGATCCAAGGCGAAACGCCGAAGGTTTTCGCCGTCTTCGTCTGGAAAGGACTCTAAAGGCCTGGGTTACAGGGCTCGTAGGGAGGCAGTATGTGGGGTAGACCGACGGAAGACACCGTGGACGGCTGTTCAGAGAAACGCACGCTGGTCCACCCGATGATGCCCTTCATGATGCGCCTGACAGATGGCTGGCAAGAAGAGTCTGCCTAGCAAGCCGTGCCGCTGAAAGGAGATCCTGATAGCAGAACGACAGGAATGGATCGTGGCCGCCGTCAATCGCCAAGACGCGGGGTCTGCCCCTTTTTAGGCACCTGAAAGCCCCGCCCTGCAAGGCGGAGTCGTTGACGAAGATAGCATTGCAGAAAGGAGTAGCGGGACTGGAGGGGGAGGATTTGCCTGCCGCACTATCGTCCCCCGGCCTGAAGGCCGAGGGGTCCCGCACAAATTGGATGAATACAAAAGAATTCGTCTTTGAGATCGGGGTTGAAGAGATCCCTAGTCGTTACGTGAAAGACGTTTCCCGAGAGCTCCATGCCCGAATGAGCGAAGCACTTCAAGACCAGCGCCTATTTGCGCAAGCGCTAACCGCCCGGTACACGCCTCGCCGTCTGGTTGTTTATGGAGCGGTTGCCGCGACCCAGGAGCCAAAGACATCGACGATCCGCGGCCCACGCCTGGAGGTCGCCTATCGCGATCATCTGCCCACGCCCGCCTTAGAGGGATTCCTGCGCCGAGCATCGGCTTCGCTTGCGGACCTTCAGCAAGAGATCGTTGACCAGAAAACCTATCTGAGCGTGGCGCGGCGGGAACCAGAGCGAAACGCTGAGAGCGTTTTGGCCGAAGTTGCCAGTCAAGCCTTTTTGGCCATGAACTTGCCACGCAGCATGCGTTGGGGCAGTGGCGAGGCACGCTTTGTGCGTCCCATCCGTTGGCTGGGATTGTGGTTGGAAGATCAGCCTTTGAGTCTTAGCCTGGCTGGAATTCAATCGGGCTCGGTAAGCTATGGCAATCGGACCGATCATCCGGAGCCTCTGGCGATCACGTCAGCGGCCCAGTATCCTACGGTGATGGAAACGGTGTTAAAAGTCGTGCTCGACCAGGATGTGCGCAAGGCGATCATCCGTCAGCAAGGGAGCGCGCTGGCCAAGCAGGCGGGAGGCTTAATGGAAGAGGATGACGGCCTCTTGGAAGAGGTGGCGGCGCTGGTGGAATGGCCAGTGCCCTTTCTAGGCCAGTTTGATGGGAGCTTTCTGGACGTACCCGAGCCTATTTTGACCACGGCCATGAAGGTTCATCAGCGATACTTTCCCATGCGAGACCATCAAGGCAGGCTTTTGCCGGCCTTTATCGGGGTGAGAAACGGCGTCGGGCGCGATCTCGACAAGGTGCGACATGGTAACGAGAAAGTGTTGCGAGCCCGGCTTAACGATGCCGACTACTTCTATCGCCAAGATATTAAGATACCGCTTTCTAGCCGAGCCCGAGGCTTGGCTGAAGTGGTGTTCCATGCCAAACTGGGAACTTACGCGGACAAGGTCGGGCGCTTGAGAGCCTTGTTCTTAAAGACCAAAAGCCTATGGGTGTTGGCGGACGGGGAGGCACACGAAGTGGAGCGGGCCATCGACCTAGCCAAGTGTGACTTGCTCACCCACGTGGTGGAGGAATTTTCAGAGTTAGAGGGGATCATGGGGGGCATTTATGCAGCGCACGATGGGGAGTCCGAAGGGGTGGCCATGGCCATTTCCGACCAGTATCTACCTCGGCAACAGGGCGATCCCGTGCCCCGAAACCGCGTTGGTGCGGTGCTTGGATTGCTGGATCGGTTGGACACGCTGATCATGGCTTTTGCCCATGGAATCCAACCGACGGGTTCGGAAGACCCATTTGGCCTTCGTCGCAGTGCGCTTGGGATCGCCCGGATTTGGACGGAAACGGACGTTGCACGAGAGATTGAGCTGAACGCCCTATTGAGCGAGGCCAAGGCCTTGTACCAGCTTAGCCAGCTCGAAACGGAGGGACCGCGTGAATTGGTGGTCTCCCGACTAAAGAGCCACTGGGCAGAGGAGGTCCCAGCGGAGGTTATTGACGCCCTTTTAGCGGTCGACGGACGCCTGGCCAGCCTACGCTCACGAATTGCCCTGTGGCGTGATTTATCCCACCAGGAAGACCGATGGGCGTCCTACTTAATGGCATTTAAGCGCGTAGACCGGGTGTTAGGCGAGTGGACATCCGAGTCGCTGGCGGAACGCTACCAATTGGACGAAGAGGAGCGTCTGGCCCAGGAGATCCGGAGAATGAACCAGACCGCAGAGATTCAGTCGTGGTGGCAGGCGGTGCCGGAGATGGTGTCGGCGTTGGCCGAGTTATTCGAGGCGGTGTTGATCATGGATGCCAATCAGGAGGTGCGGCAAAGCCGTCTAAACCTGCTCGCGAAAGCCCGTTCCTCGCTATCGCGCTACTGGGATCCTGGCAAATTGCCGTCATAGCAAGATTAGGTACGAGGAGTTCGTATAAAAGGAGCAAAACATGGAAGGCGGAGCACGTCTAGGCAAAGTCTTTATTGTGTCCGATGCCCTAGGGGGAACGGCAGAACGGATTTATCGGGCGGCCATTGTGCAGTTTCCCGGGGCGGACGTGGAGGTGGAGCGCGTGTCACATCTGCGTACATGTGCCGATGTTGACCGCCTTTTGGCCCGATGTCAAAGGTCGCTGCCCGCGTTAATTGTCTATACCCTGGTCGAAAGCGAGCTTCGCGCCTACTTGGCTTCCCAGGCACTTCGCGTGGGCGTGCGCGGGATTGATGTTTTGGGGCCCTTGCTTCAGGATTTGGCTCAGGGCTTGGACCAGGCTCCCACCGAGATTCCTGGATTGACGCACCGCGCGGACAGCAACTACTATGCCCGCGTGGAGGCAGCCGAATTTGCCGTCCGCTTCGATGACGGCAAGAATCCCAAAGCCATTCGCGAGGCGGATTTGGTACTTGTGGGCGTGTCGCGCACATCTAAGACGCCTTTAAGTCTGTACTTGGCCAACCGCCGTCTCAAGGTGGCAAACGTGCCCGTGGCCCCAGAACTTCCCGTGCCCGACCTCTTGCACAAGCAGGCCCAGAAGGTAGTCGGACTCACCATCTCTCCTGAACTGCTGCTTTCCGTGCGCCGCGAGCGCATGCGGGCGCTGGGTGTCTCTACGTCGTCGCTCTATGCTACGGCTAGTCGGATAGAGGAGGAGTTGGCGTTTGCCGACCGGCTCTTTGCCCAGTTGGGTTGTCCTGTGATCGATGTGAGCCATCAAGCGGTGGAAGAGACGGCCGACAAGGTGTTAAGCGCCTGGAAGAGGACGATCGGGCCAGAGCAAAATGGGCATAGCTACCATGGCTGACTCACCGCTTATCCTTGGGCATCGTGGCTTTAGTGCGAAATATCCCGAGAACACCAAGATATCCTTTCGGAAAGCGATGGAGGGGGGCGCCGACGGAGTTGAGCTTGACGTTCAGCTGTCAAAAGACGGTGTGGTCATCGTGCTCCACGACGATTCGGTCGAGCGGACCACGGGAGACGGCTCAGGAAGCGTGTCGGAACTCTCCTGGAGGGCCCTTCGCACGCTGAATGCCGCTTACCAACGTCCCGACTTAGCCAGGGAGCCGATACCTAGCTTGGCAGAAGTGCTTGATGAGTTGATGGACTTTAAGGGTGGCCTGTGCAACATCGAAATGAAGCCATGCGAACGCTGGCGGGACCTCGTGCAGGCGACCTTGCAGGTCGTTCGAGCGCATCCCTATACCGTGCGCTACTCTTCGTTTGACCCTAAAATCCTTGGATACCTCAAGACGCTCGAGCCGGCAGCGGAGTGCGGTCTCTTACTTACACACTTGGACCTACCGGAGAAAAAGGCCATAAAGACCCGATTTGGTCTCGATTTAGCGGCGATTCATCTTTTCTATCGAAACGTCAGTTTCGAGTTGGTTAACCAGTGCCATCAAAACGCAATGGGCGTGGCCGCCTGGACCGTGGACCACGAAGATGACGTGGTTCGCCTAAACCAGATGGGTGTGGACGTTATTATTTCCAACCACGTGGACGAAACGCTCGCAGCGCTGGGCCGCCTCCCGGGTTGCCCGAGAGTCCCCAAAAACTAAATTTTCGATTGAGCTTCCCTCTGGCGAATTAAGGAGGAATATCGCTTTCGATGGCGAACCTTCTTGGAGACGGGAGTGACGCGTCGTGGCCAACCCCGAGTACGATTCGTGGATAATCCGTGTGCGCGAAGCCAGCGATATCGTGGAGGTCATCGGTAGAACGGTGGCCTTGCGCCGCCGTGGTAAGCACTACTGGGGCGTTTGTCCTTTCCATTCTGAAAAAACTCCGTCTTTTAGCGTCGACCCTGAGCAGCAGCTTTTCTATTGTTTTGGTTGTCATGTGGGCGGGACCGTGTTTACCTTCTTGGGTCAACAAGAAGGACTGGATTTCATGGACGCCGTGCGGCGCCTAGCGGAAGATGCCGGTATTCCTGAACCGAAAGCCGCGCGGCGGCAGGGTGGAGACGATCGCCAGCATTTTTATGAGGTGCTGGCTTGGACCCAGGAGTATTTTCAACGAGGACGTTCGGCCATCGAACCATATTTGGCGGAACGCCGCCTTTCCTTTGGCATGGCCGATCAGTTTCAGTTAGGCTATGCCCCGGATTCGTGGCACGGCTTGGTGGATTGGCTAAAAGAGCGCCACGTTGCCCTGGAAACGATGGTGGAGGCTGGCGTGGTGGTGGCCCGGGAGAAGGGCGGAGCCTACGATCGCTTGAGACATCGGCTCACCTTTCCCATATGGGACCGTCGTGGACGGATTGTCGCCTTTGGTGGGCGCGCCCTGGATAGTCAACAAGAACCGAAGTATCTCAACTCTCCGGAGACGCGGTTGTTTCACAAGGGCCAGTTGCTGTACGGATTGCACTTGGCTCGCTTGGCCTGGCAAAAAGGCGTGCGGCCTCTGTTGGTGGAAGGTTATTTCGATGTGGTGGCGTGCCATGCCGCTGGCTTGACGCAAGCCGTGGGGACGTTGGGTACGGCACTAACGGATCAACAGGCTCGGCTTTTAGGACGGTTTCACTCCGAGGTGGACCTGGCCTACGATCAGGACGAAGCGGGCCGCGAGGCGAGCCGAAGGGCGTTTTTGATTCTCTCGCAAGCGGGCCTTCGGGTTAATCTGGTGAGCTTAGGGGACGGGGTTAAAGATCCTGACGAATTTCGCCAAAAGATGGGAGATCAGGCCCTTCGGGAAAGGATCGAGCACGCTAAATCCTTTGTTATGGCCATGTCTGAGCGGCTCCGAGGAACCACCCCGCGCGAGAAGGCCAAAGCCGTAGAATCCATACGGCCATTTTTACTGGCCGTTACGGATGCCATCGAGCAGGCAGGGTACGTGGACGTGATAGGGAGAACTCTGAGACTAGATCGAAGTATTCTAACACAAAGTCTTGGTCTAGCACAAGGGGATAAGCATACATCCGGAAAAAATAGGCATAATATGGGGAGACCAGCAGAAAAATCGCCCACTACCTTGCCGGGTGTGGATGTAGAACTTTTGGCGGCTCTGATTCGGCATCCGGAAGCCATCGACGTGGTTCAGCATGAGGTCCCCGAGTGGGCGGACCAGCTAGGCTTGAGCCACGCCCTGAAATGTCTTCAACAGGCGGGTGGCGAAGCGACCGCGAGGTGGATTGATGAATTGGACGCTGAGGCTCGCGCCCGGGTGTTGGAGGCTCACGCGTGGGCCGGCCCTGATGGCGGCCCGGCCGCGATTTCGGATTTTGTGCGAAGGATCAAAGAACGTTATGACCAGGAGCGATATCATATCTTGCAGGAAAGAGTACGAAGCGGAGAGAATCAAGAAGAGCTGATGCGAGAAGTGCGCGAAGCGACTGAACGGCTTCGCCAAATAAAGTTGCGAAAGGAGGGATAATGTGGCGCAGGGAAAGAAAGAGGTTCCGCAAATTGACGAGGTCAAGGATTTAGTTCGGCGCGGCCAAGAACGTGGCAAGCTGACTTATGGGGAAATCGTCGATACCCTGCAGTCCATTGAACTGCCTCCTGACCAAATTGACAATATTTACGAATTGTTCAACGAAATGGGCATCGAACTCGTCGGTGACCAAGTGCATTCCGATGCTCACGTGGAACCTGACGAGGACGAAGACGAAGAAAATCAGGAACCAGAAGAGGTAGAAGTGACGGTTCCAAACGGGGTCGCCATCGACGATCCGGTGAGGATGTATCTTAAGGAAATCGGAAGAGTGCGGCTGCTTAATGCCGAGCAGGAAGTCGAACTGGCCAAACGCATCGAACGGGGTGATGAAGAAGCCCGACGGGCCTTGGCTGAAGCCAACCTGCGTCTGGTGGTGTCCATCGCTAAGCGGTACGTGGGTCGGGGTATGCTTTTTTTGGACCTGATTCAAGAAGGCAATTTAGGGTTGATCAAGGCCGTGGAAAAGTTTGATTACCGCAAGGGTTACAAGTTTAGCACGTATGCGACCTGGTGGATTCGCCAAGCGATCACCCGTGCCATTGCCGATCAGGCCCGTACCATTCGTATTCCCGTGCATATGGTGGAAACGATTAATAAGTTGATTCGAGTCCAGCGTCAGTTGTTGCAGGAATACGGTCGCGATCCCTTGCCCGAAGAGATTGCTAAAGAGATGGGGATCACCGTGGAGCGGGTGCGCGAGATTTTGAAAGTAGCCCAGGAACCGGTATCGTTAGAGACCCCGATTGGCGAGGAAGAAGATTCGCATTTGGGAGATTTCATCGAAGACGAAGATGCTCCGGCACCGGCCGAAGCGGCTGGCTATCAGCTCTTGAAGGAGCAGTTGGAAGAGGTGCTCGACACCCTTACCAACCGTGAAGAAAAGGTTTTAAGGTTGCGCTTTGGCCTAAACGACGGTCGGGCCCGGACCTTAGAGGAGGTCGGGCAGGTCTTTGGGGTCACGCGTGAACGCATTCGGCAGATCGAAGCCAAGGCGCTTCGTAAACTTCGGCATCCCACCCGGAGCAAAAAGCTCAAAGATTATCTGGATTAAGGAAATGTGGGAGAATCAAGATGTTGAGGCTTAAACGGGGAATAACCTGGCTGTAAGAGGTCAGGTTATCCTTGCGTTGGGTGCGCTCGGTATGGACACCCAGCAGCCGAGGGGTTGCCCACGTGCTGGCATGGGGCTGAATAACTTGTCCTTTTTGACTAGCCAGCTTGGCATACATCCGAGGTTTAGGGGTCATGCATGGCTCTAACCACCCGGCGGGTCTAATGGAGGATTGTCTCCGCCCTTTTGCAGCGTGTCCGTCGGCCTAGGCTTGCGACGCAAAAGGGCTCACTTGGCTGTCCGGCATGCAAGCTCGCTCGCTTTGGGGGCGACATCGCTCGAAAAGACCTTTGGCTTTGAGACTTCGCTCGCACGGTGGCTTTGACGGGGCCGAGATCTAGGCTAGCTCAGCCGCCCTCGCCCGACTCCTTGCTCACTAGGGGAGGGGACACGCGATGGGGCGGTCGGAGGGACTCTAGACCCCGAGCCGCCCGGGCTTGACGGAGGATCATCGCCATTTTCTCTTCCGCGGCCTGTAGTTGATACACAGAGTAGTCTAAAGTCTCCTCCTCCGCCTGATGAAATTGGCGCAAGGCTTCTTGCCACTCTTTGACGGCCTGTCGGAACTCGGCCTTGAGGTCCAATCGCGTCGACTCCTTTAGCTAGATTTGTGCCAATATATGTGCACATCTTCCGGTGCATGCCTTGGGTTACGCGACTTGGGCGAAGAAACTTCTCGGATGAGGTAAGCGGGGCGGATCGATCCGCATCGAGGGGCGGTATGTGGCGTCAGCGCTTGGGCCTGGATGTTATCCTGCCGAAAGGACGGACTCTCTCGCAGACGTGCAGGGTTGGCTTGCAAACACCCCGATGGCGACGACGAATTTCCGCTCTTCGGGTAGCCGGAGCGGCAAGGAGTCCAAGCCCGTGGCTAAAAGCCCTATCAGAGATTTAGCGCATAGCCTTGGGGATTCATGCGAAGGGATGCCAAAAATGAGGGGGCTATGGGCCCGCGAGGCGGAGGGCGAAAGCAACCCCAACCGGCGTTGCGGCCTGTATAGACAGTGAAATCATATCCCCGTAAGATTAATTAGAGCTGAAGCAAGCGAAGGACCGAATCAGCTCGATTGGCCTCGCGATAGGCGCCCCGGGTGGCGATAGTCACGGTTTGACTGCCAGGCTTATTAATCCCACGCATGGTCATGCATAAGTGCTCGGCTTTGATGGCCACCAGCACTCCCTCGGGGCTTAGTTCCGCTTCCAAAGCATCGGCGACCTCGTTGGTAAGCTTTTCTTGGATTTGGGGCTTCTTAGCCGACAAATCGACCAGGCGAGCCAGCTTAGAGAGACCGGTGACCACGCCATGGCCCGGAAGATAGGCGACGTGGGCTTGCCCAAAGAAGGGCACAAGGTGGTGTTCGCAGATCGAGAAAAAGGGAATGTCTTTGACCAAGACCATCTCGTCGTGATCGACCTGAAACCGGGTGGCCAGGACGCTTGAGGCGTCGGTAAACAGGCCCGCCATGATTTCACTGTACATTGCTGCTACCCGCCTTGGGGTGTCCAGAAGTCCCTGTCGATCAGGGTCTTCGCCAATGGCTTCCAGGATGAGGCGAACGGCCACCTCGATCTTTTCCTGATCGACTCCTTGGGTCAATTGGACCGCCGATGGGCTCACACCAAGCATATCTTCCACGGTTAGTGCCTTCTCTCTGGACGCAATAGTATTGGCATCGAAATGCTGAGGATACCGAAAAGCATTATACCACGGTAATGGAATCCAAATGGCGACGACGTCAAGGTGCAATTTTATGGGTGGGCCAGATCATCCGCGTCGAGAAGCTGGTAAAATACAGGAGATCCCATCAGACGGCCTTCCTTGCCGGGCGGACGCTGGGGTTAAATCGATGGGTGCGGTCGAAGAGTCCGTGGAAAAGCCTTGCGAAAGGGGGATGCGAGTGAAGGTTCTATTTATCGGAGGGACGGGAGTGATTAGCGCTGCGGTCTCGCAGCTGACCGTGGAACGCGGCCTGGAGTTGGTGTTGTTAAATCGCGGCAATCAGCCCGACTTGATTCCGCCGGGAGCCCGAGTGATTACCGGCAACATCCATGATCGATCGCTAACAGGGATCTTAGCCCGCGAGCGCTTTGATGTCGTCGTCGATTGGATTGCCTTTACTCCAGAGCACGCGGCGGTGGACATTGCGCGATTTCGCGACCACTGCGAGCAATTCATCTTTATCAGCAGCGCTTCGGTCTATCAAAAACCCGTGACTCAGCATCTGATCACGGAGTCTACCCCGCTGGTCAACCCATTTTGGCAATACTCCCGCGACAAAATTCAATCCGAGGAACTATTGCTCCGGGCGTATCGTGACCACGGATTTCCTGTGACCATTGTGCGGCCTTCCTATACCTATGGCGACAGGCTCATCCCTGCGTCGTTAAACAGTGGGAGCAAGCCTTGGTCTCTGGTCGACCGGATGCGTCGAGGAAGGCCGATCGTGGTCCACGGAGATGGAAGCGCACTTTGGACGATGACCCACAACACCGACTTTGCCAAAGCATTTGTGGGGCTTATGGGCAATCCACTGGCTATTGGCCACGCCTTTCATATTACCTCGGACGAAGTCCTAAGCTGGGATCAGATTTACCAGACTATCGGGCGAGCGTGCGGGGCTACCCCAAATATTGTACATATTGCCTCGGACTTTATCGCCGCCGCCCTTCCAGAGGAGGCGGGAGGGCTCATCGGCGATAAGACGGGTAGCGCTATCTTTGACAATCAAAAGATCAAGCGATGGGTTCCCGAGTTTCAGGCGACCGTCTCGTTTGCCCAAGGCATGGGCCGGGCTATTTCGTGGTTCGAAAGTCATCCTTCAGCAAAAGCCGTGGATGAAGCCTGGAATCAGGCCATCGACGCCCTCCTGGCAGCCTATGGCGAGGGGCTTAAGGCGGCGTCTCGAATACGCTAACGCTGTGCGGTGATTAGGTGATTAGAGGTAGGGCAACGATCGAAAAAGGCTTGTCCCGTCGCTTATCTCGGGTTCTGGAGGTCCATAATGACTTTGATGTGCCCGCTGCCATGATCCACTTGGTCCAAGGCGGACTGAAAGTCTTCTAAGGGAAAGCGATGGGTAATAATGTCGTCGACCTGGACCAGGCCTAACTGAAGGTACTGGATGGCACGATCGAAGGCATGGGTTTGGGCAAAGGAACCGATGATGCTGAGTTCTTTGTGGAACACTTGGTAGGGATTGATGGTCATGGTGTCGGTCTCATGGGTGACGCCGTAGACGATAATTTTTCCCCCTCGGCGGGCGTAGCGCGGACAATCTTGTAAGACTTCCGCGGCGCCGGTAGCATCGATGACCACGTCAAAGCCGTGGGGATAGCGGTGGTCGATGGCGTTTCGATGGAGATCATAATGGGACCGATCCATGAGCAGGGTATCGGCCCTGGCTAGTTTACCCGCGATAGCGAGTTTGACCGGATCCGAACCCACGAGGACCAGATTGAGGGCACCGGCGTGGCGCAATAACTGGGCTAAGACGATTCCGGTGGGGCCGGTTCCAAACATGAGGACATCATCTCCGGGTCGAAGCGCAATGCGATCCAGGCCGTGGACGGCGCAGGCGGTGGGTTCAATCATCGCGGCCTGATCAAAGGACAAGGGGCCGATGGCAAACACCTTGTCATGGTTGGCTACGACGTACTGGGCAAAGCCACCGGGGCCGTTGCAACCTAATGAATAGAAATTCTCACAGTAAAGCGGCTGATTCTTGCGACAATAGTAGCAGTGGCCGCAAAGGACGGTGTTGTCCACAGCAACCCGCATGCCCACAGCCAGATCCTCTACCTCGCTGCCCACTTCAGTGATGGTTCCCGAAAATTCATGTCCCGGGATGAGGGGAAACTCGGAGATGAATTCGCCCCGATGAATATGGACGTCGGTCTTGCACACGCCGCAGGTTGCGACTTTGATAAGTACTTGGTGCGGCAGGGGCCGAGGAGTTGGGACATCGCTTACCGTAAAATGCTGGGGAGCCTCGTAGAACACGGCTCGCATAAAATCACCTCCGAATGGTGACGCCAGGGAACTGCCGTCTTGCCTAGCATACCATGGCGAGGCCCTTGAGTTTGGTATACTCCAGTTTAGTCGGATAGCATGCTGATGACGGTACCATGCCGCTAGGCGGGGGAGGACGATGATGAATTTATTTGCGCTGGATGGAAAGACTGCCTTGATCATCGGCGGTAGCGGAGCTCTGGGGCAGGCGATTGCAGACGGCCTCGCTGGCCATGGCGCGCGCGTGGCCATAGCGGCGCGCAACCCGGCCAAACTTCAGGCCGCTGTGGAGAACCTGGAGCAGGCGGGTGCCGTTTCCCAGGGTTTTTACGTGGACACCACCTCGCGGACCAGCTTGGTACAGTTGCTGGAACAGGTAGAGCAGTGGGGGGAACGCGTGGACATTTTGGTCAACTGTGCCGGCGTGAATAGCAAGACCCCATTTCTTGAGATTGATGAGGCGGAGTGGCAAGGGATCATGGATGCCAATGCCAAGGGCGTGTTTCTCGCCTGCCAGGTGATTGGAGGCCGAATGCTAAGCCAAGGAGGGGGAAACATCATCAACATTTCCTCGGTGTCGTCTGACCCTCCCTTGTCGAAGGTCTTCACCTATTCGGCCTCTAAGGCGGCGGTGAACAGTATGACGCAATTCTTGGCTCAAGAATTTGCCCCTAGCGTGCGGGTCAATGCGATTATTCCAGGATTCTTTCCTGCGGAACAAAATAGGAAAATCTTGACCGAAGAACGGATCCGCGACATTTGCCGCCACACTCCGATGGCCCGATTGGGGGAGGCCCAGGAACTTCAGGGTGCGGCAGTCTTTCTCGCGTCAGACTCTGCCGCCGGGTTTGTTACCGGGGCGTTGATTCGGGTGGATGGCGGCTTTGGAGCCATGACCATTTAAGATGTAGGAGGACGTGCACAATGAATCGACCGTCAATATCGGATATGGTGGGGACCGCCGTGAAATCGGTGGTAGTGACCGACATGCACACGCATCTCTTTCCACCGAGCTTTGCGCGCTTGCAAATGAGCGGCGCTGACCGCGTTTTGACCTACCACTATCTTATTGCGGAGGCTTTTAGGACGGGTCCGGCCAGCGAGACCCGATTCTGGCAGACTCCCCTGGCAGGGCAAGCCGAGTGGATTTATGGACGTCTCTTTGAAACACTGAGCCCTCTAAGCGAAGCGGCGTCTGGCGTTTTGGAAATTGCTCAAGCATTTGCGGTAAATATCCAGGCAGAGGGACTAGACGGACTGCGTAGGGCGCTGATGCAGGAGGCCGACGACCTTTATGTTGACCGAGTGCTTGATCTGGCTGGAGTGGACCGGGTGGTGATGACCAATGACCCCTTCGACGCCATCGAACGAGGGTACTGGCAGGACCGCGTTCCGCTTCATCCTCGCTTTGTTTCTGCCTTGCGCTTAGATCCCCTGATTAATCAGTTTGACCAGGTCATCAGTCCTCTACGATCGATGGGATATCAAGTGGGCCCGGAGCTGACGGATGGCGCGCAAACGGAGGTTCGGCGGTTTCTAGAAGATTGGATAGAGCGGATGCGACCCGTATACTGCGCGATTTCTCTTGCGGACACGTTTGCCTTCCCCGATGCCGGACCCGGGGGACGCGTGCTTGAGTCGGTTGTGCTGCCGCTCTGCGCCCAGCACAAACTGCCCCTGGCCCTGATGATTGGAGCACGAAGGCAAGTGAACCCGAGGCTACAGGCGGCGGGCGATAGTACAGGTAAGGCGTCGATGCAGCCGTTGGAACGGCTCTGCCGTGATTTTCCCGAGAATAAGTTTCTAGTCAGCTTGCTTTCCCGCGAGAACCAACACGAACTCATCGTTACGGCCAGAAAGTTTGGGAATTTGATGCCGTTTGGTTGTTGGTGGTTTCTTAACACGGATAGTCTGGTTGAAGAAATTACTAGAATGCGTCTCGAGTTGATCGGCCCGACCTTTGTGGCTCAGCATTCCGATGCTCGAGTATTAGAGCATTTGATTTATAAGTGGGCGCGAAGCCGGAACGTGGTGGCTCGGGTGCTCACGGACAAATATGAGAAGTTGGCCAAGTTCGGATGGACGGTCGATGCAAAGGCCATTGAGACGGATGTGAAGGCCCTGTTCTCTCAAAACTTTTGGGATTTTGTGGCCCGCTAATCCGCCGGAGGGGAGTCGAAAGCATCTTGCAGGAGCGACAGTTCAAAAAGTTAGATCTGGAGGATTTAGATGCCGTAATCGCTTTGGAGGCTTGCGCCTACCCCGCCAACACTCGAAGGCCCGAGGATCACGCTCGCATGAAGCGGACGATGGAAGAGATCTTGGCAGGGCAGGGCCAATCGCGGGCCTATTACGGGATTTTCGAGGATGGCCAACTCTTGGCGCAGATGTGCCTGCTACGGTTCGAATTAAACGCGCGCGGACAGCGGATACGGGCGGGAGGCATCGGCTCGGTGGCTACCGCCATCTTGCATCGAAAACGTGGGGCGGCCCGCGATCTGTTGCGCGCGGGCCTCAGGCACCTCGTGGCCGAGGGTATGTCCGTGGCCACCCTGTATCCCTTCCGACCTGGATTTTACCGCACCATGGGATTTGGTTATGGTGCTGAAGTGCGCCGCTATCGCGTGAGTCCAAAGGATTTTCCTCGAAGGCCAGTTAAGGGGGAGCTTCGCCAGTATCGGGGCAGCCAGCTGGAACGTGACGCGCTTTGGTCTTGTTACCAAGCTTCTTTTCTTCGCACTAATGGCATGATTTCACGTTTGGATCCGTCCATGGCAGATGCGTTTCGGGGGGAACTGCAGCCGGTCGTGTATGAACACGAGGGGGTGGTAGAAGGCTATTTGGTGCTCGAGTTTGAGCATCATTACGCCATGAAAAACGATCTCGTGGTCAAAGAACTGGTGTACAACACCCCGCAGGCGCTATATGCGCTGGCCGGCTTCTTGCACAGACAGGTGGACCAATTCGAAAAAATCATCTTGGAAACGCAAGACCCGGCCTTGATGATGATCTTGGATGATGTGACGGCGGGCACCTATGATGCGTTCGCGTCCCAATACGTCGAGACGTACACCGCGGCGATGGGCATGCTGTATCGGGTCCTTGACCCCGTGGCTTTATTTCGGGAGATGGAGTCGTTGCGTTTCGACTGTCCCAACCTTCGCCTGAGGGTGGTTTTAGAGGACGATTTTCTTCCGGAAAATCAAAATGCGGTGACCGTGTCGGTGGACGACGGCCGTCTCCGGGTGAACGATGCGTCAAAAGATGCGTCAAAGGATGATATTGAATTGCGTGTAGAGGTGGGTACCTTTTCGTCGTTGTGGCTGGGAGCGATCGATTTGGACAGTGTGCTTCGCTTGGGGCTCGCTTCCCTTTCGTCGACCTCAACGCTTCCCCATTTGCGGGCGTTTTTCCGGGTGGAATCCAGGCCGCAATGTTGGCAACATTTTTAGCCAACGCAAAAATGCGCCGAGCTCTCGTTCGGCGCCATGATTCCTTGGCCCGTAAATAAGGCATTTATCGAGGCAGAGTCAGCGATAAGCCGAGTTCTGTCGAGGACGATCATCTATCTAGGACGTCAGTTGCCTGACGCCTCCAGCGACCAACCCGGGAAGTCAGCGAGCAACTTCATCCTTCCCCTATTAGGTCTTGCTGCGGGTGGGGTTTACCAAGAGAGCCAGTCGCCTGGTCCCTAGTGCGCTCTTACCGCACTGTTTCATCCTTACCGTTTGCTAAAAACGGCGGTTTGTTTTCTGTGGCACTTTCCTTAAGGTTACCCTCACTGGACGTTATCCAGCACCCTGCTCTGTGCAGCTCGGACTTTCCTCACGTACCGTCTTGCGACCAGGCACGCGCGATCGTCATGCTGACTCCGCACCCGAGAGTCTTATTATGACCGCTTTGCGCGGAACAAGCAATGTCAACTCATGGTGCGGCTGTCAGGTCGAGGGGACGTGGCTCATAGCTGCCACAGCCAACTGATCGGCGCGTTCGTTTAATGCGTTGCC
>JAJZZI010000041.1 GCA_021797635.1 Bacillota bacterium | reverse complement strand
AAGGTTCTCCCGATATAGATTAACAATATAGGCGTCATGGCCAACAAAGAGCATGAGACTCAAGATCCGTACTGAAATCAAGGGTCACGCGGCGCATCTGGCTTTGATGCCGCTCGTTCCCATCCATACCAGGTCATGACGATGTCACGAATGTGACACTAAGAGACGCGGCGGACATCGCGGATCAGTCGTTAGCCGAGTTTATTGACATCCTTCAGCAACGCCAAATTTCAAGGACCCAGTATTATGACGAAGCGCTGGCGCACGATGTGGCCTTGGTCGCCGGGGATGCCTGCGACGACGATGAACGCCGCAGGAGGCATACGGGGCGAGAACGCAGTGGAATGTTGGCGCCAATCGGGGCATCCGGCGATACGCCAAATAGAGACGGCAGTGTGTGTGCCGACTGCTCACGGAGGGAGGCAATCCATGGATCGGCTCGTCGGAGGTCTGATTCCGCCGGCGGTTCAGGCGGTATGGGGCCTGTCGGCGGATGACACGGCATCGCCGCTGAACCGCGGTGGTAATCGCAGTGTTCGTGTGGGGACGACTTGACGCTTACGTACATAACTCTAAGGCCCCCTAAGACACGTGGACAACCGTAAGGTTTAGAGAACCACGACTAGATGCGAAGTGCTGGGCCCAGGATTCGGATTTTCAACACCAATTAACGTCCTTATTAACCCTGAAATTTCAACTCTTCGATAACGCGGCCTAATCGTTAATTGTCGTCTGCGAGGAGTATAGACTCATCGGGGTTGCGGGGCTATCGGGAGTACCAGGAACCCCCAGCAGTGGCTCGCGGCGCACGTGCTCACGGCTTCGTCTCAAGACGCCCCTACCTTTTTCTACGACTTAACGTCCACGTACGTGGACGGCACGACCAGTCCGTTAGCGAAACCCGGATATTCTCGAGACCATCGCCCCGATCGAACCCAAATCGTCATCGGATTATTGATTACGACGACGGGCGATCCCGTGTATTGGCAGGTGTGGCCCGGTAACACGCCGAACGTGACCGCGGTGCAGACGGTGGTCACCGATGTGCAAACGCGCCTGAAGTTGGGACCCTGCATCCTGGTGTTTGATCGCGGCATGGTGTCGGCCGCCAATTTAGCGGCCATCGAGGCGGCCCACCACACCTATCTGTCGGCGGTGGATAGCGATGTGTTGGCACACGTGCCCGGCTGGAGCGCCTGGCCAGAGACCATTCCGGCCGACCATTGGCAGCCGGTCCTGGCACAGCGCGGGTTTACGGCCTACGATGCGGACGCCAACTGATGGTATCGCGAATGGGCAGAACCCGGCCATCGCTAGGTCTTTGCCTTCGACTATCAACGCGCGTGCCTTGAAAAGGCCGTGCAAGCTCGCGCCATTGCGGCGGTGGAATCCTGGGTAAGGCAGCACCACCGACAGGAACCTCCTGAAACCGTATTGCGGGCATTAGCCTCTAGTCAGATGAATCGTTTACGGATTCAATCCACCGAACAAACCCGCATCACGCTCACCGAACCGGCCCCGGTGCAACGTCTATACCTGGCCGAACTCGAGTGCGAGCAGGTGGTAGTCCCGTCTACGGTGCAATCCGTCATCCAAGCGATGCAATCCTGGTTGTAGTCACTAACATCCCTGAACCGACCTCTGAAACCCTTGCGGCCCAACGTACGGAAAAATTTGTCGCCAAATATGGGTTGTTATGCAAAGCACAGCCTGCCGAATATCCGGTACCGGCACGCATGCCAGCATAAAATAGTTTTCGGATTTGAAACCGTGGGGATATGCCTCAAAGGAAAACGCAGGGGGACCGCCAACGCTTGATCAGGTTATCCGAATCTCCTTTCCCTGCACCGGTATTGCTCCGCTCATGCGGGAGCCGGCTGATCGTCAATGGTCCTGCCCTGGGCTTTCGCACGAGCGTGGGTCGCGCCTAGCTGTAAACGCTGTTGATGGGTACTTTCTCCCGAATCATGTCCGCGCGAAAGTGGGGCTCCATTGAGCCATTCTGAGTTCTTGAAGTTTAGGCGCACTTGCCGGACTAGTTTATAAAAGTGTGCAATCTTTGCGCGGAATAGAAGGAATTTCCAGTTCCACATCGAATTACTTGGCGAATCCTTAAATGCCGAAAACCAGTTCGTCAATGTGAATTTTTGGAGAGGGAGGTTTTGATATTGAAACACTTTCATCGTACCATCGTGTTGGGACTAGGCAGCGTAGCGTTGCTCGCGGCCATGGTGGCATCCGGAGCGAAGCGGGCACCTACCGTGACGTCGAAGATTCATCAATATCACGGAACGATTAACGTTGACTTTGGGGGCAGTCCCGGCGAGGGGTGGACTGCTATCGCCAAGGCGTACGAAAAGATCCAGCCAGGGGTACACATCCACATTCAATGGCAGGATCCCAATACCTATAGTACTGCGCTCACCGCTCAAATTGCCGGAGGTCATCCGAGTTGGGATCTGGTAACCAACAATACCGTTTCGGCCTTGATCACCGAGGGAAAATTTGTGAATTACCGGCCGTATTTGTTTCAAATGGACCCTTACACGCACAAGCTGTGGAAAGACAGTTTTAAGTGGAACGAGATGGGCTACAATCCTATCACCGGCCAGGGCGGAACAGGCACCGCTGGTGCTTTGTACTCATTGAGTGATCAAGAAATTCAGGTGATCTTTACCTACAATGAAGGCTTGTGGGCTAAAGCGGGAATCAGGAAAACGCCGACCACGTTCAACCAACTCCTTGCGGACTTCAAGAAGTTGAAGGCGTCCGGGACGATTCCGTTTGCGGTGGGGGGCGACTATAACAGCCTATGGGGTGACGAATCGGGATGGATGTTACAAACCTATCCCGCCCAGTACACAGAGATCGCCGTGAAAGAAGCCGAAGCTCGTCCTGGGGATTACGATTATGTGAAGGCTATCAATGGGAAATGGGTCTTCAAACCCTCGAATCCGTTTAACGATGTATCCACCAAGGTGATCGATAACCCGGTTCGAGAATGGGCGTTAATCCGGCAAGCCAAGTTACCATCGTTTAATTTAACCAGTGCTCCGCAGATGGCTCTAGACAGAAATCTTCGGGCCCTCTTCTCTTATACGGAACCGGGGTGGACTGGTACAAGCGATACCCAAGCGTTCAGCCTGTTTTTGGCGGGTAAGGCGGCTACGGCGTTAAACCTTACGCCGATTGTCACCACGTTCTCGAAAGATCTAAAAAGCGTGACGTATACCGGCAAAGCTGGCAAACGCTTTAAGTCATTTAAGCTAGGGTTATTTAATCTGCCATCCATGACCGGCAAATATGTCGAGGGCCCTGCGCAAACGATTGCTTTGAACATTGGCTACCAAGGATTTATCTATAAAAGCGCTGCGCAGAGCGCCTTGGACATGAACTTTATGGAGTGGCTCACAAGTCCCCAAGGGGCGACGGTCATGGAAAACGCCGCCCAAAGGTCTCCGAATGGTGGGCCTTCGCAGCTCACTTTGACAAACTTTACCCTTCCCGGAAAGTTGAACAAGGAGTTTCATAAGGTGCCGATTATGCCGGAAGCGAACTCTCCTGCGATGCTTATCGAGCGCGGGCTCGACAACTATCAGCCTAGTGTGGTCAGTTGGGTTGATTTGGCCCAAAAGTACTTCACGGGGGCGATGCGTACGAAAGCCTATGCAAAGGCTAGTGAAGCCAACATTAAAAAGTATTTTGTCCCCGCGCTAAAAGCGGTTGGCGACATGACGTTGCAGGATCTCAAAACGCCGAGCAAGGAACCCGTTCCTCCTGCCAAACAACCTTGACGTTGGTTCGAAAAAGAGGGGACTGGGCCATGCCTGTTCCTCTCTTTCACTGGTGGGGGAGGCCTTGGCGTGAACGCTCGGAAATGGCTGTGGATTGCACTCATAATGCTATTGGGACTCGGCTGGGGATCGGTAGCCTTGGCTTCATCGGCTCCGATCGTAGATTTTTCAGCCAAAGACGTTATTTACTCGACCGCTATCGCCGATAACAGCTCATTAGCCGTCGTGGGATCGCGCGACGATCACGTCTATGCGTTCACTTTGCATGGGCACCTATTGTGGAAACGCGTGATGGCGAACGCAGTGAGTTCGGTAGCCGTGAGTCCCCGTGGGAATTTTATCGTAGCGATCGATCAAGAAAACCAGATGACATTATACACGCGCACCGGCCGTCAATTATGGAACGTAACCTTGCCTAACACCGCGTCCGCGGTCGTGGTCGGTCCGAAGGCCCGAAACATTTGGGTGGCGTCGCAGGAAATCCCGCTTATCTTTAAATACAATCATCGTGGCAACAACACAGGTCAAATGGTCTTGCCTGCGGCGGCCGTGTCGATGGCAGCTACTCCGACGATGGACCGTTGGGTGGTTGGAACGATTAACAATCAAGCTTACCTATACAACGGGCGCGGCCGTGAGGTGTGGTCCTTCTCTACGAGCGGGACGGTCAATGGGGTGGGGATAAGTCCCGGTGGTCGGTTTGTGGTCGTGGGATCACAAGACCAATCGGCGTACTTGCTCAATGATCACGGACGCATCGTATGGTCAAAAAGTTTCGGAAATGCGGTCAATGCGGTGGCCGTGAGTCATGGTGGCGATCGAGTGGGCGTTGCGACGGCGTCAGACCTGTTGGCCGTCTTGAATCGGTCCGGCAAAACGCTATGGTCGCTGAATACCGGGCAGCCTAACGATGCCATGGCGCTATCGGAGAATGGGAACCAATTGCTGGCAGGGTCCCAAAACCATACCGCATATTTTGTCAACATCAGCCAGGCCGCATCTTCCTTTGCGTCCCGAGGTCAATGGATTGTGGCCCTGGTCATCGCGTTAGGGGTAGCCGTGGTTGCGGCGGGGTGGTGGAGTTGGCGAAAAATTACCAGGTCGCCTAAGGGACGTAGGCTGATCTATGAGGTTAAAAGTCATCGGATTTCTTACATCATGCTCATCCCGACGTTTGCGTTATTGCTCTTGTTTAACTACTACCCAGCTGTCTCGGGCTTGTATCACTCCCTGTACTACTGGAATCCTGGTGCCGTGTCCTACTTTGTGGGCTTTGCCAACTTTGCGCAGATGGCAAGCGACCAACTGCTTCTGGTGGGTATTCCGCACATCATCATCTTGATGGCGACCGGAATAATCTTTGGCGGTCTCGGCGTGCCCTTGTTGGTAGCTGAACTCATGTTTCATCTCCGCTCGGAGCGCGCGCAATACTGGTATCGGGTGCTCTTCATTGTGCCGTTAGTGATTCCTTCGGTGGCCTCAATTTTGATTTGGCAAAACATCTACGAACCGAACGTCGGGTTGTTAAATGCCACGTTAAAGGCCGTGGGGCTGAGCGGCCTGACCCACGATTGGCTAGGGAATCCTCATCTGGCCCTCGGTGCCCTCATCTTTATGGGATTTCCTTGGACCAATATTATCGCTGTTTTGGTTTTCTACGCCGGATTACTGGCGATTCCGGGAGAGTTGATTGATGCGGCACGCGTGGATGGGGCCCATCTGGCGCGACTCATCCGTAAGATTCACCTCCCCATGTTGACGGGACAATTCAAATTTGTGTTGGTAACGTCCGTGATCGGAGGGTTGCAGGCTTTTGGCGTGCAACTCGTCATGACCGGCGGCGGCCCCGAAAATTCGACCTTTGTACCCGGACTTGAGATGTATTATGCAGCCACCAAATATGATGAGCTTGGCTATTCCGCAGCCATTTCCGTATCGATGTTTATCATCATTATGGTGATGACCATTATTCAAATGAAATACATCAAGAGCACGGCCGTTGAGTAGAGGAGGGGTGGACGTGAGTGTACCAGTGGCTGCCGAGGCAGTGCGTCAGGTTGTCAGAAAACCTACGATCAAGCGGGCAAAAAGAACAAAATCGCAAGCGATGATTCACCTGGTCTTGTTGGGTTTCGTGGTGTTTAGCTTCGTTCCGTTGGTGTTGACGCTTTTCCTGTCGGTAAGAACGTATGGCCAAGTGTTGGTAGCGTTTTGGCACCTGCCCGAACCTTGGCTGTGGCAGAATTACGTTACCGCGTGGGATGTCGTGGGTAGAAATATCTTTAATAGTCTCGGGTATTGCCTGGCGGCGACGATCTTGACCATGGCCCTGTCTGCTTTATCGGGCTTTGTCTTTGGACGTCACCGATTTCCCGGACGCGATACGCTGTTTCTAGGCGTCTTGGCGCTAATTATGATTCCAGGCATCTTAACCCTGATACCGTCCTACATTTTGGTCACGGACTTGTTACATTTGAACAACACACCGCTTGCTTTAATCCTACCGTGGGCGTCTGGCAGTCAGGTATTAGGGATTTTCTTGGTGCGCAGTTATGTGGCCTCGATCCCGGAGGAAATTTTTGAATCGGCGCGGCTCGACGGAGCGGGGGAATGGGCCAACTTCCGATATCTCGGGTTTCCAATGAGTTGGCCGATGATTGTCACGATTGGGGTCCTGACCATGGTGGGAACTTACAATGACTATATTTGGCCATCGCTGGTTATTAACAGCCCCTCCTTAGAGCCGATTGCAAATGCCCTGTGGAGATTTTCATCGACGTATACCATTAGCGACCTAGGACCTGAGTTTGCTGCCTATGTGATCTCAGCGGTGCCACTGATTATTCTGATGGCATTTGGCATGCGCTATTTCATACGAGGAGCGACGTCGGGAGCCATCAAGCTGTAGGAACTTCTACGCAAGAAGAGCGCTTGCACCGCTCCGGTCGTGTTCCTCAAGGGACCAACACGAATAGGTGAACGTGGGACCATCCGAGTCAAGTGTATGGCCAAGGAGAGGGTAGGAAATGATTGAGGCCATCGTAAATGGGGTGACGGTTCGTCTGGTCGTGGATGCTCCGTACGGTATCCCCGGTCGTGAAATGACGGTACGATGCGAGATCAACGATGTACATGGTCAGACAGCGGACGCTAACCTTGCGGAATTCCGCGCCACGCTAGAGGTCGAACGCTTGGAGATCCTTCAGCCAGCGGGGCCAAGAGCATGGCGGGTTAGAGCGCCAGCGCAAGGCCTGGGCACCCTCCGTCTACACGTAAGTCACGGTAGCGAAACGAGCGTCTTAGAAGAGAAAGTGCCGATACTGTCTAATGAGCCTCCGAACCGCCTCGGCGACGCAGAGTGGGGTGGTCCGCTGGAAATCAGAAATGCCTGGATTCGCTGGATTGTCGTGCAGGAGGGGTACGGATACCCTATGGGATTTCTCTACGTGAAGGAAGACGATGGGTGGCATCGGCGGGCCTCCAGCAGTTTGGTGGGGCGAGTGGTGGTCGGATCCCCGTCTCATCCCAGGGCCGTGCCCCTCATTCCGACGAAATGGGTGGAGGGCCCGGACGAAGGACAGATCCAACTGCTCGCGGAAGCGTCTATTCCCGAAGTGGGCTGGTCCAATCCTCCTCCCGCCTCGGTGCGACTGACGATCCGTTACGGCATTAACGGATCGAAGCCCTATCTTGGTGTGGATTACGAAGCCGAGACGGATACGGTAATTAATCTGGCCCTACTGGATGGACCCAGTCTCATCGTGGATGGAACGACGTTAATTCGGGAGGAAGGATTGTTTCCCGGCTTGGAGTGGTTGCGTCCCGGCGAAGTCTCCTCCAGCACCTTAGACGTGCATGGCCAAGAACACTTCCGGATGAGTCCGCATCCGCTAAAACTAACGTGGCCTTTGATGGCGTTTCGGATGGACCATTTGGTTGTCGGACTTTTGTGGGACAACCAAGCGACATGGAACGGCGAAGACTCCAGTTATGCTGCCCAGTATTCTAGTCCCGACGTTTGGTATGGAACCGATCCGCACCATCGCATGGGCTTAGCGCTTCCTGGGGGGGCGCGCTACCGGTCTCATGAAAATCAATTATTGGCGGACGTGTATCGATGGCCAGCGCACACGCCCTTGCGATGTTCCGCGGTGATCACGGCACAAACTGACCAGCCCTCGATTTTGTCCGTCCTCGATGATTGGATAGCTTGTTATGGTCTGCCTTCGGCTAGCTTGCCTCCGTTCGACTACGGGACCGAATGGCAAATGGCCAGAGAAGCCTATGCCTCTACCTTTTGGAATGAAGAGCGGCACGGATGGGGGCATGTGCTAGGGTGGCCTCCTCAGTACTTCCCCGTTAATGCCTTTCTAGCCAAGATGCTTGCCGGGGGTCGACGCGACGCGAGCGTGCGCCAGTTGGAACAAATTCTTGAGGAAGGTGAAAGGCTGCTTACGCCCGAGACGTTGTTGGACCACTGCCATATTCCTGGTTGGGAACCGGCTTTTCTATTCGAAGAAGGGTCCAGGACCCTGGCGGAAGCCGCCAAACGGGCACATGGTTTGTTGACGAGTCAAGCGAGCGACGGGAACTGGGGATTTTCCCCTCAAACCCAAACCCAAAGCAGCCTTGGGACGCCAGGGACCAAAGCCGTGGGGATTACTGCAGTCCATGCAGAGACTTTGCTGACTATCGGTCAACTGCTGCGCGATTACCAACTCATCGCCGGAGGAGTAAGGGCTCTGGTCGGGATGCAGCGATTTCAGGTACCCCGCGCGGCTCAAGTCTGGGAATGCCCAGTTCACACGCCCGACATTCTGGCCGCGGCACGGGCAGTCAACGCCTATGTGGCCGGTTACCACGCGACGGGAAATGCGGAATATCTGGGGTATGCGCGCTATTGGGCGAAGACCGGGCTTCCTTTCCTTTATGTGTGGGAAGCCCCGGGCAGAACGGTCATGCGATGGGCAAGCATTGCGATTTTTGGTTCGACATTTTACACGATGTCCTGGTTTGGTCGGCCGGTCCAATGGAATGGAATGGTTTTTGCGGACGCGCTTTTGCGTCTGGCGCCCTATGACCAATCGTGGCCGTGGATAGAAATTGCTCGAGGGATATTGCATAGTGCCATGCACCAACAGCGACTGACGCATCCTGGACGCGGAGGCTATCCGGACAGTTGGTATTTGCCGGATAATCAGCCGGTGCAAGGGGTGGATATTAACCCAGAGACCATGGTTAAGGTGCTCCTTCGGCTCGAAGGTCTTCCGGTCCATGTGACGACGATGCGACTGAAAACCGCCGACCACCCACACCTTAGCACCGTCGGAGGCATGGTGCTCGAAGACGAGAGGACTGATCAGGCGGTGCTCCTGATTAGTGGTTGGCAACAGAGCCATCGGCGATTATTGGTGGTGGCGCCGAAGGCGGTTGCAGGGGCCGAGTACTTTGCAGAATCACGATGGAATGCTGCCAAGGCGATCCGCCATGGAGACAAAGACCAGTATTGGATTGACTGGGGGGAACCGATCCCGCCGATGATGAAGGTGCGTTTAGTCTGGAAGTAGGAATGCATAGCCATTCGCGAGCTTGCCGGGTCGCTGTGATGGGATAGGGCGGGTTTGGACAGGAAAGCGGCGGTGGCCAGCAATCTGTAGCCCCTGTTGCACCGACGGGTGCAATCCGTGAAGGGGACACCGTGGAACGTTGGGGGTAAGAAGAATGTGAACCGGTCTAATTTGCGGACACCCTGCAATCCCTAGTGAGAGGATGATAAGGATGAGTGTGACCAAAATCGAAGCCACGCGCGACCAGATCGTGATTTATGTGAGCGGAGCGCACGAAGGAAAAGTGCTTTTACGGGAGACGGTGCCCGTCATTTCGGATAAGCCGGGCCGAACGCTCTCGCTAACGGAGGTCGATCTGCGCGGCGGCTTGGCGAGCATGGCTCGGTTTTCAGGTGAGCATGATCGACTTTTTTCGGAATTTACGCTGTTTCGCCACAATGAGCGAATGGCAGGCGTGTGCTATGTGACGGAGGTGTCCGAAGACGTCACGGAAAATCGGCTCCCTTATCCACAACCCGATACCATCAAAGCGTTGAATGCGAACGCCAGCGATACGAAAACGCTCGGGGTCCAACAAGCCACCTATAATGTCAACCTGCCTGCCCTCATGGCGGCTTGCCCGTCGGCAGAGACCTTGGAATACCGACATGCTGGTCGAACCTACTGGTTCTTACGGGATCGGGTGAATGTGATCGATGCCTACCTGAGAGAGCAGGATAGGCTTGGTGTGCTCATTACGATGATTCTGCTTAATTCTCCAAAACATTTTAACCCCACGGGAGAAAAAGCGTTATTAGAGGCTTGCTTGCATCCTGGCTATGATGCCGGGAGCTCCGACGCCTTGATCAGCGCATTCGATATGCGAACCGAAGAAGGCCAGGGCTATTACCGGGCGTTTTGCGAGTTTCTCTCGGAGCGCTATACGCGGGAAGACCGTCTGAATGGGCGCATCGCCGGGTTCATTATTAGCAACGAGGTACAAAGCCAGTACGTGTGGGGAAACGCCGGCGATTTGGACGTGGAAGACTACACACGCGAGTACACTCAAGCCTTGCGTCTTGCATGGCTCTCGGGCCAGAAACATTGCGCGTACCTACGCGTGTATCTTTCCCTGGATCACTTTTGGAATCAGGCGTTTCATCCCGACCAGCCCCTTCGATACTACAGCGGGCGACAGGTCATCGATGGGATCCATACCCATGCCGTGCGTGACGGGGATTTCCCCTGGCATGTTGCCCACCACCCTTACCCGGAGGATCTGCGAAGGCCTGATTTTTGGAATGATCGAAGCGCTGAGTTTATCTTCGACACCGCCAGAATCACGTTTCGCAACCTGGAAGTGTTACCCGCTTATCTTGCTCAAGAACGCTTGCTCTATAGGGGCACACCGCGAAGGATCATATTTTCGGAGCAAGGGTTCAATTCACAGCAGGGCCCCCTACAGGCGCTAACCGAGGACATGGGCGAAGCGGGATACGTCCTGGCTTATCTCAAGGCACGGGCCATTCCGACGGTCGACATGCTCACGCATCATGCCTACCTCGACAACCCGCACGAATTTGGGTTGAACCTTGGGGTCCGACGGTACGAACCAAACACTGCCGACCATGTGGGGCAAGCGAAGCCCATCTACCAGGCCATTCGTGATATGGACACCGAGCAGGAACCAGCGCGCATTACGAAAGCCCGAACCTATATTGGATCCGACGTTTTTGATTACCTGCGCCAACCGCCCGTCGTAGTCACGGAACGTGATCGGGCCAAATTGTCTGACTTTGGCACGACGTGAGCGGGCCGTCCAAGCCGGGATTTGGACGCCAGTCTCTGCCACCACTCGGTTCATGTTATCCGAACGACTTTGCCAGCGGGAATTCCAACGGAACGTAACGATCGCTTTATGCGTGATGGAGTGGAGAGGACCACTCACCACATCATAGCTAGGGATCCAGCCAACGCCCAG
>JAJZZI010000241.1 GCA_021797635.1 Bacillota bacterium | reverse complement strand
GGAAAATGATCCCCGCGACACCACCCACTCGGATAAAGGCGTTCGAGAAACGGCTTAGACGCCCTACCTGTACGTTTCTGCCCTTGGGGATCCTCATCGACTCCCGTTTGCAATTTACCGGCAGTCCGATCGCTGTGACAGTCACCAACGACCGCATGGTTCGCGGCGCGTGTACGCAAGGAGGTGACATGTTTCTTACGCCGCTTACGCGATAGCTTTAACCACACGTGGGCTCCGTCAAGCCGACCCATTTGTCTCTACCCTGGCCTAAAGGCCGGAGCTTGAAGATGCCCATCGCAGCTTCCGCATGTCAGAATAACGAAATTCGGCGAATTTATTGGGGCCTAACCGCTGGGATAGAAGCGTCGGCTTCCTATTTGATGGAGGAAGCCGACGATTGGACTGTCCTTACTTGCGTAAACCAAACATTTGCGGATACTGGGCAACGATTCCGCTCGACAGATACGCCCCCGCGGTAAACATGTAATCGTAAGCCGCCCCGAAATCCTTGGCCTGAAGTTGATATTTTCCTGCGGCGAATGCATGGAAGGAGGCCAACAACTGATTCATGTGATGTTGCAGCGTGGCCGATAACGCGCTAGCGCTGATGTACGGATCCGCCTTCGCCATAAAGGCGGAGAAGCTGTCCCGGTAGGATGTCATCGCCTTCATGGCGGCCATCTGCCCGGCTGCGTCATGCGCTTTGGTGGCCACCACATAATGAACCATGTCATTGATATGGCTTTGCCACAAGGGCGTAAACGCCTTGCCAGCTGCCGGGCCGTACACGGAGGCGATCGCTCCGCTTAGCGCCTGAGTATTTTGGTTCAAGGCGTAGACCCAAGAGGGGTATTGAGGCGATCCGGCATATCCGCTTTCCATCGCCAGTTGGGCCAATATGGCATGTGCTCCCAAAAGCTGATCGAGCGTTACACGGAGATGGACAGGCAGCGTATTGGGGCTCGTGTTGTTGAATGTCGACGGATATTGTTTGGCGATGGATACCGCGAGATAGTCACCAGCGACAAACATGAAGTTGTAGGCCGAGACCATGTTCTGAGCTGACATCCGATATTTTCCGGCAACGAATGCGTTGAAGGAGGCCATCAATTGGTCCATGTGCTTTTGCAGCGCGGCCGACAACCTGCTGGCGTTAATGAACGGATCCGCTTTGGCCATGAAGGCGGAGAAGCTGTCGCGGTAGGATGTCATGGCTTTCATCGCGGCCATTTGGCCGGCTACTTCGTGGCGTTTCGCGGCCAGCACGTAGTCGACCAAGTCGTTGATGTGGCTTTGCCAGAGCACTTGAAATTGCCTGCCGGCCGCTTTACCGTATACCGAGGCCACCAGGTCACTGAGTTCTTGGGTGTTCTGGCCCAAGGCTTTGGTCAACTGAGGGTAGTCAGCAGCCCCAGCATATCCAGCCTGCATCGCCAGTTCCGCGAGCACGGCGTGTTCACCTAACAACTGATCCAGGCTTACACGCAGATTGGCACCAGGTGTGCTCGTGGCCGAGGCTGGTGGAGCACTGGCAGCCAAGGCTCCGGCGGCGGGCATGGTCGCCGCTAATCCCATCGTCAATAGTGCCGTACCCAGCACTGCAACATGCTTTTTCATCAAGCATCTCTCCTGTTCATGTTGAACATTCTAGGAGAAGTGGTTTCTCCCGATGTGGTTCATCCAGTAATACGCCAAGGTGTGGCGATGGGATCTCTCGCCTCTAAAAAATTGCGTAGCGGTTTATGGGGCTCGATGGGACGCCAACAAGCCATCCGACATGACGGAGGATGGCTTTCGCGCTGCGCTCTCAAGCATTATGGTCAAGGGGAGTCGTAGGACTAGGACTCGCCCTATTGAACGGATCCCGGTGATGTTCTTATTCTCATGAAATCGTCTTCTAAGCGATGAGGCGAGTGCCTTAGTCGCCTGGCACGCTCCGAGCTTGAGGGGTTAGCATGGACCCAGCACAGGCACTCACTCGCTTCACCGTCCAAACAAGAGATAGGATCCCCCTAGATAGGGCGCGCGGGTCGATAACGCACTTGCGACAATTTCGGTTTCAGCCAGCGCACCTGGAAAAAGCTCGTCAGCTAGCGCCTCCCATAGCATGGCCTGCCAATGCATAAAACTTCCGGCTATGCCGCCAGACAAAACCACCACGCTGGGACGCAGCACCATAATCAATGCACTTAAACCAAAGGCCAGACCGGCGGCGAACGTCTGCCACACCTTCACCGCCCATGGTTCTTGCTCCATTAAGGGCACTACGACATCCTCCATAAAGCTTTCTACCGGGTGCCCCGCCTCCATACAGAGTCGCCGAAGGCCTTTTGCCCCAACCACCGTCTCCACGCATCCCCGCTTGCCACAACCACACGGCCATCCCGATCGGTCCATGCTGAGATGTCCGATTTCTCCCGTAGCCGGATCTTGCAGCAACTGTCCGCCTACGACCAGCCCAGCCGCTATTCCAGTCCCGATCACCACGTCGGCAAACGTCTTGGCCCCATCCAACTGCCGTCCAACACCATACTTCCACTCCCCAAGGGTATGGAGTCGCACATCATTTTGCAGGACAACTGGCAACCCAAATCGTTCTCGCCCCATTTTCTCTAGGGGCACGTCGCGCCATCCCAAGTTCGCATTGAGTTTAACCATGCCGTTACCGCTGTCCACCACACCGGGAATCCCTAAGACCAGTCCCTGAACGGCTCGTCGGTCTATCGGCATCTTGGCACAAAGACTCTCTAGAACATCGAGCACCGCCATAGGGGTGGGCACGGGGGGCGTCGAGCATTGGTCTTCACGCAAAATCTCGCCCCGATGACCCACCAGCGCGAGACGGATGTTGGTCCCACCCACGTCGGCCACCCACCCTAAATCCTTGCCGCTCACCCCTACACCTCGAACCATGCGGCTGAGGTCAAGGGCGCCCAACTAAACAAAGTTCAGTCCTGCGGTATCGGGCAATGGAAGGTTCAATCCACTCGGCGTATATAGCCACGTGGCCAAGGTCCGCCGATCACCGTGAGAGGGCAAAGGAAGCTCATGGAGCCGGGTTTCCGGTTCGGACCAGGCCAGGCCAAGCTCCCCGCTCTCCTCCGATACGACGGACAGCGGGGAGCCGAATCGTTCCGTGATCAGGGGATTGGATTCCGTCACCAGGCGACCGAGGTCTAGGATCGACAAAGTCCCCTGATTGGGAACGGGTTCAAGCGAAATACCCCGATTAATCAGCTGAGCGCGAAGGCTTACGTCTTCCGGTTGCAGGCGCAGTTCGACCAATGAGGCTCCCATAAGCCGGGTCGCTCGTTCGACCAGCGAAACCACGTGGCTTCGAGTGCCAGCCCACTCTAACACCTCCACCCTCGTTCCATCGCGACTGGGGGTTGCCACCGCGTACCCGGCAATCTCACCCTGGACCCCAAGGGAAAACACCCGGGTCGCTTGCGACCGCGAACGATAGCGCGGCGCGCTAATGGATTTCAAAAAACTGATCATTTCTTCAAAAGTTCGCCGATAGCGGCAGGTCTCTTGCACATAAACACGATGCAGGGCGTGGGCCACGCTGGCGATATCTGAAACTTCCTCAACCACGGCGGCTTCGTGCTGCAGATCGTGGTCATCTATGACCCAGGCGGCCTTCAGCAGTTGGCCGAATGGCACGCAACCTAAACGGTCATAGAGCGGTCTGGCCCCCGACACCAACATCAACGCATACTCAGACCGCACGGCTTCCACGATATTATTCAGGATCTCCGTCGCATGCCCACGACCTCGATAGTCGGCCAGCGTACCCACAGAGCCGATGGCAATCGCGGAAAGTTTCGCGGGGCCAACCACCAACTCACATGGGTAGGTGGCGACCATGCTGATCGGCGTTCCCTGATCGTCCGCGACATAATATAAGTTTTCCGCATTATCCGGGTGAAAAAGTCTCGCGTATTCCTTAGGCATGCCCGTACCCGGGGGCAACTGCGGCCGAAAAACCCTATCGGCAAGCTCCCCCAAAGCCACAAGCTTCTGACGTGTTGCCCGTTGAACGTTCATGGCCATCTTATTCGTCCTTTCATCATTTAGGAAAATGCAAGGT
Organism: Bacillota bacterium; assembly: GCA_021797635.1. Classification (GTDB taxonomy): domain Bacteria; phylum Bacillota; class Sulfobacillia; order Sulfobacillales; family Sulfobacillaceae; genus JAJZZI01. Next base: position 7,353 of record JAJZZI010000241.1, on the reverse strand, counting down.
GTCGCACGGTGATCACATGACACCCTGGCCTCCGAGTCGCCTAAGGGATCAGGTTCGCCGACCAGGCTAGAGCAAGGCCGCCGCGCATCCCCCCGTCGCTGCCAAAGGCACTCTGGATCACCTCGGGGGGAAAGGGAAGATAGCGCTGCCACCTGTTCGATAGTGCAGGCCCGATGAGCGAGAATTGCCGCACCAGCCCGCCACCGATCACCAACACTTCCGCGTCCACTGCCAAAAGGGCCACGCCTACGACTTGGGCCACCCACTCCAAGATCTCCTGCCAGTACCGCTGACAATCCCCGTCATGGGGCAGTCGAGCAAAAAATTCCTCCATACTGGAAATTCCCAGGCGTTCAGCGATGGCTCGTCGAAGGGCTCCACCCCCGGTGGCCTCTTCAAAAGGAGCGTGTCCCTCGGCAAATCCCATTGAAGATCCGTCCTGCCATGCGTACGCGATCTCGCCCGAGGCGCCATGCGCCCCCTGCTGCACCCGCCCCCCAGACGTAAAGGCTAGAGCAATTCCCGTGCCCCAATTCAAGAAGGCTCCGCCATCTCGGTGGGCCAAGTTTCCCCAGAGGCATTCCGCTTGAGCTGCCGCCTTTACGTCATTGCCCAGGGCCAAGGGCTTGCCCTCGAAGCAGGCGCGTGCCATCTCCGGCAAATGCAACTCCGCCCAGCCAGCCACATTGGGGGCCAAAAGCACCTTATCCGAACGCGTCAAACCCATCGTGGAAATCCCCACGCGAGACACGTTAAACGGCCGGATAAGGCCCTTGGCCCGCAAAAAGGCTTGCGTGACGATCTGTTCCGCATGGGCGTCAGCCGCATGCACTATGCGTTCTTGCGCCAAGATCGCTCCATCGCCGGTACCCACCGCCATCGCCGTTTTGGTGCCTCCAAAGTCAATCCCCAGAGCCACCTCTTGCTCGTCTTTCATCCATCTCTCCCCGTTGGCCCAGACTTCATGCTCGCGTGATGGAGACCACCGGACTCAGATTTTGTGGCTGATCGGGGTCGCGATCCCGAGCTACCGCCAAATTCCACGCCAGCCATTGCAGGGGAAGCACGGCCAGCGGCCCCGATTCCATATCTGGCACAGCATCGGGCAAGGCAATAGAATCGACGGCAAGACCCCGGCTTCTGCCATGTTCCAACCATCCCGGCGCGGCAATCGCCCACATCGTAGCACCTTGCTTGGCCAGGTCTTCCAGGACATCCCACTCGTAGCCGACGCGAGCGATTTGACCTAAAAGGACCACCAAGTCCTCAGGCATCACCGAGCCTCTGGGACCATGGCGAAATTCCAAGGGTGAATAGGCAGATGCCGAAATTCCCGACATTTCTTGCGCCTTAAGCGCTCCCTCTTGCGTGATGCCGGCCCGCACACCTGCTCCCAAGAGATAGATCCGCCGTGGCCACGCCGGTAGACGCGAGATCGCCTGATCCGCTTGCTCAAGCACATTGAGCGCGTACGGGGCCAAATCCGTGAGTTCAGTGTCCGCCAAACTATGCTGCAACAAGACCAGCATACTCGAAAACGACCGAATCATGACGACGGTGTCATCCTCTCCCTCCGGCGAGACCAATGCGTGGTCCGCCATCTGGGCTAAAGGACTGTCGCCATGGCAGGTGACCGCGACCGCGCGGACCCCGAACTCCCGGGCAACCTCCATGGTCCACACCGCTTCAGAGGTGGTTCCGGAGCGAGAAATCACCACCACGGTGGCCACTCCGTCCAAGGCAAGTTCCGGTTCGAGCACCACGTCCTCGGATGGACGGGCTTCGGCGTGATATCCCCGTCTGCGCCCGAATTCGGCTGCCACTTGAGCGAGATAATAGGATGTTCCGGAACCCACAAATAATACCTGGCCCTCTTTGGGTAGCCCTGAAGCATGCGCTTCGGCAGACGCCCAAGCCAAATGTTGCTGCCATATGACTTCTTTCACCCATGTTCCGGTTTTCGTCGCCTTCGCCCCCTGGTTTCCAACATTCAACATCCTAGCGCCCCCTGCTCATAGAGATTCTCGGTGATCTTTGCCGACATACCCATCCACTGCACTAATTTGGCCCCGACCAAAATGTCTCCCCAGCCCTCTCGCGGATCTCCATCTATCCCTTGCCACACGGTTCCAGGCACCGCTCGTAGGACGGAAACCCAGCTCCACGTTCAGGTGTGCGAGACGCAATCTGCTTCAACGCTTCGATGGGCACCGACCGTGCTTCATCGACGGGACACTTTTTACGCAACTAACCGCTTCGTTTCATTCTAGTTTATTTTAAAAATGATTGCTATCGTGCTGTTAACTCTCGCTATCCGGTCCTATTAACCAGAAATGCGGGATCCGGGCTTCGCTGCTAGCCGTCATCAAGCCAGGACGCCAGATGCTTAGCGACAAACGCATCGTCGCGGTACGACTCAAACTGCTCCATCACACCTACGATGTCCTCCATCTGGCCAGGAGACAGGCGATCCTCCGGATCGAGACACCACGTGCCTGCCAGAAGCCCTTGGCGATAGAGAATTTCGTGAATGCCTGCAATACTGCCTTGAAAGTTATGCGCGACGTCGAAGAGAATGGCGTTCATGGCAGTAATCTCGGCTGCCTCCGTTAAAAGGTTCCGAGGAATGTTCTCCTGACCGATAATCTCTTGAACTCGTTCGAACAGCTCTACGGCTCTTTTCGTCCAAACCGCCCAGTGGCCAAGAAGTCCCCCTACGATGCGCTGTTCTACCCATCGCCCGTCTATCCAAAAACGATACGGGGTCAGCAAGTCCACCACGATATGGTCATCATTGCCGGTATACAGCGCGACCTGGCTCGATCGGCTCGATGCTGCAAGCGCTCGAACGACCTCTAGCGTCCGATATCGGTCAAAGGGGGCTATCTTAATCGCAAGCAGGGTAGGAATCTCGACCACTTCCTCCCAAAATCTCCTGCTTAACACCCGCCCCCCTACCGCCGGTTGAAGATAGAATCCAAAGACAGGGATTACTTCGCCGATCCTTCGCGTCCGCTCGATCAACGCCGTTTCGTCGAGGTTCGAAAGTCCTCCCATGCTCAAAAGTCCAAGATGATAGCCAAGGCTCTTGGCTAACTGCGCTTCGGAAACGGCCTGGGCCGTGGGGCCAACGATGCCTGCCACCTTAATGAAAGGACGCGCGAGCGCCATTTGATCAATCGTCTCGGCAGCAAGTTCGAGCACCGGCTGCAACAAATTAATGCTCGGTTCGCGAATTTGAAATTGCGTGGTGTGTACGCCAACGGCCACTCCACCCGCCCCCGCCGCGGCATAATATCGCGTCAAAGCCCTCTGGTGCCGCCTATCCAGGGTTCGCCGTTGCGTTAACGCCAGCGGGTGGGCGGGAATCACCGTGCCCTTGGCCAACAATTGGCGCACCCCGGCGGGCAGGTCCAATGCATGGCCCACGCTCAAAACCTCCCCTGCACTTCTTGGAAATGCGTCGGCTTATTCAGCGATGAACCGCCATGGAGGACCCAGGCTACCGTCCAGTCAATCAGTTCTTGCAGGCGGACTTCTGGAAGCCCAAATTGCCGATGGCATTTCTCGGCATTATTCAGTAACGCCGTTTGCCGCTCCTCTCCCACAATGATGGGAGGGCGACCAAAACGTTGCCCAAACTGTTCAGCTAACCAGCGTATGGAAACCATCTCGGGTCCCGTTAAGTTGATGATACGGGCCGGAACGCTACATGCCTCTAAACTTCGAACCGCAATGTCATTGGCATCCCCTTGCCAAATAACGTTCACATATCCCATCGTAACGTCTACCGGCTTTTCCTCAAACACTAAGGTGGCCACATCGTGAAGCACGCCATAGCGCAAGTCCATCGCATAGTTTAGCCGCAAGAGCACCATAGGCGTCTCATGGGCCAAACAGGAATACTGGAGGATCCGTTCACGTCCGAGGCACGACTGGGCGTATTCCCCGATGGGTCCGGGATCATCCGTCTCCTTGGATCCGCCCAGCGAGACTAGGGACATAGGGTAGACATTCCCACTGGAAAAGGCCACGATGCGGGAGTGGCGATATTTTTCAGCGATACGGCCCGGAAGGTACGCGTTCATCGCCCAGGTATAGGGCTCGCGCCCGGTCGTGCCAAATTTGTGCCCCGCCATATAGATGACATTGGGCGCATCGGGCAATTTGGCTAGCTGTATTTCCTCAAGCAGGTCCACGGCAATGGTGTCAATGCCTTGTGCTTCTAATTGCGCACGAATGCTGGCGTCGGAAAATCGCGATGCACCAATGACTTTCGTGTTTACCCCCGCCGCACGGATGGCATTTTGGGTGCGGCGGGCTAAGCTCGGCCCCATTTTCCCCGCCACCCCTAGAATCAAAATATCTCCCTCGCATCGAGCCATCCACTCCGTCAATGCCTTAGAGGGCGTCTCCAGCCTCTGGTCCAATTCTGCTTGGTTCGTCACGAGTCGCCTGTCACCCACCTTCCTTGGCCTCCATCACCACCATCGATCCACCTTGTGCCTTAATCGTTCTTCAGCTGGCGTCCGTCCGCTAACCCGGTCTAGAACAAGACTGGAGACCGAACAGCAACATGCCTGCCCGGCCCCCACGGTTTAGCCTACTTGATCTTCAGGTACTGATATTGGTAAAACAAGCCGGAATAGGGACTTGATTGCACCCCAGTCAAGAAAGGCTTTTCCAACGTGACGATTCGTTGATAGTTCAAAGGAATGTCCAACCCCGATTTCATCATCAAGTTGCCCATTTCCCCACTCAACTGCGCCGACTTTTGGGCACTGGCGGTGTTCCCCAGCTCGGCCTCGAGGATGCGCATTTGATGTTCAAGCGGAGGCTCATACTTGTCGATGTAAACCTGCGCGTTCAAGCCCACGTAAGCTCCGCCCCCGGGAGCGGCGTAGGAACCGACGTACTTCCACAGAGCCACCCAGGCAGCATGTTTCGCGGTAGGGGTCTTGGCCGTCTTATAGCTCTTTTCGAAGTTCGCCAGCACGGTCGCACCCGATGGCGTACCTGGGGGATTCATCGCCTGCTGGAAGGCCAGTGGCTGCTTTTTGGTCCATGCCGTAAGGAAGGCCATATCCTTTTTGGCAGCAGCTAAAATGGGAAGCCACTGCGAGTATGATACTCCGAGATTCGTGTTGTTGGGATTACCCCACGCCTTGACGTCGTTGGGATCATAGGTGTAAAAGTTCCAGTTCTCAGCATACTTCTGGAAGTTCCCCGGAGCCGGAATATCGCCGGAGTCGCCCGTGGTCACCCATTGGTCCGACTGTAAGGGCCACTGCTGAGTTTGGTTCCAGTTGGCACTTCCAATGTCCATCGAATACCCTGGCAAAATGCCCTTGTAGGTTCCGGCCCAGATGATGACACCCATCTCTGTGGCATTCGTGGGCATGATCTTGAAGTTTAAGCCTAAATTGTTTTTCAGCTCTTCGGCGACCGCTTCAGCCATGGGAATGTCCGTCGCGCTCGACGCCGACGTGTAGGTGTAGAGATAGAGTTGGCCGACACCCTTGCCGCCAGGGTATCCCGCCTTAGCCAGAAGCTTTCGCGCCGCCGCAACATTATAACTGTAGGGGTTGTGCTGGTATTTATAGGTAGGAAATCCCGGATAGGCAAACACTGAAGTCTGTCCCACCAATCCCGCCAGCACTTTGGTCGCAATCGGCTTGCGGTTGATGGCCATGGCAATCGCCTGGCGAACCAAGGGCTTATCTAACGCCGACGGCAAGACCGAGTGGTCATAACCAAGGTAGTTGACCTGGGCCATGGGTTGTATGTGAATTTGGCTAGGAAAGTGGGTCTTTGCAAAACTATAGTTGGAGGGCGAATTGACGTGAGCCGCATCGAGCGCACCTGCCTGATAGTCTTCCACTTCTACCGTCGGCCCTGGCACCACATCGATTTGCTGCACGTTGCCCACGTTATAGCCGGGTCCTCCCACATATTTCGGATTCCGGGTCATGATCACTTCGCCGTTGGGCACAAATTTCTTTAGTACGTACGGTCCGTCGCCCACGAAGTATTTCGGATCCAGCCAAGAGGTGGGATGTGCCTTGACCGCAGGAGGATAGACGGGCATGGAGGCGGTAAGAGCGAGCAGGCCGGTAATGTTGGTCGCTCCGTCTAGGGTAATCTTTAGCTCGTAGTTGTTGACCACCTGAACTCCGACCTTGCTGGCCGGCACGGCCCCGGCATTATAGGCCCAGCCATTCAGCAGATTGCCTTCGACGCCTGCCCAAGGCGCTCCGGACGTGTCCGTCGGCGACAGGCATCGAAGCCACGCATACTTGAAGTCTGCTGCCACGACGGGCTGCCCGTTCGACCATCGAGCGTTATGGCGCATATAAATCGTCCATACCCGTCCACCCTGGGAGGGCACCGCCTTGGTTGCGATTTTAGGCACGACCTGGTTCTTTTGGCCAATCCCGTACAGTCCCTCGAAAAGCGGGCCCCCGTCCGGTCCCTTGTTTGAATCCCAAACCACGGGGTCGAGGGTCCCCAAGTCATTTGCCGGATAGGTTAAGGTAACCACTTTAGAAGCTGCCTGAACCGTCGGGGCCGCTCCCAATAGGACACCCATGCCACCAAGCCCGGCAGTCATCAATGCCGCCGTACCGGTAGCCAAGAGCTTTCGGTTCATGTTCATCATCCTCCGTTTTCATCTCGATGCAAAATCCCATGACAATTGCGTTAATTAAACGAAATTGATCGTCTTCACTAACGATAATTGCCATCCACTACTGACTACACCAAAATATAAGAACCATCAGTTCGGATAACAGCCCATTCAACTCGAAGATTTCATCAGGATTCGAAGACAATCTGGAAGGTAATTCGGATTACAGAAAGTTATATTCTGCGTGGTTTACAAATCTCCTTCATTTTTACCGCATGGTTATGATTATTTTTTTCCTGTTTATATTCACATTCGATCATTACGCGGGAAGATTTCTTCCCTCCTGGTCCAAGAAGTGAATGAATCGGCCGGCCTCCGCATCGATATGGTTCATCTTGAGTTGACCCTTTAGAAGTAGCCATGCACTCGATGCGCCACTTCGCATCACTGGGAATGGAGGTCGCCTCCTCGCTTAAGCGAATCGCTTCATGTTTCATTTCCATGGCACCTCGACGGAGGGTGGCCCGTCTGCCAGCGATGATGGGAGTGCGAACTTAGCCTTGAACAAGGCCCGCAATCCGTCCCTTGTTCAAGGCTTTCATCTCCCCACTGCAAGAACGTCTATCTTGCGAAGCGTGGTACCCCACATACCACGCTTCCCACGCCCCCACGTTCCTACGGGATTAAGCCGGGAACTCGGTCGGCGAGATGCTGAAAATCCCTCCAAG
>JAJZZI010000168.1 GCA_021797635.1 Bacillota bacterium | reverse complement strand
CTAGCATTTGACCAGCACTGGTTTCACGTGGTTAATAACTGGACGCAGGTCAACCCATTCTTGAATGATCTGGGCAAGATTGTCGCCAAGGGAGCACCTGAATTGTGGGCGCTGGTCTTTCTGTTATTGTGGTTTTGGCCCCCGCGCGTGCGCAGTCAGACGCGCGAGGCAGTGGTGTTTGCGATTGTGGCAGGGGCGTTCGCGCTGGTTATCAACTTGGTTCTGGGCCATTTCTTTTACCGGCCTAGACCCTTCGTGTTCGAGCCTCAAGAGGTCCATCAATTGTTGCAGCATGCCCGTGACAGCTCATTTCCCAGTGATCATGCGGCAGGCAGCTTTGGATTTGCCACCGGCCTCTTTTACGCAAGAACCCGCGATGGTATTTACGGGATTTTGTTTGCGGCGGCGGTGGCAGTGGCCCGGGTCTTTGTAGGGCTCCACTGGCCAACGGACGTGCTGACCGGGGCAGGCATAGGAATCATTGCGGGAGTGGTCGTGCTGGGCCTTCGGCATCAGCTGAAGTGGCTGGTCAACCTCGGTTATGCCATCTTCCGCTTCCCGCCGCCCGTCAGTCGGTATCGCAGCCGCCTGCGCATGGACTAAAGGCGGGGTTTCGATGCACTCGTGGATCTTGGTCATATTGGCCGTAGATGGAGCCCTGCTGGTTGGGGTGTTTGCACAATTGTCGCGCATCGAGAGGCGCCTTGGCCGTTTGGAAAAGCGTGCCCATAGCAAAAAACGCAGCTCTGAGGGGAGTGGCCGCCGTTCATGAGCAAAAAGGAGCGGGGGCCGTCGAGGCTCAGGGGTCCCCGTGCCTGATACGCACGCGAAGCCATGAATACGGTGATCGTCGGTAGGATGGACGCGAAATGCGCCTTCATCCTACGTTTTTTTGATCGGGGGTGCGTGCCTCGACCGTCGCCGATGGGCAAAGCATGGCATCCCTTTCGTAAGCGACCGTCATCGCCGGCCAACGGTGGCTGGGTCCGGCGAAAGCCGCCGGGTGATGGAAGAGTCATGGTGGACGGCCTCCCTGCATAGTTTTGAGGGCGGGGGGATAACCATGGCCGGACCATTGATACCATCCAAACTTTCGAAGCAGTTAGCGGTGTCGAGCATTTTGGCGCTAGGACTCTTGGGAGCGCATAGGGTTTCCATGCCGGAAGCCCGGGTGCTGGAATCCCTCGCTGTAAAGTGGAGTCGGACGTCTACCTTCGGCAATTGGACGAGCGCAAAACCTGCGCCCAGGGCAAGATCGGGCTGGCCGCCGCTGGTGAGGCAGGGGAGGGTGGTCCAAGCCTTTGGATGGCATGGACGATTGGGACAAGCCGTGTTTCACCGAGAGATGATAGTGGCCAGCTCCGGGAGTCAAGCTGTGTTCAGCGGGCCCGGAGGCGTGGTAGCCAAGACGGATGCCCTAGGCCAGGTGTGGATTAAGCTAGCCAACCACATGGTCTTGGAAATCAGTAGTGTTTTGACGCCGCGCGTGTCCCCAGGCGAACGCGTCCCCCCAAATTATCAAATCGGCAGGAGTCGCGGCTCGCACGTGGCAGTCGAATTGGTGGACCGGGGATACCCGGTGAATCCCCTGGAGTTCTTTGGCCGAGTCACGCTTTTACGAGGTCCTAGGTGAATTCCACCGGGTGGTGTCGTCGCTTTTATGTTCACCCTCTCTTTGTCCTTGCTCTGCTGGCGTATTCTCTGACCGGCCATTTAGAGCGGATGTTGGTCGCCTTTGCGGTCGTGCTCATGCACGAACTGTCCCATGCCTTGGTGGCCGAAAGCTATGGCCTGCGGGTGGAGCGGATCGAAATATGGCCATTTGGGGGCATCGCGAAAATTGACGGCCTTGGCAGCCAAGACCCTGAGGTAGAAATGATGGTAGCCGTGGCCGGGCCGCTTCAAAATTTTCTGTTGGCCGCCTTGGCCTGGTCCTTGCAAGGCAGGGTTAGCATTGCGGGTGGGCCCGTGCATGAATTTATTGCGCTGAATCTTGGCCTCGGCGTGCTGAATCTATTGCCGGTCACTCCCTTAGATGGCGGCCGGTTGGCCGAAGTCTACCTGAGTCGTCGGATCGGCCACGCGCGCGCCGAGCACATGGTGCGAAGTGGCGGGCTCTGGCTCAGTCGCGGACTCATGGCGGTTTCCATGCTGCTCTTGGCATTTGGGCGATTACCCATTGCTTTGGCCATCTTTTCCGCCTTCTTGTATTGGGGGGCACGCGGCCGCCAACCGCTGTCAACCTATTGGACGCTTCGCGATTTAGCGATACGTTCTGCACGATTTCAAAGGCGACCCATTTGGGCCTTGGATGATCTGGCCGTGCGTGCCACCACCCCCGTAAGTCAGGTGTTAGAGGTCATGCGGCCGCTACACTATCATCGGATCGCCGTCCTCGACGCCGAGCTCAAACGGGTGGGGGTGCTCTATGAGGAGGATTTGGTGGCCGGGTTGCATCGCGAGGGACCCTCTGTGACCGTCGGTAAGTTACTCAGCTCGCGTTGACGAACCCCCGGCAATTCTCTATGATGGGCACAGGATAACCTCAATTTGGTATATCCGTTGAATGAATTCTGAATCATCCGGAAAGGAGCTTAGGAATGACACGGCGAAAGCGTCGCCGTTGGGGGATTCTTCCGGCTGAAACGGCCATAGTAGCCGCTGAGGTGCCCGGCGCCGAATCCCCGGAGGAGGACGAAGCGATCTTAGAGACTCCTTCCGTGCCGGAACCGAAGATTTTTAAAGAGATTTTGGTCAATTTTGGAGTCAGGGAAAGCCGTTTAGCTATTTTGGAGGATGGGCAATTAGTCGAGTTTTACACCGAGCGTGCGGAAGAAGAGCAGGCGGCTGGCAACATCTACAAAGGTCGCGTGGAAAATGTTCTACCGGGGATGCGGGCGGCGTTTGTGAATTTAGGGCAGGACAAAAATGCGTTTTTGTATGTCGATGATGCGCATGCCGAAGAGCGGGATCATGGCCGGGGACGACCTATTCAAGACGTCTTGAAAGTGGGGCAAGATGTCATTGTGCAGGTATCTAAGGAACCGATTGGCTCGAAAGGGGCACGGATTACCACCAATGTCAGCCTTCCCGGACGGTATCTAGTGCTGACGCCTTATGCCGATACGATTGGAGTTTCCCGCCGAATCGCTAAAGAATCAGAGCGGGAACGACTAAGGTCACTGGCCGAGCGCATGCGACCGCGGGGTATGGGCATTATCGTGCGCACCGTCGCCGAAGGTGTGCCCCAGCACACCTTGATTCGTGACTTGGCGTACTTGCGTCGGCTTTGGAGCAGGATTAAGACCCGTGCCCGCACGGCCCATGCGCCGGCCTTGCTCCATCGTGAGGCCAACTTGGTGTTTCGCACGATTCGCGATCACTTCGATGAATCGGTGGACCGCTTCGTGGTCGATGATCCCCAGGCATACCACCGCGCCCGCGAAATTGCCGGCACCCTATCACCTAAACTGAAACAGCGAATTGACTTATATGAAGGGGCCGTGCCTCTCTTCGAAGCCCGGGGCACGGAGGCTGAGCTCGACCGTGCGTTGAAACGAAGAGTGTGGTTAAAGTGTGGCGGCTATTTGGTGGTAGACGAGACGGAAGCCTTGACGGTTATCGACGTGAATACGGGGAAAAATGTCGGTACGACCGACTTGTCGGACACCGTTCTCAGTACGAACAAGGAAGCTGCGATAGAAATCGCACGCCAGATGCGGCTTCGCGACTTGAGCGGTATCATTGTCGTCGACTTCATTGATATGGAAGGGGAGGACGACGAGGCCGAGTTAATTAAAACGCTGCACGGTGCGCTGCGCAGCGATCGCACCAGGGTGACGGTGCTGGGCATGACGCGCCTGGGCTTGCTGGAGATGACCCGGAAAAAGGTGCGCGAATCGCTTCTGAGTCAAATGACCCGGGTCTGTCCGGCGTGCGAGGGAAGAGGCCACGTCCTCTCTGAAGAAGTGATTGCCCGTCGACTGCGCCAACGCATTATTGATCGCTTGAGGGAGTCCGGCGCAGAGGCCCTTTTAGCCGAAGCCCACCCTCAGATTGCGGCGCACTTGATTGGCCCCGGGGGAGCCAACCTCAAGGAGCTGGAACGGGATACCAGGCGGTCGGTATTTGTTCGGGGTTCCATGGATTGCGCCTTGGAGGAGCTGAAGATCCGAAAGATTGGCACGCGCGCGGCGGTGGAGGCGCTGGCGCTTCCCGTGCACGAGGGCATGGTGTTAGAAGTGCTGGTCGAAGAGCGCCACCAAACCAACACCAAAGATGGGATCAGTCGGCTTGCGGGCTACGTGATTGACATCGAAGGCGCGGGTCAACGGGTCGGCGATCGGGTTTCGGTGGAGATTCAGCGGGCGTTCCGAACGTTTGCTACGGCGAAAATCGTCGTGGTGGCGGGAAATGGACGCGAAGAGCACGAGGCCTTGCGAGAGACGAACGCGGTTTGACAGAGGCCGGATTTCATGATAGCCTTGATTGGGCAAATTGCGCGGAGGCCCCGGTATGGCATGGAAAAACCATTCCCTCCCGAACCTCGGTCAAGGAGGAATCTTAGAGTGTACGCAGTGATGGAGACGGGCGGACGGCAGTACCGAGTCTCTCCGGGACAAGAACTCTTGGTGGAGAAGCTGCCGGGAACCACAGGCGACGAGTTCAAGGTGGAACAAGTATTGATGGTGGTTGACGAGGCGGGTCAGACTCTGGTGGGACGCCCGTACATTGATGGTGCTCGGGCAATCGCCACCGTCTTGGGACAAGAGCGTGGCCCAAAGATTTTAGTGTTTAAGTATAAGGCGAAGAGCAACTATCGTCGGCGCAAGGGCCATCGTCAAGATTTGACTCGCATTCGGGTTGAGCGGATCGAGTTCCCGTCGGCTTAAGCGGTGATTCGGATCGAAGCTTGGGAAGAGCAGGACGGAACGCTCAAACGGCTCACCGTGCGGGGACATGCTGGCGCGGGACGCTACGGAGAAGATGTGGTGTGCTCCGCCGTCAGCGCTTTGGTGGAGACGTTGGCACTGGGATTTTCTAGAACCCAAGGTCGGTGCGTGGTGGAAGAGGGCCGAGCAGAGTTTGAATTACCGGAGGATGCCTCCTTCGAGCTGCAAGTGGGGTTCGACTGGATTGGTGCCGGGTTGAAGGATCTGGCTCTGTCCCACGGACAATTCGTGCGCTGGCAAGCAATCAAAACCCCTGCGCGGGATGAGGAGGTGTAATCGTGCGACTTCAATTGTTTGCCCATAAAAAGGGCGGCGGTAGTTCTCGAAACGGCCGCGATTCCAATCCTAAGATGCTTGGTGTGAAGCGCCATCAGGGACAATTCGTGACCGCCGGCAGTATTATCGTTCGGCAAAGGGGCACGGAGATTCATGCGGGGCTAAATTGCGGAGTAGGTCGGGACTACACCTTGTTTGCTAAGGTGGACGGCCGCGTCAGTTTTGTTCATCGTAGTCACAAGCGCCGCGAAGTGGATATCATTCCTGCAACGGCGCAAGAAATTTCGTAACCTATTGAATGGCGGGGGATACCGATGAGGCCGGGAGTCCTTGGCTGGATGCTAATAGGTATGCTCGGGACGGGGAGCTATTTGGCTCCCCGTCCTTGGCGTCTTATGCTTTTGGCGCTATTGGTGATGGCGGTTGTTGCCGTCGGCCGTTGGCACCATCGCCGGACGCTGGTGACCATCGTGCGTCGGCTGCGACATCGGCAGGCCAACCAAATGCAGGTGATTCAAGGGTGGTTGCAACTCGGGCGCACCAACCGGGTCGAGGAGTATGTTGGTCGGGTCACGGAGAGAATTGGAGAAGAGAGCCGTTGGTACCGAGATCTGCCGCTCTCGTGGTTATATTCGGTGCTAGCCCTGGACGCCTTGGCGGAGTCGCGCGGCATTCGCTGTCAGTGGCATATAAGCCGGATGCGCCCCGCCTGGCTTACCCTATATCGGTTTCAGCACAGTGTGGGTCGAGCCATTGACAGTGCCGGATCTTCGCTAGACGTGCATCTGGATGACCATGGGTTTGTGGTTTCACTTCCCGATCCCAAGGCCGTGCCCCGGGTGCGACTTGGGGTAAGGGTTTGGCAGCAGGGTGAAACCATCGTTTTGATGTGGCATGGACGTAGCCGAATAAGGCGCGCGGACAGGAAGGAGGAGGAGGCTCATGTTCATCGATGAAGCTCGAATCTATTTGGAGGGAGGTCAGGGCGGTAACGGCGCCATTAGTTTTCGTCGAGAGAAGTTTGTGCCCAATGGGGGACCAGCGGGCGGCGATGGAGGCAGTGGCGGAGACGTCATTTTCGAAGTCGACAGCGGCTTGAGCACCCTGATGGATTTTCGCAGTCAGCGCCACTACCGCGCTCGGCCGGGCGAAAATGGAGGAAATAATAACTGCTACGGTAAAGGTGGAGATGACGTCATCGTGCGCGTGCCTCCGGGTACCCTCGTGTACCACGATGAAGACGGCGCGCTCATCGCCGACCTCGTCGACCCGGGGCAGCGGCAGGTTATTGCCCGCGGGGGCCGGGGAGGGCGAGGGAATAGCCATTTTGTTAGTTCCGTTCATCGGACGCCCAAGGTGGCCGAACGGGGTCAGCCTGGCCAAAGCCTATGGGTGCGCCTGGAACTCAATCTATTAGCCGATGTGGGCTTGGTGGGATTTCCCAACGCAGGTAAATCCACCTTGATAAGTCGGGTGTCGTCCGCGCGTCCCCGCATTGCGGACTATCCCTTTACCACCCTGGTGCCCAATTTGGGAGTGGTTGGGGGTTATGGTGAATCGTTTGTCATGGCCGACGTGCCAGGTCTCATTGAGGGGGCCCATACGGGGCTAGGCTTAGGTCATGCCTTTTTGCGCCATCTCAAGCGGACGCGGGTGCTGGTTCACCTGGTGGACATGGATCCCATGACCACCCGCGATCCCGTCAACGACTACCATATCATCGAACACGAGTTAAGGACCTTCTCGCCCGAATTGGCCGACCGTCCCCGTTTGGTGGTGGCGACCAAGTTGGACCTGTTAGGCAGCCGTGAAGAGCTCCGGGCGCTTGAAGCGGCGGTAGCCCCCGCTCCCGTCTATGCCATATCCTCGGTGACGGGTAGTGGCATTGACGCCTTGATGTGGGTGGTTCGGGATATTTTGGACCGCACGCCCAAGCTTAAGCATGCGGGGATGGTGCCCTCGCAGCTGAAACCCCAGGTGCATGGGTTCGATGTGGTGGTCGAAGAGGATGGGGTTCACTTGGTGGGCGACGTGGAAGAACGGGCTGCCATGACCTACTGGGGCAACCCCGAGGCCGAAGAGTACTTTGCCGAATATCTGCGTAGACGGGGAGTTCCCCAACTCTTGCGCAAACGCAGCATCGACACGGACACCAGGATCCTCATAGGCGAAGGGCAATTGTTATGGAAAGAGGGCGACCTGATGGTGGAGTCGCAGATTTGAGAACGCATCGAGAAATTTCAAGGGCAAGCAGGATTTGGCGCAACAACAGCGAATACCTGCCCAATGGGTAAAGTACGTCGAGCCGTAGGGCTCATGGGGGGAACCTTTAACCCGATTCATTATGGTCACTTGGTCACGGCGGAGGCCGCTCGGGACGCGTTTCACTTGGACCGGGTGGTGTTTATCCCAGCGGGTCAGCCGCCTCATAAGTCGGATAAGTATGTCGCTGACGCCAACCATCGCTACCTAATGACCTTCCTAGCCATCGCCCCGAACGTACATTTTGAAATCTCCCAGGTTGAAATTGATCGCGACGGCCCTTCATACACCAGCGATACACTCAAGTACTTTTACAACTTGGACGCGGCCACCGCATGGTACTTCATCACCGGTGCCGATGCGATCTTAGAGATTGCATCGTGGCATACGCCGGACAGGATTTTGTCGTATGCCCACATGATTGCCGCCAGCAGGCCAGGGTATTCGCTGTCCCGGCTTAAGGCGCTGGAAGGGGTTATTGCTGGTGATGCGGCCAACCACCGCGTCCACCAGTTGGAGGTTCCGGCGCTGGCGATTTCATCTAGTGACATCCGCGAAAGGTTGCGCCAAGGCCTGTCCATTAAATACTTGGTGCCGGAAGCCGTGGAGCAATACATTGCCAAACAGCACCTGTATGCGCCTTCGTGAGCCAAGTTGCATACATATAGGTGTAGGTCAAGTGCTCATACTATTGTCAGAGGTTTCCCGGCTTCACGGCCTTATCTACGTCCTTGTTTCGGATTTAGATGGATGTGTCGGTTGCCTGGGTCCCTGACCAGGTAGCGTAGGGATAGTTCCCCAGGGAGGTGGAGAGTTGTCAAAGACGCTGTACGTTGGAAACTTACCGTGGTCGATGACCGAAGAAGAACTTGCTCAAGCGTTCAGCGCGCACGCCCAAGTGGTGGGAGCGAGGATTATCACGGATCGGGAGACGGGTCGGTCACGGGGATTTGGCTTCGTCGAAGTGCAAGATGAAGACGTGGAACCCGCAGTAGAAGCGATGAACGGGACGCAGTTGAGCGGCCGGGATATCATCGTTAACGAGGCGAGGCCCCGTCAGAACCGATATTAATGGCATGCAAAGAGGGCCCCTCGGCCCTTTTTTGCATGCCACGGAAGAGGGAAGATCGGTGACCTCTCAAGTCTTAACGTTAGTGGACCGATTTGAGCAACTCACAGAGCATCGACAGGGTCATATCATGCGTGTGGTCAGCGTCATGGAGGAATTGGCAAGGCGCCACCGGTTGGATGTGGAACTGTCTCGGTGGGCGGGATTTGGCCATGACCTGGCCCGAGAGTTCCGCCGCCCAAATCTTACCCTAGAAGCGGAGCGCTTGGGCGTGCCCATCCGGGAAGCTGAACGTAAGGAACCTCTTTTGCTGCACGGCCCCATCGCAGCGAAGTGGTTTGAGGAGGCGGGCCTGGGCGACGGTTCGGTGTGGCAGGCCATTCGGCTGCATACGACGGCTGGTGCCGGTATGACGAGGATGGCCAAGGCACTCTTTGTGGCGGACGCCGTCGAGCCAGGACGATCCTATGCCCATCGCCCGCAGCTCTTCGAGCTGGCGCTAGAGGACCTGGAACAGGGGTACCGGGCCGTGCTTCAGGACACCTGGACCTATACCCTAAGTCGCCATTTGAGCTTGCATCCGAACACCGTGCAAGCGATGATGGAGATACAAGCCCAAGGATAAGGAGGAGGATCCCATTATCAACCAAGCTTTGAACTGGGCGGAAGCCGTTCGGCGCACCTTGGTCGAACACAAAGGGGAACAGGTGGTGGTGCTGGACATGGGCCAGATCACCTTGATCGCGGATTACTTTGTTATCGCTTCGGGCCATAACTTTATTCAGGTGAGTGCGCTAGCGGACTATGTCGAAGATACCATGCAAAAACATGGAGCCCAGTTGTTGAATCCCCATCGACCAGACCGGGCGCATTGGATCTTAATGGACTATGGTATGGTGGTCGTCCATATCTTTACCGAGGATGAGCGAGAATATTACGGATTGGAACGATTTTGGGGAGACGCGCAGGTGGTTCCGAGTGACGGCCGAGCCCAGGTAGTGTCCGAATAAAAGGGTAAGCCCCATTTTCGTGCCTTTTAAACGGACCCAAGGGGGTCCCACGCAAGCTTGCTGGCGGTTAGGTCGAGCCGTGCCGATACCTAGACGTCGCAGGCCTAGGGCATGACCTCGGCGGCCGCCTGGTCGGGACGATACGAGGTGGGAAACCATTCGATTGCGGGGTTTTTCTCTTTAGCCCAGCGCACTGCAAACTCGTCTGGAAAGAGCATGACCAGCCGATCATCGGCGTCGCGCACCAATAGGGTGGTATAGCTCTTCTGAATGGCGTCGGGCTCGTCAATGGAAAGCCAGCGCGCATGTTGGTATGGCAAAGGGGTCTTACTGAAGGAAGCCCCGTATTCGGTTTGCATGCGATATTCGAATACCTCGAACTGCAGCCGACCCACAAAACCTAAGACGACATCTTCGGTGCGGTTAACGACCCGAAAGATTTGGACTGCGCCCTCTTCGGAAAGCTGTTGCAATCCCTTGTGGAACTGCTTGTGCTTCAGGGTGTCCGTCACC
The DNA here is from genome assembly GCA_021797635.1 of Bacillota bacterium. GTDB lineage: Bacteria > Bacillota > Sulfobacillia > Sulfobacillales > Sulfobacillaceae > JAJZZI01. The sequence goes on along the minus strand of JAJZZI010000168.1, from coordinate 1,435 downwards.
GAGACGCTGACGAAGTGTTCGGGTGAAAACTGCGGTAACGGGTCGTAGTGAAAGCCTCCGCGCTCGCTTAGGGTGTCGCCGATTCGAAAGTACCCAGGATCGAATAGCCCGATGATGTCTCCGGGATAAGCTTGATCAAGAATGGCGCGTTCCTGCGCAAAGAAGTTTTGGGGCTGGGCCAAGGTCAGGGTTCTGCCTAGGCGCTGGTGACGGACGGTCATGCCCCGCTCGAAGCGGCCGGTGCCGACGCGCAAGAAGGCCACGCGGTCGCGGTGCTGAGGGTTCATATTGGCCTGGATTTTAAAGATGAATCCAGAAAAGGTTGAGGTATGGGCCGGCAAGAACCCGGCGCTCGTATGTTGCGGTCGCGGTGCTGGGGCGAGCTCTAGGAATTGGTCCAAAAAGGTGGCCACGCCAAAATTTGCAAGCGCGCTACCAAAAAAGACCGGCGTGAGTTCTCCTTGGGCGATTTGCTGGCGATCAAAAATCTCACCCGCCTCATCCAATAGTAGGAGATCCTCGGCTAGGCTGGCAGGGGGGGTGAGGTCGTCGGCTCGAGCCGACCGTGGATAGGGCTGCCAGCGACCGCGGTGGCGGTCGTACACCCCTTGAAATTCCGAACCCGAGGCCACCGGCCAATTCATGGGGTAGGTGAGGATGTTCAGGGTCGATTCGATTTCTTGCAGCAAATCAAAGGGGTCCCGACTGTCGCGGTCTAGCTTGTTGATGAAGGTAAAGATGGGAACGTGGCGCATGCGGCACACTTGAAACAGCTTCAAGGTTTGGGGCTCGATCCCCTTCGCCGCATCAATCAGCATCACCGCGCTGTCAGCGGCGGTCAACGTCCGATACGTGTCCTCGCTGAAGTCCTCGTGGCCCGGGGTATCCAACAGATTGATGTGATAGCCGCCGTATTCGAATTGCAAGACGGTGGAGGTTACTGAAATACCCCGCTTCTTCTCGATTTCCATCCAATCTGACGTTGCCTTGCGACTTAAGCGCTTGCCTTTGACGACCCCCGCCTGATGGATGGCCCCTCCGCATAAGAGGAGTTTCTCCGTGAGGGTGGTTTTTCCAGCGTCGGGGTGAGAAATAATGGCAAAGGTGCGTCGCTTTGAAATCTCTTCGAGGATTTGTGTCGATGGCTGATCCATAACTGGGGTTCCTTTCTCGCGATGTCCGTGTCAAGACCGAAGCTCTTTATAGCACAAGTTGCGAGGGTCGGCAACCGCGAATGCCGCGATGTCGAAAAGGCAAGGCGGCAGACGGGGGTCTGCCGCCTATTTTACGCGCACACCTTTAAGATGGAGGATCTTGATCGGGCTCCAACGTAGGCTCCAGGCCGGCCAACTGCTGCAGGGCCGCCAGAATGCCGTCGGGTTCGGTCACGGGCGCGGAACATGTTTTCTCGCGGCATAAATAGAGGGCGGGCAAC
>JAJZZI010000025.1 GCA_021797635.1 Bacillota bacterium | reverse complement strand
CCAAGTTATTCCACTCTTCTTGATTCGTCACCGCGCCTGGCACCTTGAGGACCCGCTGATAGGCGGCAGGCTGTTTTGCCAGCCATGCGTTCAGGGCTGAGATATCTTTGGCGGCTAAGGTTTTCAGGGGCCCCCACTGAGACCAGTGGATCCCGGAGTTGGCATTGGCCGGATTGCCCAACAATTTCACTAAATGCGGATCGTAATTAGGGAAGTACCAGTTTTGGGCGGCATGCTGCACGAAGTGCTGCGTGCCGATGGTTCCGTCGAAGAGGTCGATTTGATACGATTGCAGCTCCAACTGTGACGGGCCACTCCAGTTGGCGACGCCATTGTTGAGCAGATAGCCTGGCTTAAACCCGGGAATGACGCCTTGGTACTGCAAGAGACCGTATTGCGTCTGAGCGGTTGGCTCGATCTTGACCGTCATGTTCAGGTTTTGCTTGAGCTCTTGGGCGATGGCCTCAGCTACGTTGATCCAGGTCGGGTTGTTCGCCTGGGTCTCCGTGTACAGATAGATGGTGGGCAAGTTTTTGCCGTTGGCATAACCTGCCTTAGCTAAGAGACGGCGTGCCTCTTGCACGTTGTAGCCCACTGGCCGCTCCAGCTTGGCGGTGGGCCAGCCGGGGTAGGCAAAGGTGTTGGCTGAACCTGCCATGCCCGCCAATACCGAGTTCACGATGGGAGATCGGTTGATGGCTAAGGCCACCGCTCTTCGAACATTTACGTTGTACAGCGGGGATGGCTGGGGGGACTTATCCCATTCGAGATAGTTGATGTTGGCCGTAGGCGCCACATGCAGATCGGCCTTCAGCTTAGGATTACCTTGAACGTAGCGGTAGTCCGAGGTGGTTTGGATCACCGCGGCGCTAAGTTTTCCCGCCAAGAAATCTTCGACGGGGACGGAAGAAGTCGGCTCGATCGTGATGCTCTGTATATTGCCTACATTCATTTGCCCCGACGCCCCTACATACTGAGGGTTTCTGGCGAGGACGATTTGGCCGTTGGGCACGAACGACTTGACCAGATAGGGCCCATCACCCACGAAGTACTTCGGTGTCCAGAAGGTTCCCGGGTGAGCCTTAAGGTCGGGCGGATAGATCGGCATCGATGAAGTTAGCGCCAAAAGACTCGTAATATTATGTGGGGTAGATAGCGTCAAATGAAGTTCATAGGGATTGACAACCTTTATCCCGACCTGGCTGGCGGGGATTCCACTATATTTGTAGGCGTAAGAGTTGAGCACATACTGCATGACCGATGCCCATACCGCCCCGGGAGGATTTTTGGGGGAGGCCACGTACATCCAGGCATCGTAAAAGTCTTGGGCGGTGACGGGCTTTCCGTTGGACCAACGGGCGTTGTGCCGAAGATAGATCGTCCAGTCACGCTCATGGTGGGAGGACACAATTTTCGAGGCGATCTTTAAGACGACGTGATTTTTCGCATTGTATCCGGTGAGGCCTTCCATGATCGTGCCCTGATCCAGCAGAATCTGGTTTCCCCATTGCGAGGTATCCAACGAGGAAATCGGGGGCAGGGGTATGACAGCCGAGGGGCTTGCTGCCGATGCCAATGCCGGGATCATCGCAAGGGATGAGGCCAACATCGTGGCCGCTACCGCTGATCCGAGTGGAATGCGTCTTTTAGACAACATGGCGAAAGGTTCATCTCCTCTTAAAATACGTTTCATCTTGGGGCTTAGCGGCCTCCCAAAGCTTTGGCCATGGCGTTTCTTTAAAGTGGGGCCTAGCCTCCAGTCTTATGCTAGGCGAAGGGGCTGGGTTTGGAGTTGTCCGAAACTGTGGTGAAGTTTACCAAAACGAAACTTGTCAGGATGAGGATGACCAGGACGGCCTTCTAATCCCTTCGCGGACAACCATCAAGTCGTGGTGCGTGCGATATCTAAACAAGTTTTTTTAAATGGGGAAGGGTCTGATACGATCATGGCCGAACCGTGTGTCGGTATGCTTGGGATGCGGATCGAAGGGATCCGAGCCTGGGAAGGTGCGACATCCCGCGCGAGACCTCCGGGTATCCTCTCCCTGCAAGCATGTCCGACTTCCCCGAAAAAACCCCGATCGGCGGGGATTGGGATCGCCCGCCGCCCATCTCTCCTTGCCCCCCTTGAACTGAGGGACGGTTCGTCTCGACCCAAGCGAGCAAGAGATCAAGAGATGGTAAACAATTCGGTAGGTTAGGACCCACCCGTTCAGCCCTACGCATCCTTCCCCCAGGGGAGGGAGATCTTTCTGTCGGTGTTTTAGGGTTAAGCGGGGGGTTAGGGTTTCCGTTGCGTCTTGGAAAATTGGATCAGCCTGGCCAAGAAGCCGGAGCGTTCACCATCCTGGTGGCCAAATCTGGTATCCCTGCCCGATTTGGTCAGAGATGGTGGGAGCCTTGCCAAATGAGGTGCCATGTGGCTTAACCCCCGCTCAATTCCTAAGAAGGAATCTGACATCTTGCCCAATCTCTTCTACTCTGTTGGAGACAAGCCTTGGTGGGGTTGTCCTTAAGCGATTTCGATGACACCGGGGGTTGATGCTGAGTTCCCGATTGATATTGACGAAGGATGTGGTATGGATGCGAGTTCAACCGACGCTCATGGTGTCGGCCAGTCTTTTGATGATGCCGCTGATGGTTGCGGCCGTGCCAGTCGTTTCGATGGGCGCCCACGGTAGCCGAGTTGCCCAAATTCAACAACAACTGCAGGACCTTGGCTATCGTCCGGGACCGGTGAATGGGAATTACGGCGCACGCACCCGGATGGCGGTGGCGGCATTTCAACAAGCCCACCATATTTCAGGACATGGAGGAGTAGGGCGTAAAACGGAACGTGCTTTGGTTCATCAACTGACCATCCAGTATCCGGCCACCCATACGTTATGGGGCCAGGGTATCATCAAGTCGCCTCAATTCGGCAGTCCCGTGCTCGCCTTGCAACGGGACTTATCCGCGCTAAAGGACTATCAAGGAGGCATTGACGGGGTGTTCAACCCGGCCACGGTACTGGCCCTGAAGCAATTCCAACGCGGCCATGGTCTTCGCGCGACCGGCCAGTTGGGCAAGATGACGGCTCTGGCTTTGGACAAGGCACTAGCCGCTCATAGGGCGAAAAAGCCCTTCGTATTAGGGTTTTATACGCAATATGAGTCGACGGCCACGGCCTCGCAAACCAGCCTCTCTCAGCACCTCTCTCAGATTTCGGCGATTGCTCCCCTTTGGTACAGCTTTCGGGCAAATGGCAGCCTCCATGATCTGGGGTACCATTATGCGCGCGTGCGTGCTTATGCCAAAGCGCATCATGTCGGTCTCTATCCCATGATTATCAATGGATTTGAGAACTCCGCGGTCGTAGAGTCACCGACCATCCGCGCGCAGGTGATCTCGAAGCTGAGGGCCATGGCTCTGGCCGATGGCTACGCGGGCTACAACATTGACTTCGAAGGCTTAAATCCCAATACGCGTGCGGGTATGAATGCCTTTATCAAGCAGTTGGCGGAGGCCTTGAACCCCATCGGCCGCACCATCTCGGTCGATGTTCCCCCCAAAGCCAGTCCTAATAACCGCTATGCCAAACCCTATGATTTTTCCGTGCTCGCCCAGTATGCTCGTCGCATCATCTTGATGACGTATGACTATCACTCCGTGGGTTCTCCGCCGGGGCCCGTGGCACCCTATCCCTGGATGATATCGCGGATCCAATACGCCTTGACCCGGATCCCCGCCTCGAAGCTGGTGCTGGGCCTGGCCGTTTACGGCTATGACTGGTCGTCTTCGGGGAAGACGGTAGAATATCATGATGCCCAGATGATCGCGCTTGCCCATCGTCGTGGGGTTCCCATCCAATGGAATGCCCTCGACAAGGAATTTACCTTTCAGTATATGGAAGGCGGCATTTCGCACGTCGCCTGGTTTGAGGACGGCTACAGCGATAAGTTTCGCATGCAGTTGGCCAAAAAGTTCCATTTGGGGGGGATCGCGATGTGGCGGTTGGGTGATGAAAATCCTCAATTTTGGGCGGAAGTCCAAAAGACGGGATGGTAGGCTCTCGAAGGAGTGAGCGCGTGATGGTGTAAGCTGGTGGCAAGACCGTTTTTACGCAGGCGAATCGCTCGCCGTATCATGGTAGACAGGCCGTCCCCAGGATAAGGGGACGGCCTTTTGGATCCTGCACAAGAACCTGGGTATACTGAACAAAGGCCAATAAAAGGAGCGAGCAATGTTGAAAGAATCTACCGTACGGATTAAAGAACCTGGCGCCCGAGTCTTTTCTGGTAGCCCCTGGATTTACCGGGGAGAACTTTATCGCAGTCAAGCCACGCCCGGCACCGTGGTCACGGTGCTCGATGCTGGCGGACGGGAAGTCGGCAAGGGGTTTTTCAATCCCCGTTCGATTATTGCCGTCCGCCTCTTGACGCGCAGCCGAAAGGAGCGGATCACGCCAGCTTGGTTTCAAACCCGTGTGCGCCAAGCGATTCGCCTGCGCCAGCAGTGGATGGGAGAGCGCAACGCCTATCGCGTGTTTTATGCCGAAGCCGATGGTATACCTGGGCTCATTGTCGACCGCTACGGTCCCATGCTCGTAATGGAAGTACTCTCGCTGGGATTGCTACCCTTTATGGACGGGATCATTGAGACCTTGGTCGAGGAGCTACAGCCCGAAGGCATCTATGAACGTGGCGATGTGTCGACCCGCGAACACGAGGGCTTGCCGCGTGTCGATCGTTTGGTCTATGGCCAACTGCTGGATCCCGTGGCCATTACCGAGCATGGGGTGAATCTGACCATTGAAGTTTCGCATGGACAAAAGACAGGACACTTTTTAGACCAGTATCAAAACCGCTTGCGGGTGGCTGAGTTGGCGCGAGGCAAGGAAATGATCGATGTATTTTGCCACACCGGAGGCTTTGGCCTGGTGGCCGCGAAAGAGGGGGCTAGCCACGTAATTGGCATTGATCAAGACAAAAACGCGATTATGCGGGCCGAGGACAACGCCAAAATGAATGGTCTCGATGAGAAGATGGAGTTCATCACCGCCAATGCCTTTGATTGGCTGAGGCAGGCCAGTGATGGCGGCGTGCAAAGCGATGTGGTGGTCTTAGATCCGCCCGCCTTCACCAAATCCCGCGACAGTCTGGCTCAGGCCTTGAAAGGCTATAAAGAAATCAATTTGCGCGCGATGAAGCTTATCCGTTCCGGCGGCATCTTGGTGACCGCTTCGTGCTCATACCACATGAGCGAGACCGACTTTATCGCCGTGGTCGCAGCTGCCGCTCAGGATGTTCGTCGTTTTGCCCGGATCATGGAGATTCGAGGTCAGGGCCCCGATCACCCGATGCTGCCTGGCTCGCCCGAATCCCGCTATTTAAAATGTCTCATTTTGACCGTGGAGTGAGTAGGGAGCCGGGAGCATGGAGACCATATATCTTGTGCAGTGTTAACCCAATCTTAACACAGCGTTAAAGAGGCGATAACGTTGGCGTGCGATCATACATCCGAAGGTTCCTCGCCGTCGAGGTCGGCGGCTTGAGGCTCTACAGCCAACAGGCGTGAAGTTGTTATAAGGGGGATACTGGAGGTCGCATGGACAAGAAAAATTCGTCCTCATCATCGGTTCGCGATAGTGTATTGAAGCCCCTTGAGGACGCAGGGCTTTCCGGGTTTCACTGGCGCACCTGGTTTACCGCGGGCATGGGCTTTTTCACGGATGCCTACGATCTGTTCATCATCGGGGTAGTGACGGCACTCCTTACTCCGATTTGGCACTTAACCACCTTCGACTTGATGCTGGTTAATAGTACCGCCTTATTTGCCGCCGTTTTAGGCGCCTTAATTTTTGGGCGCTTGATGGACCGCCTGGGCCGGAAAACGGTGTATGGCATCGAGGCGATGCTGCTCACTGGAGGCGCGATTCTGTCGGCGTTCGCACCCAATTTATTCTTCCTGATTGTATTTCGGTTCATTGTCGGTATTGGCGTCGGCGGCGACTACCCGATGAGCGGCATTATTATGAGTGAATACTCCAACCGCAAGCGACGGGGATTTCTGGTCAATTCCGTCTTTGCCATGCAAGGATTTGGCTTGCTGGTGGGTCCGGCCGTGGCCGCTGCGCTGTTGGCGAGCGGGGTTTCCGATCCCGTGGCTTGGCGTTTAATGCTGGGCCTGGGCGCGATTCCGGCGGCCGTGGTTATTTGGCTTCGACGCAGTATTGCCGAGACGCCCCACTTTATGCTGGGGGCCAAGGGCGACGTGCAGGGCGCGGCTCAGGTGGTCGGCGATCTCACGGCGACCAAGGTCGAGTCCTCGGGCGAAGTGGAGCCCTTGTCCAACTCGGGCAGCATGTTATTTCGTAACCGCCACTTTCTGATTACGCTTTTGGGCACGGCATTTTCGTGGATGTTCTTAGACATGGCCTTTTATGGCAATAGCGTCTCCTCTTCACTGGTGATGAAAGCGCTGTCTCCGACGGGGTCGCTCTTGACCCACACCCTGACTTCTATGTTCATCTTCTTGATTGCGGCGGTCCCCGGATATTGGGTATCGGCTCTAACCATCGATCGTCTGGGTCGAAAATTTATTCAAATCATGGGCTTTCTCATCATGGCCGTAGCCTATGGGGTGCTCTGGCTGGTGCCCGGTATTGCCCAGCAGACCACGGAGTTTCTCTTAGTCTATGCCGTGAGCTACTTCTTTATCGAGTTTGGTCCCAACAGCACGACGTTTGTGTTTCCCTCCGAGGTGTTTCCCGTGACCGTGCGGGGATTGGGGTTTGGGATTTCGGCTTCCGCAGGCAAGTTCGGTGCCGCCATTGCAGCCTTTCTATTCCCTCTCCTGCTCTTGCGTTGGCATCTCTCCGGGACCATGGGGCTCTTATCCGTCATCTCCTTAATGGGAGCCATTCTTACCTGGCTGGCGCTTAGGGAGTCCAAGGGACTTACCTTGCGGGAGGCCTCGCACGAACATCTCATGGAATCGGGCAATCCCGAACCCAAGGCGGGGACCTAAGCGCCAAAGGCGGGCGAGATGGGTCGGCAAAGACGAAACGACTGAAAGAGACCATCTAATGTAACAGAGGCTTAAAGCGTAAGGCCGCCCCATCACGTTGGGCGGCCTTTCTAGCTATGGTGACGCGCGGGTCGCGGGTCTTCTAAACTAACGGGAAAGCGGCCCATAAGGGGAGCGTCGCCGCGAAGGACCGTGATGAGGGCGGCCATGGCTTCGGGGCTAGGGTCGAAGGCGGTCAGGCCAAGGGCGTCTACGGGCAGTCGGCGCAGGTCATAGGGGGAAGAGAGCGCCAAGGCAATCGTCGGGCCCTCGGTCCAGGTCCGGTGCAACACGGTCAGTTGGCTAGGGTGGAGGGCGGCGCGGTCGAGAGCGACTAAAAGGGCGTGGCCGCGGCTGGCCGCATGGACCTCGGTCACGTGACTCGGGGAAGGGTCGCGCGGCAGCAGCAGATGCCGCTTAAGCTGCGTGCCTAGGGCCTCGGCCAGGGGATGACTCTGCCTCTTGGTGGGGGAGTCTTCCGCCTCGGTGGCCTCAGTGTCGCCAAAGGTGACAAGCACCAACGTGTCCCTGATGGGCAACTTTTTTAGGGCACCGGTTCCGGCGACGGCACGCAACCAAAGGGTTTCGGCTAGGGTCCACGCTTCCTTTCGCTGGGCTTCGGTGATTTGGAGGTTGGCTTGGGACAGCCTATCTTTCGCTTCACGCACGCGATAGAGGGCGTCTTTGATGCGGGCCTGGGCGATCTGACCATGGGCCAAACCCTGAAGAAGCGCTTGGTAGGCCCCTTGTTGCTGATCTTGGTGGTGCGAAACGAGTACTTGGTCAGCTCCCGCCTGGACGGCCATTTGGGCGCCGGGGGCCGTGCCAAACTTTTCGGTAATTGCTTGCATCTCCATGCTGTCGGTGACGACCATGCCGGAGAAATTGAGTTCCTCACGGATGAGCTCGGTGAGTACCCGTGAGGATAAGGTGGCGGGTAGACCGGTGGGTTCGATCGCCGGGAAGACGACGTGGGCGGTCATAATGGCACTCACGTCGGCGGCGACGGCGGCGCGAAAGGGGACTAGCTCGACGGATTCCAGGCGTTCGCGGGGATGAGCGACCGTGGGCAAGGTCTTATGCGAGTCTTGATGCGTGTCGCCGTGGCCGGGAAAATGTTTCGCGGTGGCCAGAATGCCTGCCGCCTGAAGGCCCCGGATATAGTGCTGTCCAAGGCGGGCGACGTCGCCGGGATCTTCGCCGAAGGAACGGATGCCTATCACAGGATTTTGGGGATTGACGTTGACATCGAGCACGGGTGCATAGTTCTGGTTTATGCCTAAGGCGGCCATCTCCAAGCCAGCGAGATAGAGGAGCCGTTCGACTAGATCCGGGGCGTTGGCGGAGGCCATCGCCATTTGGCTGGGAAGCGGGATAAAGTCCGAGCCGGTTAAGCGCCGAACGGTGCCTCCCTCCTGGTCGATGGCGATAAATAGCGTCGGAAGACCGGCCTCGTGAGCTTGGCCTTGCAGACTTCTGGTCAACTCACCCACCTGCTGCGCAGACAAAATGTTGCGCCGAAAGAGCACGATCCCTCCCGCTTGTCCCCGCCGTATGGCTTCAAAAATATGCGGCGGGGCCTCGGTTCCATCAAAGCCGATGGTCAACAACTGACCTACTTCCTGCATGCCGACTCCCTCACTCTCTGGCCATATGGGTTCGATAATAGCATAACCCGGAGGATCCGAAGACCCTCCGGGTTATGTGTCCCGCTTTCTTAGACATCAGCCATCGCGTGTTAGGGGCCAGGGATAACCGAGACGCCGCCGTCAAAAGCGCCGTTCCAATACGGGTTGTGCAGGCTTTGTATTTTCACTCCTTGGCCAGGAACGGTGGCCGAAATGAATGCGCCACCCCCCAGGTAGAGGCCCACGTGGTTTGCGAACACACCTTCCGTGGTGAAAAAGACGAGGTCGCCGGGCTTGAGCTGCGCTAAGCTTACGTGGGCTCCAGCATTCCACTGCGCGAAGGTTGTTCGCGGTAGGTTAACGCCGTATTGTCCGTAAATCCATTGCACGAATCCTGAACAGTCAAAGCCGGTGCTGGGAGAATTTCCTCCCCATACATAGGCTGCGCCTTGGTATTTTAAGGCCAGACCAATGACGGCGTTGGCGGTTCCCGATATCCCTCCCCGTGAAACTAAAGAAATGGGCTGGGGATTTTCGGACAGCGAGCGTGCCAAGGCCGCCTTGGTGAGCGGCCCTACATAGCCGTGGTCGGGCAACTTTACCGAGGCTTGGTAGGAAACCACCGCCTTCAGGGTGACAGGGCCATACGTTCCGGTAATCTTGCCGGAATAAAAGCCTAACGTGGCTAAATCCTTTTGCAAGGTTAACACCTCGGCACCTTTGGATCCTAGGTAAAGGTACCCAGGGGGTGGCGCAGAGGCCAAAGAAGCTGACGAGTTAGCCTTGGGGGATACGGTTTGGTATATCATTTGAAGCGTCCGCGGACCCGCGACGCCGGTTACCTTAAGGTCGTGAGACTCTTGAAAATCTTTGACTCCGGCGTACACTTCGGGTCCGAAAATACCATCGATGGGACCTGAATAATCGCCAAGTTTCGCCAAATCGCGTTCTAGCGTTACCACTTGCCTACCTTGGTTGCCGTATACCAGTTCATTCGAAGCAGCAAATACGGAACCTGAAACCACGGGAATACTAAGCAATAAAAAACCTACGCCCAGCGAAATGAATCGCCGTGCCCGCCCTATGTTCAACCTGTTTTATCTTCCTTCCTTAAAAGAGCCTCCGAGGTTAGTAACGGAATGTATATTCCGTGATTCGGGGAGAAAGGGCCCCCTACCGGTCTAGCCGGATTCACCTACTGGAATAACCAGTATCCCCCGTACCCCACATCGTGGGGATTCGGCACTAAGATATGGATATAGTTTAGGTGGACAAGTATCGAGTGTCAACAAAATAAGGCGGAATCTGTCGAACTCGTTCGTCTCCATTTCTACAAAGTTTTCCGCATTAGGCTATCGCCAGATTGCATCAGTTATCGCGGATTTTCGGTGGTTTATGGCATCATCGGGGATATTCACGGAAATCTATGCCCCAAAGTGGCTGGGAAGGCCAAGAATTTTGGCGGCTTGAAATCGCGCTCGGGAGCGATTTCTGCGAAAATATGCAGAGGCTCAGGACTTTTCCATTTTCTTGGACGGAGGCGTGTTTTTAGGCGGAGGTGGTATAATACTCGGGAAAACCACCTAAAGCTGGAGGTGTGGTATGCGGGCCACCGATGTCGCCTTCGACATCTTGAAAGCAAAAGGCCAGCCGATCGAGGTCCACGATCTACTCGATGAGATTTTGGACCGTTTAGGACAAGACCGGGAGCCCAGACGCGTGTCTCAAATTTACACCGAACTGAACATGGACATCCGCTTTCAGTATCGTGGCAACACGGAGTGGGGGCTTAAGGAATGGGCCTCGCATGGTTCGGGCAAGGCTTCGATGCGAGAACGTGTGACTCAAGAGAGCGATGAAGGTGAAGAGTCTGAGAACGAGGACAGCTGGCAATAGCCGCCGTCCTTTTTCTTGAGCAAAATGATCAATGGGTGGTTAGGAGAGCGTAGCGATGGCCAAGTATGTGTTCATTACCGGCGGTGTGGTGTCTTCGCTGGGCAAGGGGATAACGGCGGCATCTTTGGGACGAATTTTGAAGGACCGTGGGTTGAAGGTCACCGCCCTCAAACTCGACCCCTATATAAACGTGGATCCGGGCACGATGAGCCCGCTACAGCACGGCGAGGTATTCGTCACCGAAGACGGCGCGGAGACCGACCTAGACCTCGGCCATTACGAACGATTTTTAGATGGGAATTTGAGTCAGGTTAACAATGTCACGACCGGCCGGATTTATTGGTCGACCATTATGAAAGAACGCCGCGGTGACTTTTTGGGGGGGACGGTTCAGGTCATCCCGCACATTACCAATGAGATCAAACGCCGCATCCGAAGCGTATCGGAGGCCACGGGCGCCGACGTGATCTTAGTGGAGATTGGCGGTACCGTAGGCGATATCGAGAGCCTGCCATTTTTGGAAGCCATCCGGCAGATGCGAAGCGATGTAGGTCGGGATGCTGTGATGTATATTCATGTGACTCTCGTGCCGTTTTTGCGATCGGCGCTTGAGGCGAAGACGAAACCTACCCAGCACTCGGTAAAAGAACTGCGTTCGATCGGAATCCAGCCCGACGTGATCGTTTGTCGGACGGAGCGTCCTCTCTCCAAGGACATGCGTGACAAAATTGCCAATCTCTGCGATGTCGATCGCCGGGCCGTGATTCAAAATGTGGATTCCGACTCCATCTATCGCGTCCCCTTGATGTTGCAGGAAGAGGGTTTGGATGAAATTGTCGCTGAACGGCTTAACCTTTCGCTGACTGCGTCTGATCTGGGCTCTTGGCGCAGCATGGTGGACCGGGTGAGCCGCCTGGAAGGCCGTGTGACTATTGCCATGGTAGGGAAGTACGTTGCCCTGCCAGACGCCTACTT
>JAJZZI010000124.1 GCA_021797635.1 Bacillota bacterium | reverse complement strand
TGTGAGTACACCTGGGGGAGTTCCCCGACCACCGATGCATCCTCGGAAATAGGCTAGAACTGATGACCACTGACTTAGCTAAACCAAAGACAAAAGGAGTTAGCCATAACACGCAATGCGGTCTTAAGTGGGCTGGATCTTCAACGGAAGCATGGCATTGCCCGCCACCTCCGGGAGTTCGCTTGGAATCGGGATGCGGCGATCGCCTTCGTCACGGAACCGGGTTAGCCAGTCACTCCGAGTAGTCCGCAAAGTCTCCTGCCAAACCGGTCGCACGCGACCGGGCTTTGCCATGCATCCTTGCACCGAGGTCTTTGGGATCTTTTGCGGAGTGCCGATCGGATCCGCCGAACATCGTAAGCCAACCCCATTATTCCACTTTTCACAATTTAACTTTGCCGAGGACCTGCCCGCACGCCCCATGTTCTTTAATCTCTTCTATCCCTCGCCCTTGGTGCGCCACGCGAATCGAATCGTCCCTCTTCGGGGCTTGATCGAGTCCCAGGTGGCCTGGGCGATGACGCACGAGGCCGAATGGGCGACCGATTCCCTATTCTATGACATGTATACCGGCGGGCTTACATTATCTAACACCGCTCACACGCTACCTGAGCCCTTCGCGGGGGTATATCGCCTCCATGCCCGGCTGAAGCTTGGCAGATTTGCGGTGACCGTCGACGTGCCGGCCACGTCGAGCTTTTATGCGTTGCATGCCGTGATTTTAGACGCGGTAGGCTTTGACGATGACCGTCTATGGATCTTTTATCTTGGCGATTCGAGAGCGAGTGCCACGAGATCGACGACCTGGAGGATGCCTTTGATCCGGATGTCACGCTGGGCAAACCGACTTTAGAACAGGGCCAAACCTTGGTATTCCTTTTCGACTTTGGCGACTCGTGGGAATTTAACATCGAGGTGCAAGACCGTCGTGCGGGCGAGTGGACGAAAACTGCCCACGTATTCGCCAGGGGAAACCTGGGGACGCGCCGCGTCGGCCGTTGTGGGCAGAGTCGCCCAGTCCATCAGAACGGAGTACGCGGGGTTTGCCGTGGGATCAAGCATGCTCTCGCATCGCGCTGAGGTGATTATCACCGCGATCATGGTCTTAACGGAGCCAGGGCACGCGATATGGAGCATGGATTCTTGGTGTAGCAGGATTAAAAATGGTGATGCTGGGTGGCTCGATCCGTGGAAAATGCTTTTTGCACAATCCTTTTAGCAGGAATCTCGGGATTAGGTGACGAATGGCAAGAGAGGGGATTTCCTGATAAGGAGCGATGGCCGATGCCAATGGATCCCGAGTTAAAGGCCTATTTGGAAGACATGCGCCAAGGTTTGGCGGACCACGCAGAGCAATTGAACCGAGAAACTCGTGCACATGCCGAGCAATTGAACCGAGAAACTCGTGCGCATGCCGAGCAGCTAAATCGCGAGACGCGTATCCTCGGCGAAGACTTGCGCGCTCAAATTCAACTGATCGCCGAAGGCGTGACGACGGTCCGCGACCAACTGGGACAAATCATCGCTGACCACGAAGAGCGCATCACGCAGTTGGAACGCCTACGGATGCCTTAAGGCGTTTTTCTTCTATGGTGGTAAAGGGAGACGGTGCGTAGACCGGATGACCGCCTGTAATTAGCGCACTATCTCCACTACGCCTGGACCACGGACCACGCAGACGATTTTTCAAAATGGGTTGGTCCCCCGGAACTCAGTTGCTTCCCATTAAATTCGACCTGGATCGTGCCTATAGCTGATTGGCCTTGCGTCGCGCATCATAACCGCAACACGGGATCAGAACGACACCAGCACTATGATCAACTGCCACGGCAACCTACGGCGCGTTTCCAAAATAGGGAGCGCTCGTGAAACCCATCTGGGTCCAATGCGAAATTATAACCGGCATCGTAGACCGGACCGCAACGCGCCAGACCATATGCCGACGTCCGAAAGATGTTGGCGTTTCCCGATTCTCTACACCGATCCCGAAGCCGACCACTGGGTGACCAACTCTAAGGCCCCAACCCATTGCGTCGCGGCACCCCCTTGGGCGACCTTATTCTATCCGCGCTCCCAGGGAAAGCACAATCAAAGTAGCCTGATCGTAGTCCAATCGCACCCCATCTAGAATCACCATACCAAAAATCGATCCCGGTTAACACCGCTCCGCGCAAGTCCGCGCCTTTAATATTCGCCTGCGTAAAAATCGCCCGGCTCAGATCGGCACCCTGAAAGCATCCGCCGGAGAGATTGGCTTGGTAGCAGTCGGCGTCTCGGAGATTTGCGTCGCGAAAGTTCACCCGACTTAACTCGGCATACCGGAGATTGCAATACGACCAGTCGCCGCCCTCGATGCGAACCCCGTGCCAGGTCACTTCGGAGAAGACTGATCCGGTCATCTTGCAGCGAACGAACTCGGCACAAAACAAATTCCCACAAATGAACAGTTCAGGAAGACACTTTTTACACGGCTGGACGAAGCGAGACGGGCACCATCAAAGCGACAGCGGTCAAATACAACCCCGTCAGTTTCCCATTCTGCCAAGGGTGCTCCTTGAAACCGGCATCGTTCAAACAGTACTTTCTCGGTGCGCGTCGAACCGGGAATCCCGTCCCGAAAATCCTCCTCGATGTATACGTTTGAATCCATGCCGAGCCCCCCTAAAATTCCACGAAAAACGGGTGACGACTTTCATCCAGACAGAGCCCAATCCGTTCGCTAAAGTTTTTCCAGGTCACCCGCGCCAGAGCCTCCTCGACCGTGAAAAAACCTACAGCGAGGCTTTCTTCCGAACACGTGGGAGTCCCCCCGACCGCGCGAGCTCGCCAAAGCGTATTGCAGATCCCGCGGGAGAGATTTTGGATGATCCCGCAAAAACGCACATCATCGATGATGATTCCGCTTTCCTCAAAGACCTCCCGGCAGGCCGCATCGCGAATCGATTCACCCTCTTCGACTTGACCACCAGGCATTTCCCAGCCCCGCCGCGGTCCTTTAATGAGCAATACCCGTCCGCCCGGGTTAAGCACCACCGCGGCCGCAGAAATCACGTGTTTAGGCCCGTCTGCCATGACCGTTCTCCTGTCCTTGCGAGGGACTCGGGCGGTCGCCCGAGTTTTCTCGATCAATAGCTCACTCGATCCTCACTGACGCCTTGTTCCGCTGCCCATCAACGTTGCGTCATTCCACTCGCCCGACATGCCTCAATGCGAGACGCCCACTCACGAGCTCGATGTTCCCGTTCCGTCTTCGTCACCGTTTAAGACCCCCCGTCTTCCCTCACAAATAAACGTACTTGAACGGGTATTCGTTTCCTCAAAATTAAACGTCCTTGAACATCATACCTCATGCGATCAAGGAGAGACTACGCTGAACCGGGAGACGAACCTGTCTTGACATCGTTTTGGCTCACAGAAAGGCGTATTCCAGCGAATCTTCCCCGAATTCTGATGCGTGCTGGCCACCCATTCCCAGCGGACCGATTTCGGAACGAACGTACCGGAGAGCATGGAGATCAGGTCGATGTCTCCTGAGCATGGGTGGTGAGGCTTGGGCCAAGTGCGGCCCGATGCCTCACGCCCATCCCCGCCGTTGCGGCGGAAGTGCCATCAAGCGGTGATCATCTGTTTTGAGCTGCTTATGCTATTCCCATTGCCGGCCATGCCGACCAAATCCGCGGGTCCACCCGAGGAGTTCCCACCCCGCGGCCCGGTAGCACGTGCCATCAAAGCGGCTCGGGTCGACGAAGGTCTCGGCCAATACCACGGAGTGGCCGAAGCGCGCCTCCCAATCGGCGGCGAGACGTCGCGTATTGAGCGTCAGGACTCGGGATGCCAAATTGGGCAGGCTCCAGCCGGGTAGGATGCAATAGCGGACATTATTGGCGACATAACCGACGTCGCTGGTCGTCCGACCAGCCAATCCACGCATCATGGGCCTTGACCTGCAACGCCGCGCTCGCCCTCCCCAGTAAGGCGACCCACTCTCCATCGACCGTCGCGACGTAGCACAAGACTTGACTGACCATGTCAGGCCGACCTCAGTAATGATGTCGCGCCATGGGGTCCATCCAACGCGGCATTTCGTCTTTCGTTACTAAATGGACCTGTACCCTCCGGACGTGCGCTTCCATGCTATCCTCGGGCGCGTGCGCGCCCCTGTTGGAGTCTCGTATTTTCGTGTTCACACCCTTGGAGTAGCAGATTTTGGGGTTATCCGTCAGTGCTACTGCCAAAATAGCGCTATCATCCCATTGTCCTGCAGGGACAATCCATTCCCATGTCATCGTGGCCAAAATGTTCCCGGTATCATTGATATTTAGACAGCTTGCGATGAATATACCAATGTTTTCCGACAGTCTTCAACCCAGGCTCAGTCATTCAAGACCTCAAACCGTTGCGGAAGAGAAATGTGTACGCGCACAAATCCCTGCCGCAATGTCTGACTACATTTCTGCTACTTGCCGACTCTATTCGGAACCACTCGAATCAACACTTCGAGTACCCACATTCAGTACAATGCTGGCAGCCTTCCTCATAAATCAACGTAGGCGCCTCACACTGCGGGCAGAGGTCATAGACCATTTGGGCATTCGAACGGGCAGCAATCGACCCTGGAAGTGGCGCGTCGCCATCCCCAAGGGATTCTTCCACCAGATACCGGGACAAAATCTGCCCTATCCCGTCGACGACACTGAGCACTCGACCTGGCCCAAATCCCATTTGATTCGCCCCACCAATACCGCGCAATTGCTCTGATACCAGGGCGAGCTTTCTTCGCGCCTTTAAGTCGCCGTTGGAACGTAAATAAAGACTGATAATGCGGCCCAAGGACTCCATGAAGGATTGCACTTCAGATCCTGCGCGCCCAAGCAGCATAAACACTTCGAACGGCTCTCCTTGCACCTCATTAATCACCACTCGAGCGGTGCCAGCAGGAGTTTCCTTGCGAAACGTCCGACCATCGACCTCTGGCGGAACTGGGAACACTTCCGGCCCCGCCATGCCCATCGCCGCCTGTTCTGGCGTGCTGGCATCGTTCTTAGATTCTGTAAGGTGTAGAACCTGTTCTTGCCTGGACTGATCCCGATAGATAGTCACCCCTTTGCAGCCGAGATCATAGGCCAACTCATACAGCTTGGCTGTATCTTCTAGGGTATAGTCTTGAGGAGCATTCGCCGTTTTGGAAATGCTCGAATCTGTCCAGCGTTGGATGGCCGCCTGAACCTGAATGTGCTCCTCCGGAGTCAGATCCATCGCCCCCACAAAATAGTTGGGAAGCGACTCACCGGGGTGCCGATTTCGCCATTCTTCGGCCACCGGTACATATTGTTCGTCAAAGCCCAGACGCGACTGACGGTAGTAGGTTAAAGCGTAAAAGGGCTCGATTCCAGTGCTTGTACCGATCATGGTGCCCACCGTGCCCGTTGGCGCTTGCGTTAAAATGGTGACATTGCGGGTGCCGTATCGCCGGATGGCCTCAATAACGGGGTTGGGAAGGCGTTTGACGAATCCGCTTTGCACGTAGCGTTCCTTGTCAAATGCGGGAAATGCGCCCTTCTCTTTGGCAAGCTCAACATCATAAAGATACGCCTCGATAGCGATGAAGCGATATAATTTGTCGATAAAGCCTAAGGACTCCTCATCTCCATAGCGGTAACCCAGACGAATCAAGAGTTCACCCAAGCCCATCGTGCCAAGCCCGATTCGGCGCTCACGCTCTTGATTCTTGCGGTTCTCCTCAAAGAAATAGGGGGTGGCATCGACGATGTTGTCAAGAAATCGCACGCCGATGCGGACGCTAGCCCGCAACCCATCCCAATCCACATCGTGGCGCCCCGAGTGATAAAAGGCGGCAAGGTTGATGTGACCTAGGGTGCACACACCCCACGCGGGGAGCGGTTGCTCGGCACAGGGGTTGGTGCAAATCAAGGGATTAAAGTACCAGCTATTCGAATCCTGCTCATGTCGCTGGTCAAAGACCACCCCAGGCTCGGCGGCTTGCCATGCTCCTCTGATGAGGCTATCCCACATTTCCCGAGCCCGTACCGTTTCATAGGTCACGACGGGTTTTCCAAGGCGCTTCCAGGCCTCCAAGTTCCCGTCCCAGAGTTGGTCGTACTCTGCGTCGCGCGTGTCGGGAAAGACCAAATCCCAGTCTGCGTCGGCTTTTACGGCATTCATGAAATCATCGGAAATCCGTACGCTGATATTGGCGTTTTCGACCATTCCAGGTGTCTTTTTAACTTCAATGAAGCGCCCAACGTCCGGATGCCAATCTTCAATTTGAAGCATCAAGGCCCCTCGGCGGCTCCCGCCCTGCTCTACCAATCCCGTCGCTCGAGAATAAAGATCCATCCAAGACACGGCCCCCGACGACCGTCCATTCACCCCTTGGACAGTGGCTCGAGCGGGCCTTAGTGAGGACACGTTAATGCCAACGCCACCCCCTCGGCTCATAATCTCGATCATTTGGCCGAGCGTGGCCACAATGCCTTCTCGGCTATCTTTAGGACAAGGAATGACATAGCAGTTAAAATAGGTCAATTGTTGGTCAGTCCCTGCCCCCGCCCAAATTCTGCCGCCAGGCACCAGCCGCAAGGCGGAAATTTCTTTGGCAAAGCTGTCCTCCACGTCCTGACGCACGGCCTCCTTCTCCACGGACGCAACCCCCCGGGAAATTCTCCGGGCTACGGCCTCAATGCCCCGCTCCAGGGGTCGATCGCACTCGTTTCGGCGTCGTTCGATGACATCACCCTTTTGCGGCCCGGTAACCAGTTCAATCGACAGAACATCGTGAGGCAACAGTGCTCGGATCACACCAACATCTTTTTTGGGCCATTTCGGGTGAGCTTCCACCAGCGCGATGGCCAAATCCCCCACCGCGAACGCTCGTTCCGGGTCCTTTAAGGTGTAGCGATCTAAAAAAATTTTCCAGCTGAGCTCAGAAGAAAATCCCGTCTCTAATTCCATGGTTACTGTCCTCCGTTTTTTTCAGACTGACTGTCATTCCTGGCTGTACCACCAAGCATCTTTTCAAGTTCTCGTCTAAACCCTTCAATATCGGTGAATTGGCGATACACGGAAGCAAACCGCACATAGGCCACCTCATCCAATCTCTCCAGGGATGTCATCACCGCTTCCCCGATGGTCTCGGTGCCCACCTCATCGGCGTGCTGATCGCGTACGTGGCGCTCGACCGCGTCAACAATGGAATCTAAGCGGTCAACCGCGATGGGGCGCTTTTCGCAAGCGGTCATCAAGCCTCGTAAAATTTTGGACCGATCAAATCGCTCGCGTCGGCCATCTTTTTTGACAACCCACAGGGTCGTCTCTTCCACACGTTCATATGAAGTAAAGCGGCGTCTGCAAGCCAAACACTCTCGACGCCGACGAATTTCCACCCCCTCGCGGGCTGGCCGAGAATCCAGCACGCGACTATCAGGATGACCACAAAAGGGGCAACGCACCATCTCACCTCTTTATCTGGGGTTTCTATTTTTCTATCCTACCACATGTGGTGCCCTTGGCCAGTCTTTTAAGAGATAATCGAGCTCACCCGGACCCTCACAAGCCAGATCCCAAAAATCGCCCAAGATGTTCGAGGAATTATCCGGAGAAGTCCGCTAAACTACATAGCAAGAGGTGATTAACGTGGATCGTGAAGCTCGAAACTATTGGAAGCAGCAGCGCCGCAAAATGCTTCGCAGGAGTGGCCTTAGCGGACTTGGGACCGCGCCCTTAACCAAGATCCTAATCGGATTGATGATCCTCACCTGGTTGGCCATCACCTTTGCGCCATCGGTGGTCTACGCTGTGGAGTCGCGCCCAGGCGGCATCATCGTGGCCTATGCCTTGGCTGTGCTTTCGCCAGGCAGCCTCTTTGGCCTGATATTGGACGGCATCTTTGTGTGGCTCGTGGGATCTGGCGTAGAGCCGACAAGCGAGTGGTGGCAGTACTTATTGGTTTTCTTCGGTTCCGCCATCATCGCCGCAGTCATCTTGGACCGATTCACCGGTGGCTTTCCGCTAACCGCCTCGCTTGCCGCCTTTGGCCTGGCAGGCGCCTATGTTCGGATCATGGCCACCCGGCGGATCGGCGGAGCCGCACGCTGGGCGCTGTCGCTCCTGCTGATTAATCTTGTCCTATCGGGATTTCAGGCAACCACCATGATCGGACTAGTCGCGGCTTTTGGCAGCGGATTCGTCCTTGCGGCAGCCACGCAGATGGGGGGGCGCTAAAGAGACTTCAGCCCTCCCGGTTTAAGATGGAGTACCCCCATAAGCCAAAGGCAAGCATGAGAATAATCCCGAAAACCACGCTACCAACCCCCACTAAACCTCCGACGACGAACAGTGCCCCAACCACTTCGCCCCATTTCACAAAGCGAAGTTGAGGGCGCTGGCGCTCCAAGGTCTTCCAACGACGAGTCAACACGGTCTTCGCCTCCCACCCTAATTTTAAGCCCTATCCGGGAAGGTTTCGCATATGCTCAACCTTGCCAGGCCCACGCTAATGTATCCTTTGCACTTAGATTAACACAGTTGGTCCATCAGGAGTCGCTGACGCTACTTAACCTGAAATCTGTATTCCCGCTTGGGCGATGGCCACCATCAAAAAAATGGTGGCCGATGAACGCTGGATCCATTTGGTGGCAATGAGCCCCCTTAAGCGCTGGCCGCCGACCACCACGGTGGCGTTGGCGGCTACCAGCGCCGTAGCAACCACCACGAACAGGATCACTAGATGTTGGGCAAATCGGGCGGCATAGGTCATCGTTGCCATCTGCGTCAGGTCAAGGAACTCCGCCATAAACACCATCAAAAAGGCCCGTAAAATAA
The DNA here is from genome assembly GCA_021797635.1 of Bacillota bacterium. Lineage (GTDB taxonomy): Bacteria > Bacillota > Sulfobacillia > Sulfobacillales > Sulfobacillaceae > JAJZZI01. Next base: position 2,755 of record JAJZZI010000124.1, on the reverse strand, counting down.
TCGTGCCCCGGCGGCCGCCAACTCGTTGGTTCGCGCTTGGCCCCTCCTCGATTCCCTTTTTGAAGGACTCTCGCCATAGCCAAAGGGCAAACATGGCAAACAGGCCAACTTCGATCCAGCGTAGGGGATCTTGGGGAATCTCGTTCAATAGGCGCCCTGCCAATATCGCCAGCATGGTTTGCGTCACCATGGCCAACGCCGAGCCTATGGCGACCATACGGCCATCATAACGCGACACTAATGCCAAGGTGGCTAAGGAAGTCTTGTCAGGTAGTTCCACCAAGTACATGCTCACGAAAATAAGGATCCACGTCATCCCTGCCATCTCCCGTAGATCCGGCTTACCCGAATGAGATAACCGTTGAAGGTCGCACAGTGGCGTCTTTTGGTCCCTTTATGCCGGGTCGGCTTCCCCCTATCGATAATTGGTCGGAGACAATTCCACGCCAAAGTCCTGGCCCTTCATCCAGGATATGACCGACTGTAGGTCATCCTTGCTTTTTGCCGTTACCCGGAGTGCATCTCCTTGAATCTGCACGTCAACCTTTGCGGGCAACGCCCGAATCGCCTTTTGAATGGTCTTAGCGACTTGACTCTCTAGGCCATGTCTTAGGCGGACTTGGCGGCGTCCCCGGTCCATGCCTGAAACGCTAACCTCACCAAATTCCAGATAGCCCAGGGCTACTCCACGCTTGGCCATCTTTTCCCCGAGCACCGTCGACAGCGCATCCATGACCATGCCCGCCGGTGCTTCCAACGTGATGACTTTGGCGGTGGCATCATAATCTACCGTAATGTCATGTCCACGAAAGTCGTAGCGTTGCGAAACTTCCCTACGGGTCTGATCAATCCCATTGAGAACTTCGGCCCAGTCAGGCTCAGAGACGATATCAAAGGAACTATCCTTGGGCATTTGGGACCACCTCTTTCAGCGACGGCACATAAAATGGGAGCAGCGGCTCGAGCCCGCCAATCAACACGTCCCGTCCAAGATGGGCCGCCCCAGAGGCATCAGCTACTAGCCTATGGTGCCACCCCAGCGACAACGTGACCCATGTCCAGCCCCAGTCGGTGTGTTTGGCTAGAAGGTCAAAGGCCTGCGCCAAACTTCTGGCCTCTTTGACCTGCTGCACTGCACCAATGTCATAGACAGGCTCATCCAGCTCTAAGCGCCCACCCTGGTGTCGCCAGACGATGGTATGTTTAGGCATGGCGAGAAAGGGGCGAAAGCCTGGCACCACGCCGTTGCCAAAACTCAGCTGCACCACCAGGGGACTGGGACCCTGGGTTTCTGCCATGGCCTCCTGTAACTGGTCGATGCGTCCCATAAGCTCAGACCAGGCCCATCCCCCCTCGTCGGTCATCAACATGGGTCTTTCAGCAATATATCCCCGAGCTTGGGGCAGGAGCCCCTTGTCCCAGCGAATGCCCACCCACAGCTTCCCCGCGGACGTGATTCCGGCCCCAATCTTGGCTTGACGGTAGTTCGGCCAATGAGAATCGGGGGTAATCCATCCCCACGGGCGACCGCTCATGACCGCCCCATGAACCACCGCGGGAAGCCCCTTTTGAATCAGAGCCTCAGCGGCATTTTCTACCACCGCTTGTACCGCTTGCGCTTTTTCCATGCCTGCCTCCACGCTTTGTGTCTTAATGTTTATCTTGGACCGGCCAAATTAGGGATCCAGGGTTAGGCGGGCTCGACAGCTGTCACCCAATCGACGTGTCGGTCATCGCGTCCATGGGTGGCCATCAAATAGGCCGCTTTCAAGGATTGGGTCATTACCCCTTCTTGGCCTTCACCCACGCGCCTTCCGTCGATCTCGACGATGGGCACTACCTGAACCCCGGTACCCGCTAAAAACACTTCATCAGCCACATACAGTTCGCTGCGATCAATATGACGCTCGACCACCTTGATGTCTCGATCCCGCGCTAAAACCATTAGACTGTGACGGGTGATGCCCTCTAATAAGTTGTCCGTAATCGGGGGCGTTATTAATTCATCGCCGCGCACCATGAACAAATTGGCGGCGCTGCCCTCGGATACGTGGCCATCAGGATTAAGAAAGATACAGTCGTCGAAGCCGGCAGCGTGAGCATCGCTCACCGCGAGTGCCGTGTTAATGTACGATCCAGTCACCTTGGCCCGTGCAGGAATCGCGTTGTCATCAATTCGCCGCCATGCTGAGGTTACCACGCGAATGCCCTTCAGCGGCAAATATTCTCCAAACGGCAAGGCAAACAGGCCAAATGCGTCCTCAATGTCCTCTAAGGTCACCTTAATGACCGGTTCCGCCTTAAACGCCAAAGGACGAATGTACGCATCCTCATGAAAATGGTTCTGACGCATCACCTCCAAGGTAATGTCACACAGATCTTGCACGGTATGCGGAATCGAAATCCTAAGAATCCGGCAGGAATCTAACAAACGCTCATAGTGATCAGCCATACGAAATACATAGCCACGCCGTTCATCAGCATTATAATACGCCCTAAGTCCTTCAAAACATCCTGTACCATAATTTAAGGCGTGTGTGGCAATTGAAACGTTTGCCTCGTCTAAGGGCAGATAACGGCCTTGGAAAAATGCCATCGACTTTTTGCTCATACCTATCCCCCTACCCGAAACCGTCTACACTAGGCGGCGGGTTCTATTGTCAGCGGCTAATCTCGCCTATTGATTCTATCATCTGTTAGGGATAGGGCTCAATTCAGCCCGGAGTTGGTATAATAAAGACCAAGAAAGGGTGGG
>JAJZZI010000149.1 GCA_021797635.1 Bacillota bacterium | reverse complement strand
CGAGCATTGAATCGCCACATTGGTCGCGTCCCGGATGACAGAGGGCTCAAACATGATGAGGTGATTGGTATCAACCTCTCGCACGCGCCCAATAGCCCGGGCGTAAAAGGGAAAAAGATAGCGGGCTTCAAAATATCCCGGTAGAGCCCAGCCGGGATCGGGTTCGTTCATCAAATCATAGGCCAAGACGGCGGGACTGAAGGAAAATCGTTGGGCCACGGCGGTCAAGGCATCCAAGTAATGATCCTGTAAACCCTTGCCAGCAACTACCCTGTTCTTCCAAAAGTGGCTCCATGCAGCCTCGACCGCTGGGTTCCCGCTCATTTTCCAGTTCCATCGCCCATTCGTCTGAACGGCCCATAAGGGTGCCCCATCGCTTTCCCGGGTAGGGGCTAAATTGCGGGCATAATTGTCCTGGTGGAAGTCGATAATAACATAGAGGCCATAGGAAGCGGCCAGGCTAAGTACGTGTTCCACGCGCGCCAGGTAGTGGCCATCAATAGCCCCCGGATCAGGCATCAGCCGACTCCAACTAATCGGCAGGCGGATTAAATTGAAGCCTAAAGCTCGCATTTCCATAAAGTCGGCCTCAGCCAAGGGGACGGATTCTTGGTAGTCGGAGGCGTATTCGATCAGGGCGTTCACATTGACTCCGCGTAGAAAAAGACGTCGGCCCATCGCATCCAGGAGACAAGGACGGGAGGTGTTCTGCGCAATCGAAACGAATCGCTGCTCCATGCCTATCCCTCCACACCTTGGTCAACGCCCGTCGCGATATCCTATTCGGCACCACGGGCAAGGGGTCTAGGCAGAAACCAAAAAATCTCGAGCATCGTTTAGAAGAGATAGATTGGGAGGGAAATATCGCATGAGCCAGCACAATCTTCGTCATGGCGTTCGTCGTAAACCACGCGCAACTCCGTCCATCATGGCATCTGGTTGGAAACAATCTCTTTTAACCATGGGGGAGACGGCTGGACTTAGTGTCGCCACAGATGCCGCCGAACTCGAACGCGAGCAACGAGTGGAGAGGAAGCCCGCTAGGCTCGACTCCGATTCGGTCCCGAACGCTCCAGCCGCACCAAGATCAAAGCCAAGCCGAGACCGATTATCAACGCACCAGTCATGGTGAGATAGGTTAGCTGACCACCAAAAGCCAACACCACAGGCGTCCCAATCAACGGGCCAAGAACCCCACCCACGTCGCCAAAGAGCTGTAACACGCCGACAGCGCTGCCTCGGTGCTGCCGATCGACGAAATCTCCGATTAGGGCCAAGAGAGGAACGTTCACCGTGCCCATACCCACACCCACCAACACCAGCCCGAGGATGAGGCCGCCAAGACTCTGGGTGGTAGCCAGAACAAGATAGCCAGGGATCATCACCGAAAGACCCTGCACGGCAATGATAGCCCTCGTCCGGGCGCGATCCGCTTGTCTTCCTGCCAAGAGCACGGCAATGGCACTCGCCACTAAAAGTAGGGCTAAGGTAATTCCTGACATCGTTTCGATAGAATATCCTGCCAATTGGAAATGCCGACTGCGAATCACGTAGATTAAGGTCGACAACAAGAGTCCCTGTACGGCGGCGAAGGAGACAAAGTTGACGAGGACGATAATGAGGAGGCGCCGGTCCCTAAGGCTAGACAGAATATCTAGCCAGCGCGCCGACGGCCGTCCTCCTCCGCGGAGGTCGGGCACTAATCGAAAAGCAGCCAAGGCGGCCACCAGAGCCGCTCCAGCCCCCATCAAGAACGCCGGCCCATTGCCAAGCCAGCCTGCGACAATACCCCCAAAGACCATGCCTGCCGGGGTCCCCAAGGATTGCGCCGAGCGGACTACCCCGGCAGCGGCTCCTCGCGACCCAGTGGGCCCCGCATTCAAGGCCAAGGTCTGGCCTCCGATGAGAATCAACGCCGACGCCGGTCCCCACACCAAGCGACAAACCAGAAACAGCGGCCCGATCCATCCCGTATGGAGCGCCAACCAATAGACCACCATGATAAGTGCCTCGCAGAGTAGGCCTACCGTCAATAGGCGCTTGCCTCCTAGGCGGTCAATAAAGGCACCTACCCAAGGATTAAAGATGACGCGGGTAATGCGGTTTCCCGCCAAAATCAGGCCAATAAGCACCGGCGCGAGTCCTACTTTGAGCCCTACGATAGGCAAAATAGGAAAAACGATCCCCCCGCCAATGCCCGCTAAAAACACCCCAGGCGCAATACTATAGGCAACACGACGAGCATTCACGGACTGCTGGCTCATGCTCGTACGGGACGTGCAGCCACGCGATGATCTGGCACGGAGGGGAGCAGCTTTGGATGGTCGAGATGGTTTTCCCGGTATAACGGTCGCATCGGCATCCTGGCTCCCTTAATAGAGTATGGTCGCGCATACATGTTCCCTACAATGCGCACCAGATCCATGATACTCCACCTGGGCGCCGCCGAGCTTTGGATTCTGGCGACGGCCCACGCTGCTCCCTATGGCCACCCATCACGATCCGCAATTTTTGACAGCAGGATTTTTTGCAAACGAGGCGAAAGTGTATTCAGTAAGATCGTTTTACCGGAGGTGCAAGCTTGGCTGTAGATGAGATGACCCGTACGGAGCTTTCGCCTGCCACGAGCGGCGTGGCGGGCTTTAGCAATGCCTATGGATCCGCCCTGACTGATTTAAGCAAATCCCTTGACCGTTTGGGTAAGTTAAAAGCCGTGGGTGCCCAAGTCGAAGAGATGAACTTGGTCGACCTTCGAAAACAATTGGAAGAAATCCAGCGACTGGGTGAAGAGGTGCGTGTGCATGCCGGGCAGCTGGCCACTAAGACGGCCAACCACCGCATGGCTGCCTCAGAAAACGACCAAAGGGAATGGGAGGCAGCCTTTCGAAGCCACCTTGGCCAAAGGTCGGTGGAAGGCGCGTTCCCACACTTTATCGTGTTTCCCATCGAAATCCGAGTCGACTTTGGCAATGAACAGGTGCTGGTCAATAAGCGCATTGTCCGTAAACTGCATCCCAAAGCCATCGCTCAGATTGTCGAACGGGAGCTCACTCGCCTTGATCGAGAGCGCTTCAACCCCCAGAGATTCATGAAAGCCATGATTCGGGCGTTTGATGTCCTAACCGCCGAATCCACGGCCAAAGGCATCAAAACCCAGGCCGTTCCCCTGACTGAAGTGCATAAGCTATTAACCTTGCGGACGGGCCTGAGCAGCTACACGGCAACCCAGTTTGCCTTTGATATCTATCGCTTTCGACGCCAGGAAGAACGCAGTCTAGATGGTCGCCATGTGGTCTTCGGTTCTTCCAAGACGCGCGCCGGCTATCCTATTCCCAGCGTGGGCGGCAGGGCTGAAGTGTTAGGTTCTTTAGAAATCCGTACCGAGAAAGCACAAGACCATGAGTAGTGCGCCGGTATGGCATCTGTTCAAAACCCGGCCGGGCGCGGAGATGCTAACCGACGATAGCATTCTGGCCGCCTTTTTCGACGTAGGCAAGCTGGAGGAATTTTGGCTCCGATGGTACCTCCGTGGATTCATCGAAGAGGGTTACGGCAAAGTCAAGTTTCTTTTAGGCAGCGAAGGGTCGGGAAAGACCCACTTACTTCGGCACTTGGCCCTCACTGCCACCTCGCTGCAATACCTTGCGGTCATCATTGACGCTCGTCGCATCCGTCTGGCCGACATTGAGGAACTCTATCGGGCCATCGCAACCTCCCTCCCCCTCGCGGACATTGTCGAACGGGCGTGTCACGCCGTTATTGCAGAACATCTTGGATACCCTGAATTCGAAGGCGCGGCCGCCGAATTTGCCCCCTGGGCAGAAAGAGTCCGTGGGTTAGATAGCGTCTTGCTTCGGCGCGACATCCGAGAGGCGGTAGACCGTTTCCTGCACCCTCTGGACCTCTCTAACGATGTCCTTTTGGCCCTGCGATCGTGGCTTAATCTTCGCATCATCGACGATCCGGACCCGGGCACGGCCTGCTCTTTCTTGCTGGGCCAGAAGCTCAGCGCGGCCGAGCGCAAAAGTCTAGGCGTATATGCCAACCTAAACCGCCGGAACGCCCGTACCGCCCTCTCGTCCCTGTTCGCCTTTTGTCACGCCGCTGGCTTTCGGGGAGTCGTCACCCTGATTGATCATTTGGAAACTATGGCGAACACGGCACGCCTCGAGGGTGAGCTCTATTATACCCGTGGCAAACGCGACCAAAGCTACGAAATGCTCCGACAAATCATCGACGAAAGTGTGCACACCCCTTATTTCATGCTAGTTCTGGCTGGCTCTTCGGATCCGCTGGGAGACACCCGGGTCGGCTTTCCTTCGTATCCCGCACTTTGGGCACGCATTCAAAACGAGATTTCTACCGACCAGGTCAATCGATTTGCCGACGTCATCGCCATGGATACACTCTGGCACAACGATGCCGAAAGCGCAGAACACCTCGCCAAGATCTGGCTGAGCCATCAGCCTCATCTCGACGAGACCATCGCACCTTACCGTTCACCCGATGCCGTCGGTCTAGAATGGGCCTTAGCCAGACGTGTGGTGTTGGCCGCCCTCTCAGCCCGCGACACCCCGCTTGAGGAGGTATAGCCGCAATGCAGCAGGCACGCGTCATTGTGGAAGGATTGCGGTCTGGCATTCCCTTCCGGGAAACGGCCAGGACCTTCACGCTCGGCCGAGAGCAGAACATCGCTAGTCTGGCGCGGCTCATGGATCCCGTGGAACAAGGACGTTCAGCTCCGGCCAAGGGACTCATTATTCGAGCTCAATATGGCGAAGGCAAGACCCATCTATTAAACGCCGTAGCCGCGATGGCGGAAGAGCGAAACTGGTTGGTGAGCATGGTGACGCTAAGCAAAGAGACGCCGCTGGATCGCTTGGACTACCTTTATCCGAAGATTATGCAAAATGTTTATCGCCCAGGAAGCCATCAGCCCGGTTTAGAAGCCATCATTCGAGAAGCTTTGGGCGCTCCCCATCTCGTGGCCGACTCGCGTCAGCTCGACGTATCGGCGCGCGTACACGCCGTTTTAGACAATTTGATTCAGCAAAACCATGGCTTTGAGGCCTTCATGGAAGATGTCGCGGGAACCTTCTTACGCCTTGATGAAATTAAGCGATTGTACCGCGACAACTTCGCCCGTCGCTTAAAATTGGCTGCCTCACGCATTAAGGACGAGATCTTGGACTATTTTCGGCTAGTCGACTGGCTGATAGCCCACACCGAATATCAGGGACTCCTCATCCTCTTCGATGAAGTCGAACTGATGGGTAAATTTGGTCGTGGTGGCCGCGCTCGTAGTTATGTCAACATGGGGCGGTTTCTCAGCGGCGTGGGGGAAAGGGTCCTCAGCGTCTGGGCTGTCGCGGGAAACTTCCAAACGGATGTGATTTTGCCGAGGAAGGACCAAGAACTGATTGAGCCCTGGCTGCTCGCCCGTCCGAAAGAAGCCGATGGCGTCGACTTGGCTCATACCGCACTCGACGAACTGTCGTCTGCCCGACCGCTCGATCCGCTGACCTCCGAACAAATCCAGAACATGCTGACGCAGATCCTGGACCTGCACCAAACGGCCTACGCCTGGCAAGCCGACCTAGACGGTCCGGCGTTTTATCAGCTGGTCCGCTCGCACATGGAAGTGCTTGACGTCCGCCTGCGTACCTGGATTCGCATGGCCATTAACCTCTTGGACCTACGCATGCAATATGGCCGAGATACCTCGATAGAAGCTCACCCCGTGGTCGACGTGGACCTTTCTGAGGACCGAACCTATGAAAAAGGGTTTGATAGCGAAGACGATCCCGATCATCCCTGGCGATCCCGGTAACCACTGCGAAACGCGAAAAAAGGCCTGGCTCCCTGGACCAGGCCTTTTTTTGATTAGAAATCGAAATGATCGGGGTCAGGCCCGTAGCGTTGATTTCGGTTCATGTGATTGATGGCCTCCATATCGTCTTCGGCCAACTCAAAGTCAAATACGTCGGCGTTCTCGATGATGCGATCTTGATGCACCGACTTAGGGATCGTAATAATGTCACGCTGAAGGTCCCAGCGCAGGACAATTTGCGCCTTGCTTTTACCATACTTCTGGGACAGGGATTCCAGCACCGGGTCGTCGAGGTGACCCTGCATTAAAGGACTCCAGGCCTCGACCTGGATGCCTCGACTCTGACAGTACTGGGTGAGCTCCGTTTGGCTGAGCCTAGGGTGCAACTCCACCTGGTTGACCATGGGCTTCACTTCGGCATGCGCCCCGAGATCTTCTAGATGGGAGACTTGAAAGTTCGACACGCCAATGGCCCGAACCCGACCTTCCTGATAGATGCGCTCTAGCGCGCGCCAGGTCTCTCGATATTTTCCCGCCACCGGCCAGTGAATCAGATATAAGTCTAACTGACCGAGGTCCAGCCTCTCCTGCGTGGCATCGAACGCTTTCAAGGTACTCTCATAGCCCTGGTCGCTATTCCACACTTTGCTGGTCACAAAAATCTGTTCGCGCGGCAGACCGCAGGCCCGAATCGCTTTGCCCACGCCCACTTCGTTGGCGTATAGGGCCGCCGTGTCGATGTGGCGGTATCCCGCTTCCAGCGCGAAGCGAACGGCATCCTCGACGACCTGCCCTTCCGGGGTTCTCCAGACACCCAGGCCAAACCAAGGCATTTTAACCCCATTGGCCAGAGTCACCGTATCACTTAAGTGTCGAGCGGTCATATTGAACCTCCTATGTAGTACATCCAATCCATTCCATGGTACCATAGGCAGGCTGATTGACACGCTTCCCGGATCCATGCAGGGGCTCTTGGATCACACCCAAGCTGCGGTGCCGCGATGACCTTGCCATCGGCCCGTAAGCCTTTTAAAAGCGGACATGATCCAGTTTTTAGCCCGTTAGGACGGTATAGAGACCGATTCGCTTTCGATCGGGCCCACTTCCATGAACTGGACCGTCGGATAGCCTTGGCCAGCGCATGGAAAGGTTGGGGTTTTCCCAGTATTTTCCATGTAATTAGGCGCCCTTGGCCTGATCCGCCTTTAACGGCTGCCACCAGGCCTGATGCTCACGATACCATTGCACGGTGTCACTTAACGCTTGTAGCCATGGGTAACGGGGGCGCCAACCGAGTTCCGCCTCGATGCGGCTCGGATCGATCGCATATCGCCGATCGTGGCCCAAACGGTCCTTCACGGGAACCAAGACCTCCTCCGATAGACCCATCTGCGAAATCAACTGCGCCGCGACCTCACGATTGGAATGTTCGTTGCGTGCCCCGATGTTATACACCGCGCCGGCACTACCGCGGGTCAGCACTTGCCACACCGCTTCGACGTGATCCTGGACGAAAATCCAATCTCTGACGTTTTGCCCATCGCCATAAAGCGGCCAGGGTCTTCCTTCAATTCCATTGGTTATGAAGAGAGGGATGAGTTTTTCAGGATATTGGTAAGGCCCAAAGTTATTGGAACAGCGGGTGACCACCACCTCTTGAGCATAGGTGCGATGGTGGGCCAATACCAACAAATCGGCGGAAGCCTTCGACGCTGAGTAAGGGCTGGAGGGATCGAGCGGACTGTCCTCACGAAAGAGCCCCTCGGCGGGCAGGCTGCCATAGACTTCGTCCGTCGACATTTGCAGATACCGTCTCACGCCATGCACACGCGCATAATGCAAGAGCACTTCCGTACCCAGTACATTCGTGGTAATAAAAGGCGTCGGATCCGCGATGGAACGATCGACGTGGGATTCTGCCGCACAATTGATGATGGCGTCCACGGCATGCTGACTGAACAAATTGGAGATTGGTTGATGGTCTTGAATCTTGGCGCGAAGCCAGCGATATCGTGGGTGGTCCTCATACGAGGACAGATTTGCTGGATTTCCCGCATAGGTTTGACAGTCCACGTTAATCACGTCGACGTCAGGCTTGGTATCTAAAATCCAACGGATTAAGGCCGAACCAATGAAGCCTAGACCTCCCGTCACGACAACACGCATGCTATGGCCGTCCTCTCTCTACGTCAGCGGTACTTGGTCGTCCAATCAAAGCCAATCGTCGCATCGTCCCACTCGAGTCGCTTTTCGTCGGGATCTTCCGGTCGATACGATTCGGTCGTGAAATAGACAATCATCAATGGCTTTGCCCCTAAAACCCGATACCCATGTACCACGCCCACGGGAATCACAATCAAAAGCGGATTGTCTTCCCCGGGGTAAAGGACTTGGGTGATCCCCTCCGTTTTAGACCCCTGGCGCGCATCATATAGTACCACTTGAGCCGAACCCACGGGGAAGAACCACAAATCATCCTGGCGTTCGTGATAATGAAAGGCCTTTATGACGCCGGGATAGCTCATAGACAGCGATGCTTGGCCAAAGCGTCGTAAGAGCGCCTCGTCGTCTCGCAAGATCTCTTGAAAAAACCCCCGATCGTCGGGGTGGCGCACCAATCGCTTCACGATCACGTCATGAATTGGACCCATTCGACTCATTATCCCATCTCCCTGGAAAATACTTGCGCACGGTGGTGGACGGGTGGGGATCTGAGAGTTGCCTGCCTCGCTTAGTCCCCGACCCAAGCTGTCTTACAGTTCAATGCGACTTTGATCGCCCAGCACCAAGCGGATGCTCTTCGGTCGACCTTGGCGACCTCGTACGTGAACGCCCTGACCGATAAGACTTTGATCAATGCGGTCCTCAATCTCTTCTAGTTGGCTGTTCGGCAAGACCACACTATGCTCAATCTCCACTCCGCTTAGATGCACGTGAGCGCCAATGGCCGTATAGGGACCTACATAGCTGTCGATGATGGTCGCATCCTCTCCAATGATCGCCGGACCCCTCACCGTGCTACGCTCAATCACGGCCCCTTTGGCGACCACCACGCGTCCAGTCAAACTCGACGCGTCGTCCATTCGGCCATCCATCCGCGGCTCTAGATCTTCTAGTATGAGCCGGTTAGCGTCCAGTACGTCTTCAGGTCGTCCGGTATCCTTCCACCACCCGGTGACCAAGGCCGCATCGACCGGCTCATCGTGATCCACCAGCCACTGAATGGCATCGGTGATCTCAAGCTCCCCACGCCAGGACGGTCTTAAGCTAGATACGGCTTCATGAATCCTGGCGTCGAAACAATAAGCTCCCACTAAGGCAAGGTTAGAGGGAGGATGCTCAGGCTTTTCCACCAGTTGCACGACACGGCCGTCATCCACGACGGCAACCCCGAACTGCCGGGGATCCCTTACCTCGGTCAACAGGACGGCCGCCGCGGGATGGCGGTCCTGAAAACGCTGAACCAAAGGGGCTACTCCGCCGCGCAGCAAATTGTCTCCCAACACCATCAAAAAGGGTTCTTCCCCGAGAAACGGCTGAGCAATCTTGACGGCATGGGCCAGCCCCAAGGGCGCTTCTTGAGGCAAATAGGTAAAATGACAGCCAAAGCGCTCCCCATTGCCCAGGGCAGCTTCGATGAGATTGCTCGTCTCGCCGACCACGACGCCGATGTCCCTGACTCCAGCCCGCACCATATCGTCCACCGTATAAAAGAGAATAGGACGATTGCCGACGGGGAGAAGCTGCTTAGCTCCCGTGTACGTCAATGGGCGAAGGCGCGAACCAGTGCCTCCAGCCAGAATCAGCCCCTTCATTGGCTTCAATGTATTAATTGGGTTCAACCGCCTTCCACCATCGTCTTGCGCCCTGTTGCGTCTTTGACCTCTACTGCTGACTTCGTCACCATGGAGAAAAACTCCTCCCACCCTACCCGACCGCGCGAAGAATCACGGATCCTGCACTGCGCCCGCCCCTGCGGCCCTCCTGGATAGTGGGAAGAACCCGGTCATGGCTAATCTGCCTAGCAAAAATGCCTGGCGTCCATCCTGAGCTGATCGCTCGAAAGAGTCGATGCCTTGGTGACATGCAGCGAATGCTGCGAGGTAGTGACCACGCTTCAGATCCCCCTAGGCGAGCCCATGGCCCGCAATTTGGACCAAGCGCTACGAAGAATGGCCGCCGTGGATCCGCCCGACGAACGACACGCAAACGCCAAGTAAGCTTTCTCTCCGGCAAAGCACCTGTAGGCCATGAGCTTTTCAGTGGCCTTTAAATCCATGCTATGCCATGATGGCATTTAGGAAAATGACGGATCCGGAAAAGGGGTGTGAGCTTGCGAGATGTACCCCGTCTGCTCCTCATCAATACGGGATGGACCTTGGCCTTAACCTTAGCTTCCAACTTCCTATCGGCCTGGTTTTGGGACATTGGTACCGGGATCGTACCCATAGTCACCTTTTACGCTATCCTATTTGCGGTCATGATTCTCTGCTTTGGCGCGGCGGCTAAGATCCCAAGGCACCTGCCCAGTTCCACCCTAATGGCCACGGGCATTGTCTTGGACGCCATCTTTTTGGGTTTGATGCTCCTGCTTCGCGCCCATGCGCGACACTATTATATCCCGCTTGCCATTCTCGACGGAACCGCCGCGAGCTTCTATTGGCTCGCCCTTTATGTTCTGGCCTCCAGTTGGGTGTCCCCTGACCAAGCGCATTGGTATAATAGCTGGACAGGTACTTTGGAAGCGCTCTTAGGCTTGGTAGTTCCCCCGTTGTCCGGCTGGATCATTGCCTCCATGGCAGGAATCACCGGCTATCGCCTAATCTTCGCCATGGCTCTTGTCAGTCTCATCGGGCCTCTTTGGCTCATCTTAAGGGCCAAGTCCCCCAATCAGGCCAACGATGCCGCCCGTCTTGCGCGCACGCCCTCCTTCGCCACCTCTTTTAGCTGGAAAGCGCTCTTGTGGAGTTTTTCCGGATTAGGACTACGCGACGGCGTCTATTACTTCCTGCCCGGCTTGCTCCTCTTCGTCATAAGCCACAGTACCGTTTGGCTGGGCATCTTTGCTGCATCGCAATCGGCCCTGCAAGGATCCTGGTTTTGGGTCCTTGGACGCTGGCCCACCATCGGTCAATGGCCGGGAATCCTTTGGGCCGGAGCCGTCATCTCACTCCTCGCTTTGGCTTTGTTATGGCTCCCGCTTGATACGGCCACGCTCTTTGCCCTAGGGATGGCCATTTCGTTAGCTTATCCTCCGTTTAAAGTTGCCTTAGAGTCCTCTGCGTTAGTCGCTATCCGAAGGGCCGGTTATCAGAGACCGCAGGAAATGGTGCGCCGCACTGGAGAAAAAGAAGTCTGGATTAATAGCGGCAGGCTGCTGGGTCTCCTCTTCGTGTTAGGACTACTGCTTATTGTGCCTCACTTTCGTCTACAGAGTTTTCGTTGGCTCCTAGCCCTTTGGGGAATAAGTCCCATTGCTATCCTGGTCACTTACCGAAATGCTCGCACCCGGACTTGAACCCGCTCAAACACCCCGACAGCGGTATAAAAAGAAATCACCACATTGTCTATAGTCTTTATGTTATACTGTTGCTAGTTGGCTCTAGGAGGGCTGAATTTCATGCAATCATCGTCGAAATCCAGAGAAGGTTCCTCTCTCTGGCCGATCATCGAACTAGAAGAATCTGTATCGGCTGACCTGCTGTTATTGTCTTGGGGGGCCTACGCTCCGCTCGGCACCTTTATGAATCATGAAGATTATCTGTCCGTGGTTCAGCGCA
>JAJZZI010000190.1 GCA_021797635.1 Bacillota bacterium | reverse complement strand
ATGCCGAAGCACATTATCGCTTGGTGGGAACCCGGGTGCTTCCCGCCAGCTTGGGCGGCATGGCCACCATTAACGTAGCCAACGCGGCCGCGGCCGCGGCGGCGGCGCTGGCGCTGGGAATTCCTCAGCGCCAGGTAGCCAGGGCCCTGGCTCACTTTCCTGCTGGAGGCGAGGGTATGAACCGCGGACGTCTCGAAATGTTGTCTGGGCTCGACGTGCGCGTGTTAATCGATTACGGCCATAACCGTCCTGCGGTAGCGGCTCTCGAACATCTCTGCCGACGGCTTAAGGCGCACCCGATCGTAACCGTTTTAGGCTTGCCCGGTGATCGTCGGGATCAAGATTTAACCGATACCGCCTCTGAGGTGGCCAGGTTTAGCCAGCGGGTAGTGGTTCGCGAGGACAGCGACTTACGCGGCAGAATGCCGGGAGAAGTGGCCACCTTAATTTGCCAAGCGCTTCGGGCTGCCAACCTGGCAGAAGAGGCGATCACGGTGGAATTGGACGAGGCCAGTGCCGTGAAGCGAGCCGTGCTCGAAAGTTCGCCTGGGAGTCTGGTGCTGGTGCTCTATGAGCGCTACGACGTCGTCCGTCAGGCAGCTCGCGAAGCCCTTAGTCTTCGTCAAGCCGAGGCGACGGGGGAGCAATTCGGGCCTCGAGATGATACCATGAGGATAGCAAGCGGGAAGTAGGTGGGCGGTGCTAGCGCGCGCAAAGATTAATCTTGGGCTTAATGTGGAGCCCCGAAACCGTTCGGGCTTCCACCCCTTGACGACCATCTTTGCCGAAATCTCGCTCGCCGACGAGTTGACCGTGGAACCTGCTTCGCAGTGGCGGTTGGAGATGGGGGGAGAGGAAGCTCTGGGGCTTTCGACGGACGACAATCTCATCGTTCGCGCCGAAGCCATGGCCAATTTAGACGAGCACGTCTTAGGACCTTGGCGCGTTCATCTGACCAAACATATCCCCGTGGGCGCGGGACTTGGCGGCGGGAGTTCGGATGCCGGAGCCTGGATCCGGTTTCGAGCTGAGCGCGATCCTGCCCAGTCTGAACGCCTATGGCGTCAGGCGGCGGACCTCGGCAAAGACATTCCCTTCTTTCGCCACGGAGGAATTCAATATGCCAGTGCTTACGGAGAATGCTTGCGAGCGCTCGAGGCACCCTCTTTCCAGCCGTGGGTGGTGTTGGCGCATCCTGGCCGGCCGCTGGCGACGGCGATGGTCTATCAGGCCTTCGACCAGATCGTGGCCGAGGGAAGGCAGAGCCCGCAGGTTGCGCTCGCTGAAGTGGAGCAGTCGCTTTCACGAGGTGAGATTCCTTTAGACCTTTCAAACCAGCTCGAACGTGCGGCGATGCGAGTCGATCCTGCCTTGAGGGACTTTCATTTAGCGCTTAGGCAAGCGAGTGATGGGGAGAAATGGTGGCTCAGCGGCAGCGGTGCCACATATTATATACTCATAAATGATGAAGAGAGAGCGAAGTGGCTCTATCAGTCAATACGGCGGAGCGTTGACCGGGTATGGCTCAGCCGAATCGTTCCGGTGCGTTCTCCAATGGAAAGAGGTTAAGGATGCAAGCGATCGTGTTGGCGGGTCAACAAAATGTTGCCTTTCAGAGCGTCTCGGCATGCCAGTATGAGGCGGAAGTGCCCATTGCCGGGCGGCCCATGGTGGAATGGGTGATTTCGGCCCTCAAAGCGGCTCAGCGGGTTGATCAGGTCATCGTGGTGGGTCCGCATCGATCCAGGAGTGACGGCGTGATCGTCACGGAGGCGGGCAAGACGCTTTGGGAGAGTCTGGCTTCGGGACTTCGTCAGGTTTCGCCCTCGGCGACTCAGGTGTTGCTGGTGACGGCCGATATCCCCCTGATTACGGGAGCCATAATCGACGAATTTATCGAGCACTGCCCCCTCGATGCCGATCTCGTCTATCCCGTGGTGGAAAAACAGCGAACCTTATCTCGCTTTCCGGAGACCATACGCACTTATGTGCGCTTGGCGGGGATTACCGTGACCGGAGGGAACATGGTGGTGGCCAATCCCAAGGTTTTACCCAAGGTGGAAGAGCGGGCCCAGGTGCTCATTGCTCACCGCAAATCCCCCTTAAGACTGGCTCGCGATGTGGGCCTGATCTTGCTGCTGAAGCTCATGACCGGCCGCCTATCTCTTTCGGATGCCGAACGTCGCGTCAGCCAAGTGTTTGGCATTACCGGCCGTGTGCTCGAGTGCCCCCATCCTGAAGTGGGCGTAGACGTAGACAAAATCGGTGATTTCACCATGGCTGAACGGGTTCTAAGCGCCGCGTTTAAGGGGCGATCGGGGGACGGATGGATTGAACAGTCAACGCTATAAACGCCTAATTTGGCTGGTGGGATACCTATGGGGGCACCCTTTGCAGCAATTGAGCCTGACCGACTTGAGCCGAAAAGGCGGCGTGGCCAAGTCGACCCTAAGTGATGACTTGGTCATGATTAAGGAGACCATGGAAGAGGCTCGCCTGGGTACCATCGACACGCAGGTGGGCGTTCAAGGAGGCGTCGTTTGGCGGCCTCGCATCGACCTGGATACCCTCAAGGAGAGCGTGGAGTTTTGGCTTAAGGCGTTGTCAGAGCCTGATCGACGCACGCCCGAAGGCTTCTTATACATGACCGACCTGCTCTTTGATCCGAAGTGGACGGCGCCTATGGGTCGGCTGTTGGCCGAGCGCTTTCGCGGTGAGGCGGTGGACGCCGTGGCGACGGTCGAAACGAAAGGGATTCCTTTAGCCATGGCGGCTGCGGATCATTTGGGGGTAGGGGTGGTGCTGCTTCGGCGAGACAGCCGGCTATCGGACGGCTCGGCCCTGTCCTTGAACTATTTGTCGGGATCGTCGCACCGCATCCAATCGATGTCGCTGTCGCGGCGGATGCGGGTGCGCGGCATGCATCTTATTTTCGTGGATGATTTTATGAAGGCAGGAGGTACGGCGCGTGCGGCTGAGGATTTGCTGACCGAATTTGACGCGCGGCTGGTGGGGGTGGGGGTCTTGATTGCCACCGAAAAGCCCCGACAAAAACTGGTGGACGATTACGTGGCCTGCCTGCAATGGAATGAAAGTCCCAGTGGAGGTCTCTCGGTGAGCGCCTGGGTGCGCGAAAAGCTTGAGGCCTCGTCGGCGCACGATCGCGGGGGCCGCTCGCTTGGACATTGAATGGGAGGCCATGGAGCGGGCGCGACGCCTGCTAGAGCCCGTCATCTATCGAACGCCGCTTGCGGAATCGGCGTTCCTGAACGACTTGAGTGGTCAGCGCCTGCAATTTAAACTAGAAAATTTGCAGCGCACCGGGTCCTTCAAAATTCGCGGTGCCTACGCTCACCTGGCCGGGCTTGCCCCGGAGGCGGCGGCGCGCGGGGTGGTTACCGCTTCGGCGGGCAACCACGCCCAAGGCGTGGCTTTGGCAGCCTCGCTACTGGGTATTTCTGCCTTGGTGGTGATGCCGGAACGTGCTTCTCTGACCAAGGTCGAGGCTACCCGGGGCTATGGCGCCGAGATTAAGCTTTACGGGGAAAGCTTTGATGACGCCAATCTTTTGGCTCAGAGCCTGGCAGAGAGCACGGGCCGCGTGTATATTCCCGCCTTCAACTCGCTAGAGGTGATTGCCGGTCAAGCCACCGTGGGCCTGGAAATGTTGGCACAGTGCCCAGAGATAAACACCCTGGTGGTTCCCGTCGGTGGGGGTGGGCTCATCGCCGGGGTGGCGGCCGTGGCCAAGAAGATGCGAGGCCAGACGATTCGCGTGGTGGGGGTCGAAGCGAAAGCGCAGGACGCGGTGGTCCGTTCGCTCGCTCAAGGGGAGGTGGTGGAAGTTCCCCGCCGGCATACGATTGCTGATGGCATCCAGGTCAAGCGTCCTGGCGACGTGACCTTGGCGCTGATCCAGAAGTATGTGGATGAGGTGGTCACCGTGTCCGAAAGGGACATTTCCCGGGCCATGCTCCTTTTCTTGGAGCGCATGAAGATCGTGGTGGAAGGTGCGGGGGCGGTGGGCTTGGCGGCCATTTTGTCCGGTGCCTTGAGGCCCAAGGCGGCCTCCCCGATTGGTGTCGTGGTGAGCGGCGGGAACCTTGACGTAAGCCTCTTGAGTCGAATTTTGCAAAAAGGACTGGTGGAAGAGGGGCGACAACTGCACCTGTTCACCATCCTGTCGGACGCCCCTGGCGAGTTGTCCCACCTGTTGGCGGAGGTGGCGCGCCTAGGGGCCAATGTGGTTAGGGTGGAGCACGAAAGATGGCACCCTTCTTTGGATGTGGAGCAGGTCGGGATCGGCCTGGTGCTAGAGACCCGAGATGCCGTTCACCAGCGGGCCGTGGTGCAAACGCTGTCGGCCCTGGGCTATTCGATTCAAGCCCCGCGATCTTTTCGTACCAAAAATTTCGACAATTGACAGGAATCCTTTGGGTAGGGCGCGAATATTCCCTTCACCCAGTCGCCAACTAGGGTGAGCAACGAAGTGAGGGGGATCATCGTGCAAATAACGGATGTGCGTCTTCGGCGGATGACTGCGGACGGGAAAATGAAGGCCGTCGCCTCGGTCACGCTAGACGGTGAGTTCGTCATTCATGATGTCAAGGTGGTGGAGGGGCTAAAGGGGCTTTTTGTGGCCATGCCCAGTCGAAAGACTCCCGATGGCGAATTTCGCGATGTGGCCCACCCCATTACGCCAGAGGCGAGGGATCGGATCCAAAAGGCCGTGCTTGAAGTTTTTCATACCGGGCTTGGCAACGGGGAGACATCCTAAACCTGGTAGCGTGGACGCGACTGACTGAGGAGCTCGAGGCCGGAGCTCCTTTGTTTTGGCGTCGCATCAAGGTGGCCGCTTTTGGTATGCTTAGTGAGAACGAGATGTTAGGGTGCGGAGGGACACAATGACCCCCAATGCAGTAATTTTGGCCGCTGGCCGAGGCACACGGATGCATTCGAGCATGGCCAAGGCACTGATTGAGCTGTCGGGCGTGGCATTAGTCGAACACGTGGTGCGGGCGGTAAGCGCCAGTGATCTCAAGCGACCGTTGGTGGTGGTCGGCTTTCAAGCCGAGCGCGTCGAAGAGGCCTTAGAGGACCAGGCAGACTTTGTGCATCAAGAAGAACTCAAGGGAACGGGCCATGCCCTTTTGGTGGCCATCCAAGCGTTGCCGCAGGAGACCGAGCAGGTGGTCGTGTTGTTAGCGGATGTTCCGCTGGTCCCGCCGGAATTGATTGGCACGCTGACCGAAGCCCACCAGAAGTCGGGGGCGGCGGCAACCCTGGTCACGGCCCACGTGCCAGACCCCTCTGGCTATGGCCGAGTGGTTCGGGGCCACGACGGGCAGGTGGTGGCGGTCGTCGAAGAAAAAGAGGCCGATGCGTCGATCCGTCAGATCTCCGAAATTAATACGGGCATTGGCATATGGCGCGTAGCTGGGCTGCCTTCGATTTTGCAAAGCCTCCCGCTTAGGGGGCAAGAACAGTACTTAACGGAAGCGGTGGCCGCCTTGGTCGCTAAGGGCGAGTCCGTGCGAGCCGTCGTGGCGCCGGATCCGGAATTGGTGTTGGGCATTAATACCCGCCGTGGACTGGCCGAAGCCGAGGCACGGCTTCGTCAAAGGACCATTGATCGCCTCTTTGAACAAGGGGTGAGCATCGTCGATCCCCTGTCGACCTTCATTGACGCCGAGGTGGAGATTGGCCAAGACACCATCATTTACCCCATGACCGTACTCCGTGGTAAGTGCCGCATCGGGCGGGGATGTCGGGTGGGTCCAGGCACGACCGTGACCTCCAGTCGCTTGGGGGATGATGTCATCGTCGAGCGATCCGTGATTGAACATAGTGTAGTCGGCCCTCACAGCACGGTGGGACCGTTCAGCCATCTGCGCCCAGGAAGCTTGTTAGAGCGCGAAGTCCATGTGGGCAACTTTGTCGAATTGAAGAACACGCGGGTGGGCATGGGCAGCAAGATGGGGCATCATAGTTACTTGGGCGATGCCACGATAGGGAGTCAGGTAAACATTGGCGCCGGTACGGTCATTGTCAATTATGATGGCCGTGAAAAGCATCAGACCTTTATCGGCGACGAGGCCTTTATCGGGTGCAACAGCAACTTGGTCGCCCCCTTGGAGATCGGTGGCGGAGCGTACGTCGCCGCCGGGTCCACGATTACCCAAAACGTGCCCACCGATGCGTTAGCGATTGCTCGCAATCGGCAGGAAGTCAAACCCGGATGGGCGAAGGCCCATAAGTCATAGGGAAAAGATCCAAGGCCCCGACCCGCTTCGCAACCGGCATCAAGGAGGATTTTTGAATGAGCGATCGCCAGGGTGAACTCAAAATATTTAGCGGGAACGCCAATCGACCGTTGGCCGAAGACATTGTGCGCCATCTGGGCATGACGCTAGGGCAGGCCGACGTGGGTCGATTTTCTAATGGCGAGATTCGGGTGCGCTTAGAAGAAAATGTTCGGGGAACCGATGTCTATATCGTGCAGCCGACGACGACCCCGGTCAACGATCATCTCATGGAACTCCTATTGCTGATTGATGCCGCACGGCGGGCTTCGGCCCGCCGAGTGACCGCCGTCATTCCCTTTTACGGTTATGCCCGGCAAGATCGCAAGGAACGGGGGCGCGAGCCCATATCGGCTAAACTAGTGGCCAACTTAATCACCGTGGCCGGTGCCCGGCGGGTGCTGACCATGGATCTGCATGCTCCGCAAATTCAGGGATTCTTCGACATTCCCGTCGATAATCTGCAGGGCGTGCGCATCTTGTCCGAGGCGATTTATCAAAAGAATCTGGAGAACCTGATGATCTTTTCGCCGGACGCAGGGGGGGTGCTTCGAGCCCGCCAAATGGCGAAGTTTCTCGATGCCCCCTTAGGGTTCATCGACAAACGTCGGCCGGAGCCTAATGTCTCCGAAGTCGTCAATGTCATCGGCAAGGTGCGCGACAAGACGGTGGTGATCATTGATGACATGATCGATACCGGGGGCACGATTGCACTGGCCGCGCAAGCCATCCGCGAATTAGGCGCCCGGGCCGTCTACGCCGCCTGCACCCACCCCGTCTTTTCCGGCGAAGCCAATCAGATCCTCTCTCAATCGGTGATCGAGGAATTTGTGGTCACCGATACCATTCGCGTGGACCAGCCGCCCCGAGGCATGGTGAGTATTTCCGTAGCACCCTTGATTGCGGATGCGATCTTGCGTGTCCATGAAGATTTGTCGGTTTCGAAGTTGTTCGAATGATGAACGGTCTCCAAACGTCTCCCATCCGTCTGGTCGTAGGGCTGGGTAATCCCGGCCCTGACTATGCCAAGACGCGTCACAATGCAGGCTTTATGGTGCTCGACGGCATGGCCGAGGAGGCCGGGTCCCGCTTTAAATCGCATCGCTTTGGCCTGGTCTCTTCCTATCGGCCGGGTATTTTTCTCTTAAAGCCGCTAACCTTTATGAATCTCAGTGGGGATGCGGTGTTGCCCATGATGAACTTTTTGCGCCTCGATGCCCGTCAGATCTTAGTGGTCTCGGATGACTTGGACCTGGAACTAGGACGGATTCGCGTGCGTCCTAGTGGTTCACCTGGGGGGCACAACGGCCTTAAATCGATCAGCGCGCGCCTGGGTACGGACGCTTTTGCCCGAGTCCGGGTCGGCATCGGACGTCCTAAGGATCCGCGACATCGGGTGATTGACTGGGTGCTGGGCCGCTTTACTGAGGATGAGCTGCCCATATTGGAGGAGGCCCTGCGACGCGCTCGCGGGGCGGTCGACACGGCCCTTAAAGAGGGCGTCGGCGCCTCAATGAATCGGTGGAATCAAAACCCTCCGGCTGCTGGACAGCGAACGTAGGAGAATGGATGAAATTATCCATGGCCAAGTTCGAGAAATTGAACTATACTTTTCCGTATAGTGACCTATTTAGACGATAAGGAGTGTTTGGCATCACGATAAGCGCTCTTTATGGTAGTACTTCGCGTGTCACCGTTCACCATTGAATAAGGAGGAACTTTGCATGAAGCAACCTAAATGGGCCATTGGGGGTTCTATTGCCATGGCGACGGCTTTACTTTCGACCGGTGTCAGCATGGCCGCCGTTAAGCCTGCCGTCCTACCGCATCATAACACGGTCGTTATGGCGCTCCCGCCACAAGTCAACATTAATTGGTACTTTCCGATTGTGACCATCCCGTCGAACAGCCTGTACAGCGGATGGGATTGGAACATGGGCTATCACAATCTCATTCAGTTGAATAATAATGGGTCGTTTAACTGGAAGCGCTCCATTGCCAGCCATGTCGGCGTGAACCCGGCCGGTACCATGTTTACGGTGACCATGAATAAGAAGTGGAAGTGGTCCAATGGCGCTCCGGTCACCAGCCAAAATGTGATGACGACTTGG
The DNA here is from genome assembly GCA_021797635.1 of Bacillota bacterium. Lineage (GTDB taxonomy): Bacteria > Bacillota > Sulfobacillia > Sulfobacillales > Sulfobacillaceae > JAJZZI01. The sequence continues at coordinate 3,212 of JAJZZI010000190.1, read as the reverse complement.
AAATTGATCCAAGACACGTCGGCCAAAAACGCGCCTGCGCCTTGGCCCTACACGGGTGCTGGCACGGGAGACATCCCGAGCGGTGTGAAAAGCGTGGTAGCCACTGGCAAGTACCGCTTTGTGGTGACCCTGAAGCAGCCGGCGAACAAGTTGTGGTTCATCTATAATGGCTTGAACCAGTTGGAGCCCCTGCCTAACGTATGGCTCAAATATCCGACCAACGTGGTCAAAGAGGACAACTGGCTGGCCAAGGCGGCCACCAACCCCAACTTGCCCGAGTATAAGATTATCGATGGCCCATATCGCCTAGTCAAGGCGGTGAATGATCAGAAGTGGGTCTTCCAAGCCAATCCCCACTACAGCGGGCATAAGCCCCAAGTCAAGCAAATCATCTTTGTCTATGAGGGGTCGAGCACGGCCGAATATGCGGCGTTGCGGACGGGGCAGGTGCAGTTTGGCTACTTGCCCAACTCGATGTGGAAGAGCCGGGCGCAGTTGAATTCCATCGATCGCTTGTGGATGATGTATCCCTTGCAGTACAACGACATGCTGGTGAACATGAACCAGTCCAAGACGAAGGTCAACACGGCCCCAAATGGAGTGGCCAAGCTGTTTAATCAGCTCTATATTCGCCAAGCGATTCAGTTGGGCATCGATCAGCCTGCCATCAACAAGGTCTCTTTCAATGGGACAGGCATTGACGAATATACGGCGATTACCGCCCGGCCCAAGACGGTTTTCTTCCCGCCCGGCTTGAAGGCGCTCTATCCCTTCAACCCGACTCGGGGCAAGCAATTGCTCGTGAAGAACGGCTGGAGAGAAGTTAACGGGGTCATGACCAAGGGTAAGCAGCAATTGTCGTTTACCTTGGATTATGCCAGCGGCACGGCCGCCATCGCCCATCAAGTGGCGTTGATTCAGGAGGGACTGGCTCAAGAGGGGATTAAGGTGAAGTTGAACCCTGAATCCTTCAACACCTTGATTGCCTTAAAGCCCGACCAGTGGGAAATGATGGATTACGGCGGCATCACCTACGGAGGCAGCTATCCCTCGGGCGATGGGCTGTTTGAAACCCCGCAAGTCGGCCTTGACAGCCAAGGCTACTACAACCCGACGATGGTGAAGCTGATTCAGGCGAGCCTCAAGCCGGGAACGACCAAACAGAGCCTTAAGGCGCTCTACAAGTATCTCGCCTTCGTAGGCAAGGACTTGCCCATGCAGTTTGTGCCTGATGCGCCCACACTGGAAGAACAGGTGAAGAGCCTGCACGGGGTCCAGTCTTCCTTTAACGGCTTCACCCAATATCCCTCAGAGCAGTACTGGCATTACGGCAAGTAGCCCAGCAGCATGGCGTCTCTTCGTCCTGTCGGTTAAGGTCCGAAGCCTTGGTGCTTCAGACCTTAACCAGCCCCCTTGGGGGCTGGCGCAGGCCTTTCACTCCGCATTCGTCGCCTGAGCGTTCAGACCGCGACACCTTCAAAGCTCCTTTCAGGGTCCCTTTTAGAAGAAATTCCGGACTCAGGTGAGCGTGGCGGCTTTCGTTTGATGGGATTTAAACCTTTGATTTGACCTTTTCCCGATCGGGGGCCAGGCTCTTCGAGGACAACTGCTGTCTCGGGCCCAAGACGGCAGGGTGATGCCAAGCCGCTCGGAGCACCTAAAACCGTTTAGAAAGGCAGGTGAAGCAAGCGATGGTCGTCGATCCCTTAAGTTCCTTGGAGGTGACGATAGAGGCCCCGACTGAGCGTACCCGCTCTTGGAGAAAATTTTGGAGAAATCCCATGGGCAAGCTTGGGATTTTCGGCCTTACCTTTATTCTTCTCTTTACATTTGTCGGTCCGCTCATCTATCGGGTATCCCCAGACACCACCAATTTGCTTTACCTGATGTCACCGCCCACCTTGAAGTATCCGTTAGGCACGGACGCGCTAGGCCGCAACTATTTAGCCAGAGTGATGGTTGGAGGACAACTCTCGCTGATCGTGGGCTTCGTCTCGGCCTTTGCCTCGATGGTCATCGGGGTGATCTATGGCCTGATTAGCGGATATGCCGGCGGTTACGTAGACGGCATTATGATGCGCATCATTGACATCTTGCTGACCATCCCCGGGCTCTTTATCCTGCTCCTGCTCGATGCGATGTTTTCTCCGAGCGCCTTCGTGCTCATCTTCATCATTGCCTTTACCTCGTGGTTTTCCATCAGCCGACTGGTTCGCTCTGAAGTGCTGTCGGTCAAGCAGCGGGACTATGTGGAGGCCGCCCGGGCCTTTGGGGCCAGCACCTGGCATATCATGACCCGTGAACTCCTGCCCAACGTCATGGGCACGGTGATGGTGGCCACCACCTTCCAGGTGGCCGCCGCCATCATCACCATTGCCACCTTAAGTTTCTTGGGCTTGGGCCTGCCTCCGCCGACGCCGAATTGGGGCGAACTCTTAAATTCCTCGATGAGTTACATGTATCAAGATGCCTGGTGGCTTATCTATCCCCCGGGAATCTGTCTTTTGATCACTATGATGTCATTCAACTTCATCAGTGAGGCCCTGCAGGGCGTATTTGATTCGAGACTGTAAGTCAAGGGTCCGCACTACTGCCGGAGGCGGTCCCGCGGGGCCGCTCGGGCAATAGATGGAAAGGAGGCCAGCCGGTGTTTCGTTTCATCGTGCGCCGCATCTTAGAGGCGATTCCCTCGTTCCTGGGCATCTCCATATTTACCTTTTTGCTGCTGCATCTGGTGCCGGGCGGACCCGCACAGGCGGCCATTGGCCCCCATTACACCAAAGCCAAGGTGGCCGCCCTAAATCGCGCCCTAGGCTTAAATAAGCCTCTGACGACGCAGTTTTGGATTTGGTTTAGCCACCTTTTGCGGGGAAATCTGGGCACCTCGTACGTTACCAATCAACCCGTGTTGCAGGTGATTGGCCAGGCACTGCCCCACACCTTGGAGTTGGTGGTGGTGGCGATCGTGATTTCGCATCTCTTGGCCATCATCATTGGGACGATTCAAGGCTACTACCGCCACAGCTGGTTTGACCAGGTGGTCACCACGATTAGCTTTTTCTTTTGGTCGATGCCCTTGTTTTGGCTAGGGATTATCATGGTGATGGTCTTTGCCGTCGACTTGGGCTGGTTTCCCTCGGGCGGCATCGCCAGTCCCACGGCCGTCCATCCCGGATTTGGCTCCTATGTCGCTCATACGGCGCTGCCGGTGG
>JAJZZI010000087.1 GCA_021797635.1 Bacillota bacterium | reverse complement strand
GTCAACGACCGACGGCGCAGGGGTCGCCGAACCAGGAACCTCTCGGAGTGATCCAGGAAACCCCCACCTCAACCCGTCAGGCGAGCTTTACAGCGAGTACTGGTGGTTAGGTGGCGGGAGAGTTCATGTAATAGTGGGTGCTCTCCAGCGAAGCGTGGCCCGTGCACTTGCTGAGATACAGGAGCTTTGAAAAGAACTCAAATCCTTCGCCGATCCACTGATTCATGTTTTCCACCGCGTAGTGGTGGCGGGCAAAATCCAAACGTTTGGATTTCGCCCGGTTTCTGATTCTGCCCTGGGTACACGTGAAATATCTCACCTCGGCCGTCTTAGCCCTCGCGGCCAAGCAACTCGTTCGGGACTGGGAGGCCCGTCACCACTTCCGTCCCGTGCTCCTCGAAACCTTTACCGATCCTCGCTACCGTGCGGGCACGTGCTATCCGGCGGCCAATTGGATCGAGGTCGGGGAGACCCAAGGACGGGGGAAGCTCGACCGTCACACGCAATGGGCGCTGCCGGTTAAAGCCATCTTTCTCTATCCCTTAGATCCGCGATTTCGCGAGAAACTGACGGCTCCACAAGGGTGATAACCGAATATGTACGTATGCGATTCAGCAGAAACAGACGACGAATAGCCACAATGGCCGTTCGAAGAAGACGCTGAGCACCCAGTACGGAGACGTGGAACTGGCCATCCCTTGGGACCTTCGAGCCGGGGGTCGTGCCGAAGTATCAGACCACCACGCCGGGTATTGAAGACCAGTCCAGGCCCAATTACAGGACCTCTATGGCATGGACGTATCGCCCACCCTCATTGCCAATGTCACGGACAAGCGGTTGCCCGTAATCCAGGAATGGCAACAACGGCCGCTCGCGGCCGTATACCCCGTGGTCTTTTTAGACGCGGTCCATCTCAAGGTCCGGCAAGAAGGACGGGTCGTGACAAAAGCTGCGTATATGGTCGTGGGCATCAATTTATAGGGCTACAAAGACGTACTCGGGATGTGGATTAGGGAGCACGAGTCGGCCAAGTTTTGGCTAACGGTACTGACCAAGCTGAAAGGACGGGGCGTGCGGGACATCCTCGTGGTGGCCGTGGACAACCTCACGGGATTTAGTGAGGCGACCGCCAGCGTCTTCCCGAAAGCGGACATCCAGAAGTGCATCGTGCACCCGATCCGGAATTCGCTCAAATACGTGGCCCGGAAGGATTATGCCGAAGCCCATCTATCGGGCGGATATCGAAGACGGGCTAAAACGGGCGGTGGACGCATTTGCGCAGACCTGGGGGGAAGAAATACCCCATGGTGGTGCGGTGGGCGCGAGCATTGGACGGAGTGGATGACCTTCTTTCAATACCTCCCCCGCGTCGCGGAAAATCCTCTATACGACGAAGCTCATTGAGGGCTTTCACCACCAGCTCCGAAAGGTCACCAAGAGCAAAGCCCAGTTCTCTTCCGACGACGCGCTCGTCAAAATGCTGTCTTTGGCCACCCGCGACGCCACCCGCAAATGGACGGCCCGGATTCAAAACTGGGGCGAAATCTTAGGGCAACGTGAGATTTATTTCGAAGACCGGGTTCGCCAGCCCTTACAAAATGTGGAATATTGAAAACTGTTTAGACAAAATCCTTGACACTCCCGATCGCATTGAAATTGAACGCGAGGCGGCCTCTGTGATGAAAGCGTTGGTTGCTGCTTAATGGGTCGTTGGTCTTGAGGCTTGACGCTGTGGGAAAATGAAGCGCGCATACGGAACCAGAAGCGGAATAGACCATCCCTTGGCGCGCTGTGAAGTTGGGATTATAATAAATGAAAAGAGGTGACCACGTGCCTCGTGATGAAAAAGATACGATTATGAAAGCATTGACCGGTGCGCTTTCGAAAGATTCACTGAAGGTACTTGGTATCTCCGGTGTGCGTGTGGCGAAAGCTCTACCGACAGAACTAGACACGCTAAAGCAGCATGTGGACATGTTTTGGCAAATGGATGACGGTCGATTGTTTCACTTGGAATTTCAAACAAACGGAGAATCCAGCCTACACAGATTTCTCATGTACGACGCGCGTCTGGCAGAACAGTATCAAGGAACGGATTCGAACGGTGATCCTTTATCATGGGAATGTGAAGGAAGCACCGGAAGAACTGAACATCGGTACGGCACAGTACCGAGTCGAGAATGTCTTTTTAGGCAGGTTTGATGGCGATGCCGCGCTTGATGCGGTGGAACGTCATTTGAACACGCACGAATGGACACCTGAAGACCGATGGCGTTTGGCTTTGGCGATGAATATGAGATTTACGAAGCGTTCGCGTGAAGAAGCCGTTGAATCGGTACTCCGTCTTGTGCACTCGATTGCAGCGCAACAGGAGCGGGATTTCGTTGTAGCTGGAATTCTTAGCTTGACTGAACGAGTGCTAACTGAGTCCGAACGCATCCGAGTAAAGAAGGGAGCTGGTTCAAGTGAGTCAGATAGCAAAGGAAATTCAAGAGGACACAGAGCGCGAAACAGCAAAGAAGCTACTGGCTAGAGGTGACAGCATCGAAAAGATTGTCGAGGTGACGGATTTGTCGCATGAAGAGGTCAAAGCGATAGAAAGCCAGTTACACTGATCGGGATCCGGTCTGCCTTCTTGTGCGAAGGTCGAGTTGAGGCACTGTGGGAAACTGCGCGCAAAACCTTCATCAAAGGCATGTCGTCAGCAAAGGGCATTTCGGAACTTACAGGACTGTCTTTGAAGGAAATCGAGTTGATTGAGCGAGAATTACAGTGAAACCCAGCTTCCGCAAGTCAAATTCTGGTAAATAACTGATTTTTCCCAAAAGCTCGAACTATAGTCGAAATATTCTTTCAAATTATTATCGCGGACTTCACCCGGGCGCCAAGCGGTACGTACTATTACTTGCTGAACGCGCAAGGGTCGGTCGTGGGTCTCACCAACAGTGAGGGGCCCCAGGTGGACAACCACGCGTACGGGGGATTCAGAGTCAAACGCAAAACATCGCCCGGTTGTTCAAAGGGACGGGAGCCGTCTACGACAGGGCCATCGGACTCGAGTGGTGGACGGCGATGAACCCAGCGTACTAGGGGACCCTCCAAATCCCCCAGACACTGGACTGTTATTTATCGGAAGGCTTGGATCCCGAAAGTTAGGAAGATCCTTCGGGATTGGAACCCGGGATGAGCGGCAATGCGGGGCATATCGATGCGGCGTCGGGATTGCGCTATAGTCGGATCTGTTCTTACTTATCGCTGGTATGCGGGCGTAGTGGATTGGGCCTTAGTGAGGATATCGGGCGCTGGCGTGTGGCCGGATTCTTTGGAGACTTTGGAAATGCCGGGAGGAACCATGGAAAATAAAACTTGCAAGTGTGGGGGGGACTTGGTTGAGGCCAAAGTCAGAACCATGGGCCTCCTCGGGTTCTTGGCCAACAAAAAGAAGTATCTAGCGACCGCGTATATCTGCACGCAATGCTACGCGGTCCAATGGTATGCGAAGCCGATTGGCAGTCGACCTTAGGCACTCTCGAATCTCCCTCACCGATGCGTTTCGAGGTAGTAGGGGATTTTGCGCCAAATCCCGCTTTACCCGTCCACGCCGGCTAGAGACCGGCGGATCCGGATGGAACTGGCGTCCCCGGTGGGTCGCTGCCCGCATGTTCGCCAACAAACTCTGGAACTTTGCAATCCAGGCTTCCCCGCCACCTCATTTAGCCTCGTCTGACCGTGGAGGAGACGGGCGTTACATAAGGCACGACGGCCACGAAAGCCATCACAAGGAGTCCGGAAGTCATGGACCGCCACCCCGTGGCGCGGGTCCATTTCCCCCCAAATCGGCAATCCCTTCCTTGTCTTGACGAGAATGGAGTCCCTATCGGGTATAGCCCAGGGCCGTGGCCGTATGCATCCACGGGGATCACCGTTGACTTCCTGGATAGAGCGGCTATACTGACCATAGCGGGCGCTTGCCCGTTGTACTGCTGTACGGAAGATTCCTTGGATGAGTTGAGGCCTAAGCGCTTTGGAACGATCTGTAAGGAGGCCGACCATTGCCAAAAGGGCAAGAAGAGAGCCTTGATGCGAAGTTGCGGTTGGAGCGCAAGATCGCGGCGGCCAAGGCATTGGGACTGTGGGAGAAGGTTCAGGCGGATGGTTGGGGAAGCTTGACAAGCCGCGAATCCGGTGCCCTTGGGGCATTTATGACCCACCGCCTATCTCAGGGAGATGGTGATTCGCGACCTCCGTTAAGGTGATCCCCGTATCGAGGATAGCGGGACGATAGAAGAGGTTTTTAGATGACCAAGTTGTGCCCGCCACAGGGAATCCCCCTTTGGAGGGATCCGCTGGGGATGGTCGTGACGGGTACGTTTAGGTTTCGACATGAGCTTAGGCGTTCAGTGCACGTCTTGGCGATGATCTCTCTACAGCTTTTCAAGCAAGGCATGCTTAGCTCGGAAGGGTTCGAGCGTCCACACGGGTCCCAGGGGTGTATGAGGATAGTCTGGCCATCGATGCTCGCAGAGGGATTTTTCCCAAAAGAGCTTGGCGTCGGTGAGAGAAATTTTAGCGAGCCATCCAGTACTGGCTGGATGATCTGACTAACGGGAGGAATTACGCGTGTCTCTAACGGTGGCCGAACGGCTAAAGCAGTTGAGCCCTTCCCCAACGATGGCGATTGATGCCAAAATCAAAAGCCTGATTCGGGAAGGACGGGATGTCATAAATCTTAGTGCCGGGGAGCCGGATTTTGACACCCCGGAATCCATTCGCCAGGCAGCTGTGACGGCGATGGCCAAAGGAGAGACCCGCTATACTCCCGCAGGCGGAACCGTGGACCTAAAGAAGGCTGTCGCCGATCGCTTGCGAAAGGATACGACCTTGGAGTACCAACCCGGTGAGATTTTGGTGTCTGTGGGAGCCAAGCATTCGCTGTATAACGCGGTGATGGCCCTGGTTTCGCCCGGGGACGGAGTCTTGGTGCCGGTGCCGTACTGGGTCACCTATCCCGAACAAATCCGTTTAGCCGACGGTCTTGTCGAACTCATACACGTTGATCCCAAACGCGATGGGGTGTTGTCAGCCGAAGACGTGAAACGATCGATAGGTCCCCGCACCCGGGGACTCATCTTGAATTCGCCCTCCAATCCTTCGGGAGCGGTAATAGAGCCTTCGGACCTCCAGGATATCGCCCAAGTCGTTGTGGACAACGACTTGTGGGTGATTTCCGATGAAATATACGGTCGCTTGGTCTACGAAGGAACCGTCCAGTCATCCATCGCTAGTTTCCCAGGCATGCGCGAGCGTACGGTGGTGATTAATGGGGTGTCCAAAGCATACGCCATGACGGGGTGGCGGATTGGCTATGCGGCAGGACCGTCGGCAGTCATTGCCGCGATGACCAACCTCCAATCGCAGTCGACGTCCAATCCGAGCAGCATCTCCCAGGCGGCGGCCTTGGCCGCGCTAAGTGGCGACCAAACGGCGGTGGAGACCATGCGCCAGCATTTTGACGAACGGCGGCGCTACACCCTGGATCGCATCAACAAGATTCGCGGGTTGCGTTGCGCGGTCCCCAAGGGCGCCTTTTACCTTTGGGTGGATATGCGAGCGTGGCAGGGGAAGGCCCTGGGTAGCCGGACGATCCAGAATTCCGATGACCTCGCCTTGTCGCTACTAGAAGAAGCGGGTGTTGGGGTGGTGCCGGGATCCGGCTTTGGCGTTGACGACCATTTTCGGATTTCTTATGCCACGTCCATGAAGCTTTTGGCTGAGTCCATGGATCGCGTACAACGCCTCTTGGGATCGGCTGAATGAAAAACGGCCGATCGGTGGCCATCGTGGGCTTCGGAGTCAACAACCGGCCGCTTGTGCCCTACTGGTTGGAAAGGGGGGTTCCGGTCGTCGTAGCCGACCGTCGGCCGCAATCGGAGCTCGAACGCGAACTAGAATCATGGCCAAGCGACAAGCTTACGCTTTACGCCGGACCGAGATATTTAGATCAGTTGGTTGAGGATGACACCGTTGATATCGCCTATTTAACGCCCGGGATGGTTAAGCACCAGGCTCAGCTCGAGGAGCTCGTCCATCGCGGCGTTCGCTTAAGTTCAGAGACCGACTTGTTCCTGAGCCAGTCTAGAGCTCCGGTACTCGGCGTCACGGGATCGGCGGGGAAAACTACCACTACGACCTTGATTGGAGAAGCACTCGCTGGTAGTGGCAAGGAGGTGGTCGTCGGAGGCAATATTGGCCGCTCTCTACTCCCCGAGCTGGAGCACCTGCATCCGGCGATGTGGGCTGTCATGGAGTTGTCCAGCTTTCAGCTCGAATTAGTCGAGAGAAGCCCAAAAGGGGCGGTGTGGCTGAACTTGTCCCCTAACCACTTGGATGTGCATGGCAGCATGCAAGCGTATGCTAGAGCCAAGCGCCATATTCTTGAGTTTCAGCATGCTGACGATGATTGGGCGGTTTTGCCGTACCAAGACACGAGCGTACTCTCGGTTGCGGCAGATTTTGGGGGCCGACGCTATTATGTCAACCTTAACGGGCCGGTACCCCAAGGGGCGTACTTAGACCAGGGAAAGCTTTGGTGGCGCGCCGATCCTGAGCACCCAGCCGAGCCGTGGCTTTCGGCCGATGCTGTATTGTTGCGCGGACGGCACAACCTTTTTAATCTACTAGCGGCCGCCTCCGCCGTGGTCTTGGCTGGCGGTCAACTAGATGCGGTGGCGGAGGTGGGGCGGAGCTTTGCTGGTGTGCCCCATCGCCTGGAAATCGTTAGGACTTTGAATGGTGTATGCTATATCAATGATTCCATCGCTACCGCACCCGACCGTACGGTAGCGGCGCTCGATGCCATTTCGGGCCCCACCGTCCTCATCGCGGGGGGATACGACAAACACTTGGATTACGAAGACTTTGGCCGCAAGGTCGCCCAAAGCCATGTACGGGCCGTGGTGCTGCTGGGCCAGACGGCCGAGAAAATTGCGCTCGCGCTAGAGAAGGCACGCGCCCGTTGTAGCGTCCTTCGGGCAGAGAATCTGGAACGCGCCGTGGAATTAGCGCGGGCTGAGGCACAAAATGGGGATTCCGTGCTGCTTTCCCCCGCTTCGGCCAGCTACGATATGTTTACCAATTTTGAGGAACGAGGCCGGCGGTTTCGCGAAATCGTGGGCAATCTATAGTCGAACAAGCGGGCACGCCATCGTTCGTATTTTTTGGAGGTTTAACATTGGCCGAGATACTCAGAACGGATTTACGGAACATCGCCATCATCGCACATGTTGACCATGGCAAGACCACGTTGGTGGATGGCATGTTGAAGCAAAGCGGGATCTTTCGTGACCCGGGCCATTTGGCTGAGCGCGTCATGGATTCTAACGATTTGGAACGTGAACGCGGCATCACCATTTTGTCCAAAACCACGGCAGTCGTTTATCAGGGGGTGACGATCAATATCGTCGACACCCCCGGTCACGCCGACTTTGGCGGAGAAGTAGAGCGCATCTTGTCGATGGTCGATGGGGCGTTATTGGTGGTCGACGCCAACGAAGGCCCCATGCCGCAGACTCGTTATGTCTTGCAAAAGGCCCTGAAGTCGGGGTTAAAGCCCATCGTGGTGTTAAATAAAATGGATCGCGAAGGTGCTCGGCCTAATGAAGTCTTAGACCAGGTTTTGGAACTGTTCATGGACTTGGAAGCCACCGACGAGCAGCTGGAGTTTCCCGTGGTTTACGCCAGTGCCAAACAAGGAATTGCCTCGCTAGAGCCCACCTTGGCGGAAGTGGGGGATCTAAGTTGCCTCTTTGAGACGATTTTGAGTGAGATTCCCATTCCTCACGGAGAGACGGAGGCACCGCTGCAGCTTTTGGTGACTACCTTGGACCATGATGATTATTTAGGGCGCATGGCCATCGGCCGCTTGCGCCAAGGCCAATTGAGCGCTAATCAGACGGTGGGTATCGTCGCCCACGACGGAAGCCTAAGCCGGACCAGGGTAACCAAAGTCTTTGGTCGCATGGGACTGAAGCGAGTCGAGATGGAAACGGCCCGGGCCGGGGATATCGTGACTTTGGCCGGATTAGAGGGCGTGACCATTGGAGAAACGGTGACGGACCCTGAAAACCCGTCGAGCCTGCCTCCGATCGTGGTCGATGAACCTACGCTAACCATTTTTATTGGGGTCAATACGAGTCCTTTTGCGGGTCAAGATGGCCAATTTGTGACGTCCCGTCAGCTCCGCGATCGGCTGTTTCGTGAGGCCGAGCGCAATGTGGCGCTACGGGTGGAAGAGACCGAGGATGCCGAAGTCTTCCGAGTGTCGGGGCGCGGCGAGTTGCACTTGGGCATCTTGCTAGAGGAAATGCGACGAGAGGGCTATGAGATGGAAGTGGCTAAACCCGAGGTGATATTCCATGAGACTCCCGAGGGACGTATGGAGCCCATGGAAAGGCTGTATCTCGATGTTCCCGACGAGTACGTAGGAGCCGTGATGGAGCTTTTAGGACCTCGGCGAGCGGAGATGCAGGCGATGGCACCAGCAGGTCCCGGGCAAACACGCATGGAATTCGTCATCCCGGCCAGGGGCTTGCTCGGCTTTCGGTCCTCCTTTGTCAATCAAACCCGGGGCTACGGCATCATGAACCATCTATATGAGGGCTATGCTCCCTATCAGGGGGTGATTGAGGACTATCCCCGCGGAGCGCTGGTGGCCATGGAGACGGGCACGACCACGTCCTACGCGTTGGACAACGCTCAGGAGCGGGGGGTCCTGTTTGTGGGTCCAGGAACACCGGTCTATCTGGGGATGGTGGTGGGCGAAAATAGCCGGCCCACGGATTTGGAACTCAACGTGTGCAAGAAGAAGCACGTGACCAACATGCGGGCGTCAAATTCGGAAGAGAGTGTTCACCTGACCCCGCCGCGGGTGCTGTCGTTGGACCAGGCGCTGGAGTACGTGAAGAATGATGAACTGGTGGAAATCACGCCAAAAAATGTGCGCCTGCGCAAGGCGACGCTAGATCGGACCCTGCGTAAGCGCGAGACTAAAGTCGGCCGGACGGTGTAAGGTGAGTCCGCTGTGGACCATTTTTTCTGGCTACTCCCTCTTGCGATCAATGTGGTCCATTGAAAAGGGGCTAAACCGCCTGGCGGAAATTGGCATCCGTCACGTCGGCCTGGCAGATTTTGAGACGATGGCGGGCCTCGAACAGTTTGACAGGATCGCGCGCGGCCTATCGTTGGAACCTTGGCTCGGCGTTACGCTCCGAGTTACGGCGGAGGGCGGAGTGATTTTTCCTGCGCGACTTTATGCCTTAAGCCCAGGGGGATACCGCCAATTATGCGACGTCTTGAGCAGGTCCTCTCCGCCCCGCTTGGATCACATTTCCGGTGAGGACCTGCTCTTGTCTCTACCGCCTGACACGCTGTCCCGCGTGTCCTTGAGCGAAGAGTGGCTCCGTCGGTTTGGGCTGGTGGTCCAAGAAACCCGTGAAGAAGACGTGGCGCGTAGCGGGGGCACCCCCTCGACGCGACTCTTAGTTCCCTATTGGCCGATTCGATTTCTCGATCCGGGCGATTTCGAGGCCTATCGCACCTTGTGCAAGATTGGGGGTCAAACGCCGGAGCCCGATGCCAAGCCCTCTCCGGCTTGGCGGATCTGGCGAGAGCGCTTTGGACAGATGAATTTTTCCAGCGATCGGGCACCGGTGGTGTTGACACGAGGGCAGTACCATATTCCCGCCAGCGCTAAAAGTCCAGAAGAGGAATTTCGCCAACTACAAGTGAGCGCAGAGCGAGGTTTACGGGATCGGCACATGCTGGACGCTAAGGCCACGGCCCGACTAACCCACGAGCTTGCCATTATCATGAAGTTGGGCTTCCAAGGATATTTTCTGTTGGTCGCCGAGTTGACCGATTGGGCCCGTGAGGTGGGCATTCGGGTAGGCCCCGGGCGGGGCTCAGCGGCGGGGTCGATCGTATCCTATGCGCTTGGCATTACCGAAGTCAACCCTTTGAAGTACGGCCTGATTTTTGAGAGGTTTCTTAATCCCGAACGGGGCGGTCTGCCTGATATCGATTTGGATGTGGATTTCTCCCGGCGCGGCGAGGTGTTGCAGCACCTTAGAGACCACTGGGGATCGGAGCGGGTGGCCCAGATTGGAGCGTATGGCACCTTGGGTTCCCGGGCGGTGCTGCGCGAAGTGGGTAAGGCCAGGGGTCTTGGAGCAGAGGTCATCCAACGTGCCATGACCGTGCTAGATGTTGACGCTCAAGTCTCCCTGAAGACCCAGCATGAGGTGGTGGCAGAGAAACTCTTACCCTTTGACGCCCATGGCGAATGGCTGAAATTAGCAGAGGCCCTAGAAGGATTGCCTCGGCATGCGTCGATTCATGCCGCCGGTGTGGTCATTTCACCAAAGGCCATGACGGAATTTTTGCCGGTCACCGCCGCCGAAGGACATTTGGTGACACAGATGGAGATGGACTCGGTGGAGCGCTTAGGCCTGGTTAAATTGGATGTGTTGGGTCTTCGCACTTTGTCTGTGATAGACTCCGCGGAAACCTGGATTAGCCAGGAGGGGTGCATCGTGGGGCTGACCCGGGTGCCCGAAGCGGATCCTAGGACCCTCAAGTTATTGGCGCACGCCGACACCGACGGGGTATTTCAGTTGGACGGTCATGGGGTGAAGCGGCTCCTGGAGCAAATGCGGCCACGACATCTCGAAGAAGTCATGGCCGTGGTTGCGCTTTACCGACCAGGACCCATGGACGCTATTCCGCAATATTTAAAAAGCCGCCTGAATCCGAATAATCCAGGCCAAGATCCTGTGGATCAAATTCTGCAAGACACTTATGGGGTGATGGTCTATCAAGAGCAACTCATGGCCATCGTGCGCCATATCGGCGGCTACAGTTGGGCGGAGGCCGATCAGTTCCGTCGAGCGGTGAGCAAACGCGACCACCAGCTGATGGCTATTGAGGAGGAGCGCCTATTGCGGCGACTCGAGGCGCGGGGCATGGATGGCGACCAGGCACGGCAGTGGATCGCCCGGATTCATAGTTTTGGCGATTATGGCTTTAATAAATCGCACGCCGCGGCGTACGGACTGCTCGCGTATTACGTAGCCTACCTCAAGGCTAACTGGCCCCTAGCCTTTTGGGCGGCTGAATTGTCATCGCTGGCTCCTGGCAGCGAACGGATGGTTCGCGAACTGCAGTTGGTGGTATCGTTAGGAGGGACGCTCTCTCTCCCCGATATCAACCATAGTACCGTTGGCTTTCGGCCCATGAAGGGGGGACTCTTGGCCGGATTAGGCATCATCCGCGGATTGGGCAGCGAGCAGGCGCGATGGTTGGTGGAAGAGCGCACCGCCAACGGTCCATACCCAAACTATCAAGCCTATTGGTCCAGAGCGGGTAGAACGTTGGATGCGCGCGCGGACCAGGCGCTAAAGGCCGCCGGTACGCTAAGTGGGTTGCCTGGCTACGACGCATCGCCAGCGCAGCTTAGCCTGTTTGAGACCAAAGCCGGCATCAAGGACCAGACCCTTATCGATTGTGTGGCCAGCTTTGGCTTCTTGTGGCAGGTGGCCGAGGGACCCCTATATTTTTCGACCGAGGGAACGGTCAATGCGGGCCAATTATCCGGTGAGATTGCCGAATTTGGGCGCGTGCATCCGGGCCCTTTGCCTTTGGTGCAAGTAATCAACCGAGACAAAGGGAAGCGGTGGCCAGTGAGCGTGTCGGATGACTTTTCGACCCTAGAAGGCTTTCGCCAACTAGAGGGAATTCACCGAGGGTTTCGTCGTGT
>JAJZZI010000231.1 GCA_021797635.1 Bacillota bacterium | reverse complement strand
TTTTGATCCCACAACGTCTGAAAGAGCGCATAGAGTCCCTTGAGACCAGACTCCTGCGCGATGGCCGCAAACTGCTCCCGCGAGAGTGGACCTAGCGGGGCCGCCACCACATCGGGACTCCGGTCGTCAGAGCCGGGGCCCTCCGGGGGGTTCGCTGGCATGGTTATCACCTCGTCGATCTTTATACCCCTACCCTAACAGGTCGGATCGACGAAGTCCAGCAATATTTTATTGCGCCATGTTGTTTTTACCTAGTGGTCAATGAATTAGCGCAATGGGGGTACCTAACTAGTTACGGTCGGGGAAAGGTCTGATCGTCGCCGGAGCCATTCTTGTGGCCCCCATGTTGAGCGGATTCCTGTCTTCTCCAGCGGCCACCTCCAAAATCAGCCCGTGAACGATAACTCGACGATATGCCGGACAAACCATCAACGTATTGGTACCACCGTGGGCCAGCATGCCTTCGGCGACGCTTACCAAGTTTACCGCGCAGGCAGGTGTAAAAGTGAATCTAGAAGTCTTGTCGTGGGACAGTATTCATAATAAAATTGTAACTGCCGAAGGAGCGGGAACGGCCCCTGCAGACGTGACGGAGTTTGACTGGTCGTCGGTTGGCCAATTTAATCAGGCGGGATGGTACACCCCCCTGAACCGTTTAATATCTCCAAAAGTTCAATCCCATTCGATTCCCATTAAAGTCTTTACTGTGAAACATAAGATCCTGGCCGTTCCGTATGATCTTGGGCATCGCGCCACGTTATTGAATTGGACAGACTTTAAAAGAGCAGGCATTCCCCGCACTCCCTCCACATGGTCACAGTTGCTCGCTGATGCGATGATGCTGAAGCAGAGGCATGTAGTTCAGTATCCTATCGCCCAGCCATTGTCGGTCATCAAGAACACCTCGACGGCATTTTATGCCTTAGTGAAATCGGAAGGTGCGAACTTTTTTTACGAAGGCGTGGAAACCTCTCTTTACCCAGGCAGGATCGGCGGTCGAAAAAGCATTACTATTCGAGAAAGCCCTGTTTCGCGACAAGCTAGTATCCCCGGGGGAAATTGCGGCCACCCACGTATCAGATGGGACCGAATTTCAGAACGGTTCGGCGGCGATTTTGCTTAGCAGTGATCCCCTCGGCGGGATCTCTTCATTTACCAACCCCTCGGTATCGAAATTAACAAAGGACCAATTGCGACTTATTCCTTCTCCCGGCAGCAGCGGGGTGCGTACCGGAACGTTTGCCTTAACAAAAGTACCGCACTCCGAACGATGGAGACTGTCCTCCAGAGGCCTATGCTCGTAACGTGCTTATCGCACAACACAAGATCTTCGATGCAAGCGTTATTCGGCAGATTGACCCGACGGTGAAACCGCTATTCCCTCAGGGAACGCCCCCATGGTACCCGCAATTCAGTACCGCCGTGAGCACGATGATTCAGAGTGTCGTTGAGGGCAAACAACAACCGGTCCCCGCGCTTCGATCGCTAGCTTCGCAAGTTACCCAGATGCAGCGAGTTCCATTACAAGCCCCATGTGGCAGAGCAGCACTGAGCACACGCTGCTCTGCCACATGGGGACCAAGGAGAGGGGGAGTTGCTTTCGTGCCCGCACCAGTCAACGTTGAATTTCCAGATATCCCAACGAGACGGACTATGCTGCATACCGGACGGCATTGGAGAACAAAGCTGGTCCCTTATTTATTCATTGGACCTGCCACCTTGATGATAGACCTCTCCCCCTCACCCTTCCACGGCCATTGCCGATTTCGCTTCGGCTGTGCGGCTGGCCAAGACGAGGTCGGGGTAGGCGGCTAACATGGGTTCAAGAATCTCCCAGGCAAGGGCCGCGTCAATGCGGCGGACCGTGGCCTCTCCGATTTTCGCGTACCGGATAGCTCCCCCGTCCCTTAACAGCGGTTCCAAAGCGGGAAAGTCCCGATCATAGCCCTCAGCATCCGTATGACGTCGGCTGGGCACGGAAAGCACCTGGCCATTGTCTAAAACCGTATACAGAAGTTCTTCGCGGTTAAACACCCAAGGCAGCTCGGCCCATTCCTCAAAGCCATGCATCAAGGTAAACACCGACAGGTCGACACCTAACAAGATTACCGATCCGTGTTCGGCCACCAAGCGACCATAAGGAGAATCTTTGGCGCAAGGCGTGCTCCACCGTTCATGGCCCTGCAAAAACTCCTGGGCTCGCTTGCCCATCGCAGCCACGCTATGGGTCGGGTGCCAACTCCGAACCACACCTGCCCGCTTTCGAAAGACTTCGGTCATCTTCCCTACGATCGAAGGGGTAAGGCTCACATGAAACACGGGTTGACGGCGCTTGACGGTATCCCAGGTATGGGTTGGTAAAACCACCAAACCGTCTCTGCCGACGACGTGTTGCAAGGTATCAATCACCGTGTTGGCACCTCCCTCGACGTGCCCCATCGAGGAGAGCGAGGAATGAACCAACATCGTATCTCCCGGACCTATCCCCAGAGCCTCCAATCCCTTGACCACGTCACGCCCCACTACCGTTGTCATGAAGCGCTTCCTCCCTCGCTTGGCTTTCGCATCCCACTTCTCCCTACCGGTCTCGTGGATCTCCTAGTGTTCCTTGTCGTCATAGGTACGTAATTCCACGACATGCCCGTCGGGATCCTTGACGTAGACACTTTTGCCCATACCCCGTGCTCCATAACGCCACTCAGCTTCTTCGACGTTGATGCCGTGAACTGCTAGATGTTGAACGAGGACCTCTATCCCCTCGCCAAATTCGATGCAGATATGATGGGGGCCAGGACCCGGCCGCTCCGATGGCAAGAGGTCGACCAATGAGCCTCCCGCCCTCATCGAAACGAACCCGACTTGGCCCGAACGGAACGCGTCTAGACGCAAGGCCTCCAAGCCCAGCACTCCCTGATAAAACGCGAGAGACGCTTCCATATCGGCGATCTCCAAGACCACGTGATCTAAGCCTATGGGATTCACTTCCGAATCTCCTTCCTGTGGGTGCGCATTTGGTGGAAGCGGTCATAGCCACCGACATAGAGTTGAGCAACTGCAGCATCTGGGCCCTGTCGTCTCAATGACCTAGCCATCAAGCACGGCGTCGCCTAGTGGCTATAACCCCTTGCCAAGTTATTCGGTACCGTGGCTCCGCCACCTCTTTTCCATCTCGCTGGGGACCGGAATCAAGAAGTTCGTGGCCGAGGTTGGGATGCACGTGGGTCACGGCACACTGCGGCCCACGCTGGTCGTTACAGCGTCTGTTCTGAACGGTCCAGTGCCCAGCGAAAAAAAAGCCCCGTGACCACCTGAAGCAGTCGTCGTAAACGGACGTTGCCAACAAGCTGATCATAGGGTAGGGGGTGGATGAGCCATGCGTTGAGGACGTCATCGGCGATGACCCGCCGATGCTGAATCGTTTGCTGTTGGCGCAGCACGTAGCCGTGGTGGATCCTTAGCCAGCGGCGTGCCTTCCATAGGGACCGCACGTAGCGCGGGCCTTTACTAATGGCAAACAGTCCGATCAATCCTTCCGTTACGGCTATCGCTCCCCATCGGTTGCGAAGGGTTTCCGGCTGAAATATCTTTTGCATGGTAATTTTACGGTTTCGGTAAAGCCAATAAAATTTATCGGCTGTCATCTTGAGCGCATATCGATGCACGATCTGCGAGTCGCAGGCGCACCACACCGTTCGTCCAGCTAAACGTGCGCGTAGGGAAAGATCCGCGTCTTCCATATAAAGAAAGTATGCCTCGTCAAATCCGCCCAGGCTCTGCCAGGTTTCCCGGTCAGACATGATGGCGGCTCCCGAAGCCAAAAACACTTCGCGATCCCCCACCCAAGACTTTGGGTCGTCGCCCAGTCCTTGACACGTAACTAACCCGCTGACATGCATTTGATTGCCACACGCGTTGACCCGTCCGTCACCCCCAATAAGCTTGGCCGTTACCAGGCTCCCAGGATGCCTATGCAACGTTTCCAACATAGCTTCGAGGGCGGTCGGTGCGGGCACCGTGTCAGGATTCAAGACGAGAATGCTTTGGCCATGAGCATAGGCAAGACCGCGATTGTTGCCGCCTGCATAGCCATCATTAATGCCCTCTCGATAAAGACGCGCACTAGCAAACTCGCGGCTCACCAAACGAGCCACTTCATTGCTGATGCTATTGTCAATCACGATGAGCTCGTAGTCGAGCGTTTGCTGTTGTAGTGCCAAAAGGCACTCGCGAACCTCTTCGGGGTTCTCATAGGTTACCACCACCACGCTGACCCTCACGTCGTTCTTCATGGCGCTGTAGCGCCTTGACTACTGAGACCCTCTCCACGAAGGTGGCTGGTCATGCTCCGGAAGCTTTGAAGTTCCATGCAACTCTCCCTTGATGGTCCGTTTGGGCAAGACCACGCTAGACATTACCCATCTAAATTTACAGGGGCGACTGGAGTTTGGGACGAATGATCATCCCGAAAGGAAGACTATGCCTAGCGAACATAGGCGAATCTTGTCCTGTTCGAGGAATCACTTCTCAGGTTTCATCGCACTTTTCCTGCCATTACGATAAAATCTTCATGAAGACTTGAGGTAACCTTGCTCCGGCTATAAGGAAAAAGGTTAAATTTTTTAAAATTCCTTTCAACCGCCAAAAATCCTCTTTTGAGGATAAGGTTTTTTATCTAGTACGGTATAATGTTATCGAAACGGGCGGAATGCACAATAGGGTGGTTTCCCCTATTTATGGAGGAGTGAATGGTGTCTCAAGCGATTCCGGTAGCTCTGGTGGAAGATGAATCCTTATTTCGGGACCTTCTGCAAAAGGCCCTTTCGCAAATGACTAGCATCCGTATTGTCGCCGCCTTTGCCGATGGAGACGCCGCCTTGACCTCCGATGTGGACTTTTCCGTGGCCATTGTCGATGTCGAATTGGGCGTTGGCCCCAACGGCATCCAGACCGGACTGCTCTTGCAACGGCAACGCCCGGGTACGGGCATCGTGGTCCTGAGTCAGCACGATCCCGTGGATTGGCTTCCTCTCATACCGCTGGCTGACCGCCCTGGTTGGGCGTATCTCCGCAAGTCTGACGTGAAGGATGCCCGCGCCATCGTACAGGCGGTACAGGGCGTGGCCTTAGGTCATGACCTTTTAGCCCAACCGACCGAGCCTAGTTTGCGCGGCCCCGTCGGCAAGCTTACCGTTCGGCAACGCGAGATCCTGCGTCTGATCGCGCTCGGCTGTAGCAATCTGGAGATTAGCCAGCAGCTGCGGCTTGCCCCCAAGTCGGTCGAACACGCGATTAACCGCATCTACCGTTCGTTACATATTGCCACCAATGCCTCGTGGCTCCATCCCCGCGTAGAGGCGGCGCGGCAGTACTGGGACGCCAATCATTCTGATGGGGTTGAACCCGAAAGCCAGTCGGCGGAGTAAGTCCGGGACCACGGCGATTTTCTCCTCGCTGCACAAGGATGGTGCTTCGAAGATGCCTTGTGGGTCCTCATCCCACTTTGTTGCGTCGGTGCCGATGGCCCCGATCTCTTACAAAACCGCCATCGGGCTTCAGGCTAGGCAAGATAAGGAGTCCCAAGACTCGGCAGTGCGGGTGGGTTAATCCCACCTGCGAGATCTTTAGCATGAAGACCCCTTGGCGATCTACGCAATATTGTCAGGGCGCGGTTCCCTCCATCCGCGTCAAGCCTCTGGCCCTCTGCGCTCCTCTCATAGCATGGTGTATAGTGAAGTTATGGCTAGCGTGGTTGTGGTCGAAGACGAAGATTCACTGCGTGCCCTGTTGCAGGCCTATCTGGACCGGGCGGGCTTTGTGGTGAGCGGCTATGCCGATGGACGAACGGCTTTGGCGCATATCGCCGTCCATCCACCGGATCTGGTTTTGTTAGACATTTTATTGCCTGAACTGGATGGACTATCCGTTCTGGAGGAAGTTCGTCGCATCCATCCTGACGTCGCCGTTATTTTGCTGACGGCCCTTGCTAAAGAGCCGGAGCGGCTAACGGGCTTGAGCGCTGGTGCCGACGATTATATTACCAAGCCCTTTTCGCCAGCCGAAGTGGTCTTGCGGGCTAAGGCGGTTTTACGCAGAACCAAACCTACGCCAACGAACCCCATCATTGACGCCGGGGCCGTGCGAATTGATACGCAAAGCCGGACGGCATGGGTAAACGGAAGGCAGACCGTGTTGACGCCTTCGGAATACACGGTGCTAGTCACCTTGGTTCGGCATCCTGGACAAACCTTTACTAGGAATCAACTCCTGGATATTCTCCAGGGCCCCGAGGGTGAGGCATTTGATCGGACCGTGGATGTATTTGTGGCCAAGGTGCGCAAGAAGCTGGGACTTTGGCCTTCGCCCATCCGCACGGTCTATCGTCTGGGTTACCAATGGACCAGCGAACGGCCATGAAACGTCCATTTAAACTTCGCTGGCTGCTCTTTATGGTAACCTCGGTTTCCCTCCTCGTCGTGGTGGGCATCACCGCGACCGCGGTAGAGCGCACGGCTCGGCATCAATTGGCTCATTACGAGCGCGTTCGCGACGTGCAAATCGCCCGGCACATTGCGCATCAACTGGGAGTGGCCGATCGCCGAGGCGGCTGGACCATGGTGCATGAAGTAGCCCTAGAGAGCGCCAGCCAACTTGGCTCCGCCTTAATCATCCGAACGTTGGCGGGAAGCCTCGCGTTGCAAGTGGGTGCCTTTCGGCGAAGCGCCGTCGGTCCGAAAGGGGTTACCGTGCCCTTTCGACGGGGTCGAGCCATCGTCGGCACCATGACTTTGGTCAACCCTCCCAGTTTCGAGCCTAAGCTATCCCCCGTTCTTAAGGCGATCGAACGGGCGCTTATCATCGCCGCCATCCTTGGGTTGGCGTTGGCTTTGGCGATTAGCTGGTGGCTTGGAGGATTTGCCGTGCGCGCACTGGAACACATGTCGCTAGCCACACGGTCCATGGCCGAGGGCCAGCGCGAGGTACAAGTACCCATCGAAGGCGTCGCCGAAGCTCAGCAATTGGCCCAAAACTTTAATGCCATGACCAAAGCTTTAGCCGTCAGTGAACGCAGCCAGCATCAACTGGTTGCCGACATGGCCCACGAGCTCAGGACGCCGCTCAGCGTCCTAGCTGGCTACTTGGAAGCGGTGGAAGATGGGATCCTGATACCCGGTTCGAATGCCTACACCGTCATCCATGACCAAACCCAACATCTCATCCGCCTGGTCGGTGACCTACAGACACTGGCTTTGGCCGATGCGGACGAATTAAGCATCCAACCTGAGGCCGTCGACCTTCGCCCATGGCTTGGGCAATTCTTAACCATTCCCAGTGCCGAGGCCAAGCGCCTCGGTTTAGACTTTAGACAGGAAATTCCTTCGAACCTGCCTACGGTGCGCTGTGACCCTGATCGCTTAGGCCAAGCTCTGCAAAACTTCCTGCAAAATGCCTTTAAGTATACCCCTACTGGCGGTACCGTCACGGTATCCGCCACAGCGGATCCATCGGACGTCACCATCGCCGTCGAGGACACGGGTATGGGGGTCCAACCCGGGGAGCTTCCTTACCTGTTTGACCGCCTCTATCGTACCGATCCTGCCCGGGCCCGCGACACGGGGGGCTCTGGACTCGGTCTCCCCCTGGCCAAGAAACTCATTGAGCTCCAGGGAGGCCAAGTCGGAGTAGATTCTGTCGTCGGAAAGGGCAGCAGGTTCTGGTTAAAAATTCCTCGTTAGGCCCGTTGGTCTTCATAACTTGTTAAAACTCTGGCGTTAGCATGACGTGACTCAACTAGTCAGGGGGAATCGATGATGAAACGCTGGAAGACCATAACGCTCACCACAGCAGCGAGTTTCTCGTTGTTCGCAGCACTGGGCAGCACGTATGCTGCCGTAAACCACTCTGCCCAAAGCGGCTCTTCCTTTTGGAGCCAGGTAGCCGCGAATCTCCATGTACCTACCGCCACCGTCACTAACGCGGTCAAACAGGCAGAAATTGCGCAACTGAACCGGCGTGCGGCAAGCCATCACTTAAGTAGCCAAGCCTTGCAAAAACGAACGGCGAGCATAGAGAAGGGACGATTGGGCATGCCTAAGACACATGTCGCGCGCCACATGACCATGGCGCATCGTGCCATCCACATGGTAGCCGGCGTGTTAAACCTGAAGCCCAGTCAAATCATCAAAGCGCTCCGACAAGGGCAGACGCTGGACCAAATCGCCCAGGCGCACAACATGACGAGTGCCGCCTTTCAGGCGCAACTCGTCGCCAAACTTGAACTTCCCCTTCAAAAGCGCGAACAGTCAGGCAAGATGAGCACTGCCCAATTGTCCAAGCGTGAGGCCCGGATTAACCACAGCGTGGACCATATGGCAACCCGGCCGCTAAAAGGTCTAGCTCGGGGTTTGACCGATCACGTCAATCTGTGGCAAAATGCCGCATCCCAATATTTGGGGATGTCTCGCGCGGCTCTAAGAACGTCATTGCATCAAGGCCAGAGCCTCAGTGCCATCGCGACGGCCGATAGCGCTCAAGGAAAGTCCGTGGCAGGACTCACTACGGCGATGAACCAAGCCCTGCAATCCAAGATGCAAAAGGCAGTAGCAAGCCATCACCTCTCCCCATCCAAGGCCCAAACGATAGAGAGCCGATGGTCCAAACGCGTGGCCAAACTTATCACCAAGAAGTTCTAGGGGTCCAAACCCAGGCTGCTCGGTTGCCCCCCCATTCATCTTCCGGGTATCCTGGATCGCGTAAAACGATGCATCAAGGGCGGCGCTGTCCCCATCCCGAAAACATGCGCCGCGCCATGGGGTCGGCTGGGTGAAGCTTTCACTGAGGGCTTCATTCAGCCGACCCCTCTTGTCAACTCCCGGTGCTCAATCTGCCGTGGGGCTCTCGTCAAAGATGAATGTTCTCCCGTGGCACCCGCCTCTTTCCCCAGAACGTGGTCAGATCCCGCGCCACTCGTTTACGGTATCGACATACGGTTCAACTTTATGCGACGCCACATCGTACATCCGTTGATGAGTTTCGCGAATTTTAGCGATAAACGGCTCATACGGTTTCTGGCAGACATCCACTGCACCAATCTGATAGTTTTCACCGTCGTATCTCCCGAGAAGAGGTTGATCGTGCCTTTAAATTGGTGTTCTTTCGCATTCACTGGACTTTCTGGGTTGTGGCCGCTTTCGTGATCGCGAGCCACTCCCTTTTACTAATGATCTTGGTTCTGCCAGGCGGCACTGCCACCTATAGCTACTGGTGTTTTGATCAAAAGGCCCGGCACTTAAATGTCCTACCCTCCTCTGACGCTCTATCGACGCCCTAAGCCCAGCGGCGCGTTCACGTCATGAGAACACCCCGACCTACGGCGTGGACGTGCTTAAAAAGTCCGGTTCAATTTCCCGTGATCCGCCGGCCGGGCACCTCAAGGAACGCCTAGCTGCTCTTAGGTTGATCCTTTAATCGACTGTGGACTCTTGCGTGAGGCTACCCATCGTACGATGTGGGCAAAGATGCCAAGCTGGCTGGCGAGACCGCCACCGGATAAACATCCAGGCCAAACGCTCGAGCCTGAGCCAAGTCTTCCGGCCGCACTCTGTCATCGGTGATAATCGCGTTGGCCGCAGATATCGGAGCAATCTTACACAAGCTTCGCTGTCCCCATTTGGAGTGATCTAACACCACGACCACCTTCTTGGCATTTTGGATCAGACCCCGGTCTACGGCCGCTTCATCCACGTTGGGAGTGCTGAAGCCGGCCTCCCAATCCATAGCGTGGACGCCGAGGAACAAGACATCGCTGTATAATTCACGCACCGTACGTTCGGCAATTGGACCCACGAGGGCATCGGAGGGCGTGCGAAAGTTGCCCCCACTGAGGATAATGCGTTCCCAGCCGCCCTGCTGCAGGGCCAAGGCCACGTTGGTCGAATTGGTAATGAAGGTTAGATTGCTAAAACCCCGAATCTGCTGCGCAATTTTCCATGTCGTGGTACCCGCCGATAGGGCGATGGTCATGTCCGACTGGATCCACTTTAGCGCCTCCTGGGCAATTTGGGCCTTTTCCATAGCATAGAGATCACGCTTCACGGTGAATGGAGGTTCCGGCGAGCTTCG
Organism: Bacillota bacterium; assembly: GCA_021797635.1. Lineage (GTDB taxonomy): Bacteria > Bacillota > Sulfobacillia > Sulfobacillales > Sulfobacillaceae > JAJZZI01. Next base: position 1,749 of record JAJZZI010000231.1, on the reverse strand, counting down.
AGCAATTTCCCCACCGCCCGTGACCCGTTCGACTAAGCCCTTCTCGGCTAACATGGCCAGGTCGCGACGAACCGTCATCTCGGACACGGAAAAGTGCTGCGCTAGGTCCGCGATACTCGCAAATTGGTTTTGGGCTAACCAGACGACCAATTGCTGGCGCCTTTGTGAAGGCGCCCTGGGCTTAGTGGGCGCGTTCATCGCGACGTTGACCTTGTGGCCACGCTGACGCCATAGGGCGGCAACGTGACCCCACCCCGGGTCAACTCTGCACCGGCCAAAGAGGTCAAATTCTGATCTTTGTCTAGTCGAAGACTTTGCGCTTCCGGATTCCAATTCATCAGGAAGATATAATCTCGCTCCCCATCGCTACGCAGGCTTACCGAGATGCCCGGCTTTAACGGGCTGGCCAGCACCGGGGAAACGCCATCCGTCTTGGCCAACGCCGTATAGAAGGCGTCTAGAAAATCGTCGTCAGTGCGGGCGGCGAGGTAATAGGCTCGGCCCTTGCCCCATCGATTTTCGGTGAGGGCTGGACGTCCGCGATAGAAGTCGTCATCATAGCTCGCCAACACCTTGGCTGCTTGAGCATGAATCAAGTCGCAAAAGGTGTGCACGCGATAAGACGAGGATTTCAAACCCAGTCCGTTGTCGGCAGACACGGTCAGCGAGTTGGCCTCTTGGTCGTATAGCGAATCCAGCTCTTCAGACCAGATCCCCAGGACTTCTGCCAACGGCCCCGGCATACCGCCTAAAAAGCATCGGTCGTCTTCATCGACAATCCCGCTCCAGTAGGTGGCCACCAACGTTCCACCATCGGCCACGAACTGCTGAATGCGCTCAGCCATCTTGGGACGCACTAAGTAAAGCATGGGTGCCACCATCAGGCGATAGCGCGACCAATCTCCGCGCTCGGAAACGAGGTCTACGGGAATGCCCTGTTTCCAGAAGGCGCGATAGTGGGCTTGGCACGTTGGTACATAATCTCGTTCCCTTTGACGAGGTCCTTGGGCGTCTTCCAATGCCCAACGGTTTTCCCAATCGAAGATCAGGCCCACTTCTGCGGGTACGGTAGCACCTAGCACGGGCTGCAATTCAGCCAAAACCGTCCCCACCGCTTGCACATCCTGAAACACCCGGGTGTGTTCATGACCAACATGATCTACGACCGCTCCGTGAAACTTTTCTGAGGCTCCGCGGCTCTTCCGCCATTGAAAGTAGGAGACCGAATCGGCTCCATGAGCAACCGCCTGCAGCGAAGAAAGGAGGTGCATACCCGGCCGTTTGACCTTAGCTACCGCCTGCCAGTTGGTGACACTCGGAGTGCTCTCCATAAGGAGAAATGGCTTGCCTTGCTTAAGCGAGCGATTTAAATCGTGAACGAAGGCAACGTCGCTAGCAAGACGCACATCAAATCCCGGCTGATGCCACTCGGGATAGCTATCCCAGGAGACCACGTCAACGACTTCGGCAAACTTCCAGTAGTCTAACCCAGGATACGTGCCCATGAAGTTGGTAGTGATCGGAATCGCGGGAGTCTTTGCCCTGAGGGGCTCAATTTCGTGGAGATAGAAATTGATGGTCTGGTCAGTGACGAAACGTTTCCAGGCCAAGTTAAGACCGTGAAGATGGGTTTCCCCATGGGGGGCAGGCGATTCGATATGGTCCCAATCGGTGTAGGTATGGCTCCAGAAGCTGGTCCACCAGGCTTGGTTTAACGTCTCTAGGGAGCCATAACGCTCCTTCAGCCAA
>JAJZZI010000103.1 GCA_021797635.1 Bacillota bacterium | reverse complement strand
TAATTACCTTGCGACCAACGTGGTCTGAAATGGCTCCCGCAATGGGAATCACGACGCCTGCCGGAATGGAAAATACGGTGATAACGAGACCCACTTGAAAGAGGCTCAGATGCATCACCGCCATCATTTTGGGCAGGATCGGAACCAGCATGGAGTTCCCTAAGACCATGATAAAGGGCACCATTGCCAAGACTAGCAGTTTTTGCTGGTGCCCTGCGGTTGCGCCTGCGGGCGCCTCCCCAGATGTATGCGATTGTTTGGTCATGGAACACCCTCCGCTATGTCTACGTCGTTCTTCACTTACGCTTCCCCAAGTCGCCCTTAGGATGTGGACTAAATTGCGCCGTCACCTCCAGGTTTTGGCCGAATAGCATGCCTAGGAGCAAAAAAAATCTGCGGAGGTTTTGCTGATGCCGGAACATCAAAACAAAGCTTGGTACGATATCTTAGACTTTCCCAACATGGACCGGTTGCCCAAACCGCGTAAAACCGGGATTACCATGGTTATCGACAAGGGGCTTGGCATGACCGAAACTCACGATCTCCTAGAACTGGCTTCGGACTACGTCGATCACTTGAAACTGACCTTCGGCACCTCTGCGTTTTACGATCGCCGTCTTCTGAAGCAAAAGATCGAATTAGTGAAGTCCTACGGTGTGCACATTTTTCCCGGAGGTACGTTTCTCGAATTGGCCCTTTTGCAGGGGCGCCTCGTAGAGTTTCTCGATCGGGCCAGAAGCCTTGGCTTTACGGGAGTGGAAGTCTCCGACGGAACCATTAACATCGATCCGGATACTCGTAGCAATACGATTAAGCTAGCCCGAGCCTATGGCTTTGAATTAGTGGTGAGCGAAGTCGGAAAAAAGGATCCCCGGGATTTGAGTCCTGACGCAGAGCTCTGGCGTCAAGTCAGCCAGGATCTAGACTCGGGGTCGGACCTGGTAATCGTCGAAGGACGAGAAAGCGGACAGGGCGTGGTAATCTATGACCCAGAGGGCAACATTTTGGAAGATGAGTTAGAGGATATCGACCGCCATTTGGGCGACAAGCGCGACTCGCTACTCTGGGAGGCGCCCAAAAAGTCGCAACAACTTGAACTGATTATGCGGTTTGGGTCGAACGTAAACCTGGGTAATGTGCAGCCTCAAGATGTGCTGGCCTTGGAGGCGTTGCGGGTAGGAGTGCGGGGGGATACGCTTAGGCAGTATTACCTGGAAATGGCTGGCGTGCAACCCATTACCATCCGGGGAATTAAGCCTAAAGTGAGAGGTGGGGATCCGGTCGATTCGATCGATTGAGGTATATGGCACGTGGCAAGAAGTAGACCCGGAGCATGTGCGCGGCAAGGCGGTCGTCGTCGTAGATGCCTTGCGGGCCACGACCACGCTGAGCACCATGCTGGCCCATGGTGCGCAAGCGATATTGCCGGTTGAGTCCGTCGATGAGGCTCGCGCGCTTAGGCAAAAGATTCCTCAGATCATACTGAGCGGGGAACGGAACAATGAGCCCCCGATGGATTTTGACGGAGGCAATTCGCCCTTAGAGTATCCGCCCGCCCGTGTGCTAGGACGACGGATAGCGCTTACGACGACCAATGGAACAAAAGCGATCACACGCTGTTCGGATAGTGGGGCGATGGCAGCGGCGGCCTTGGTCAACGCTGGCGCCGCGGCCAGGTGGCTTTGTCAGTCTGAGCTGGAGGGCGGGGTCATCATATCGGCGGGCGATCGGGGCCAACTGGCCCTAGAGGACTGGCTGGCCAGCGGGGCCATTGTCGACGGCCTAGGTCCATGCCAATGGTCCGACCGGGCCAGGGCGGCGCATCTGGCCTTTGTCGGAGCGAAACCTCGCCTGCAGGCGGTGCTTTCTGAGGCGAACCACGGCGCTCAACTCATTGCGCAGGGGATGGGCCGGGACGTGGAGTTTTCAGCCTCACTGGACCGATTTCCGGGACTAGGGGTACGGGCTGAAGACGGTTGGTTTCGCTTATGGAACCGTCCATAACCCTCACACCCTCGTTCCTTTAAAAGAGGCTGCACCCGATGAGGTGCGGTCTTTTTTTCCCCTTGTCCTCATAGCCATTAGGGCAGAGCGGACAGGAGGGCAGCCATGTTTAGCACGGAAAATGTGGGGTTGCTGTTGCTCTTGGTGCTGGGCTTATGGGCCCGATCTAATCTCGTCGCCTCATCTGCTGCCATTTTGTTAGCGATTCGTTTCACCAAACTGACTTTCTTGTATCCCGTACTGGAACGTCGTGGTGTGGAGATCGGGCTATTGTTTTTGACTCTGGCCATGCTGGTGCCGTTTGCCATGGGACAGGTGCAGGTGCGGACCATTTGGCACACGTTATGGACGGTGCCTGGTGTGCTGGCTCTCATTGGTGGCGCTGTGGCCACCAATCTCAATGGCCACGGAGTAGGGCTCTTGACGGACCACAAAGAGTTGATGGTCAGCCTGATTGTCGGTTCGATCGTGGGAATCGTGGTGTGGGGTGGGATTCCGGTGGGGCCGCTTATGGCTGCTGGCGTGACCTACGTGCTCCTTGAGGTGCTGCGCTGGATTTTTCACTTTTGGAGATGATCTGGGAACAAGCCTTGGATCGCCAAGTGTCAAGAACAGGTGGGGGGGTAAGGGGAGTGGAGGGCAACATTTATTTGAAAAGCATGGTCCTCATTCGCTTGTTGTCAGCAACCCTGGAATTTAGCGGCGCCTTCTTGATGTGGCGATTTCATCGGTTGGACACGGCAGTGCGGATCAACGGTCTCCTCGGACTGGTAGGACCCATTATTTTGACCAGCACCATGCTTTTGGGGGTAGCGGGACTGGCCGTCGGTAAAGTGCCTATAACTAAGATGGTTTGGATAGGCACTGGGGTCCTCTTCATCTTGTGGGGGACTAGTCGATGATCTGGACGATTTCTTTGAAACCGATGCGTCGTCACTGGCGCATCTTTGCCGTCGTGATGATCGTGCTGTTGGGTGCGCCTGCCTGGTGGAAAGAGGTTCATGCGGGGGCACGCGGAGGAACCAACCCACACTTGATTTGGTATGTCAACACGTCCAGGAAGGTGGTGGCATTAACCTTTGACGACGGGCCTTCGCCATCGGCCACCCCAAGAATCCTGAGCATGTTACGTGCGGCCCATGCCAAAGCGACGTTTTTCATGCTGGGTCAGGCGGCGAAGGCCTACCCAGAGGTGGTTCGCCAGGTCGCCCGCCAGGGCATGGAGATCGGAAATCATACGTACGCCCACATTAATCTCAAAGTACACTCCATGGCTCAGGATGAGGCAGACTTAGCAAAAGCTCAAAAAACCATACAAACGATTACGGGACACGCGCCCAGCTTGATGCGACCGCCCTATGGGGCCTATAATGCCAGTCTGATCCCGGTGGCTCAGGCCTTGCATCTGAAGATAATTCTGTGGTCATGGACGGAGGATCCCCGGGATTGGGCCAATCCGGGCGTGGCTGCCATTGTTTCGCGCGTGCTAAACCATATCCAACCAGGCGATATTGTCCTCTTTCATGACGGTGGAGGAGATCGCAGGCAGACCGTGGAAGCGTTGGCGCTGATCATAAAGGACCTAACCGCTCAAGGCTACCACATGGTGACGGTTAGTCGATTATTGAAAATCGGGGAGGCGCGGTCGTGAGGTGAAATGTATCATGAAAGGCATCGCCCTTAACCGAGAATCGGGTTCCTCGACCGTCTTTCCCGGTTGGGGTCGGGTTATCGACTGGCCTAAGCGATGAAGTGCCCGGTCCCCATTATGGTGGGCCAACCCGTGCCTGGCCAGATTGCTGATGGGCAAGGGCTGTCACCAGAGTAAATCAACATTCAGGTTTCCCGGAGTCTCCGGATGCACTTTTCGCAAAATGAGGGAAATTGCGAAGCTTTAGGGAACGCCCATCCGGCTAAAAGGGTCAAGCGCTCGCCTGGCCGCGTGATGATTCACGTTTCCCCTCAGACGTCAGCCACCTCCCTTCGACCGATGGATTACGCCGACAGCTCTGGGGTTAATTGGGGATCTTGGCCGACTCCATGCTATACTCTGGAACAGGTGAAAAGGCATGCGCATTGTAGGTGGAACCGCATCTGGCCGGAAAATCCAGGCGCCTTCGGGTCTAAATACTCGACCTACGGCAGAACGGGTGCGAGAAGCAGTATTCAACAGCCTGGCCAGATGGATCTTAGACGCCAGCGTATTAGATTTATTTGGCGGATCAGGAGCACTTAGCCTGGAGGCCATATCGTGGGGCGCCAAGCTGGCCATGGTTTGTGAAGTAGAGCCAGCGGCAGCCAAGTTGATTCGCGCCAATGCCGCCGAATTGGGCATGCAGGCGAAAGTCCACGTGATGAATGAGACCGCCGAGACGGCTGTCCGTCGGTTGGGCTCTACGGGAGAGCGGTTCGACCTGGCTTTTTGCGATCCGCCATGGGATCGTGGCCTTAGCCAGGAAGTGAGGGAAAATGTGCATAAAGTGCTCAAGCGTGACGCGATCCTGGTCGTCGAGCACCCATCAACGACGGTGGGGCCCCGTGTGGACGGGCTCATCGTGCAACGCACACGCCGCTATGGGCGAACCTGCGTGACATTTTACCGGCCCATAGCGGTAAGCGCCCAAGAGGAGGCGGGATCCACGTGACGGCGGTGCGAAAGGCCGTTTACCCGGGTTCTTTCGACCCGGTGCATAATGGTCATCTCGATGTCATTGAACGAATTAGTGCGATGTTCGATGAGGTGATGGTCACCGTGTTTGTGAATAGCTCCAAGGCCTCACTGTTTTCTGCGGAAGAGAGGAGCAGCATGGTCCGCGAGGCCACGCTTCATTTGCCCAATGTGCGGGTGGAACAAAGCCACGATTTGCTGGTCCGCTATGTGCGCTCGCGTCACGCTCGGGTGATTGTTCGAGGCTTGCGTGCGGTGCTGGACTTCGACTATGAGTTTCAGTTTGCCCTAATGAATAAACGCATGGCGCCCGAGATCGACACATTATTCATTTTGACCAACGAGCGCTATTCGTATCTCAGTTCTACCATCATCAAAGAGTTAGCCAGTTACCGCGCGGATGTCAGTGCATTGGTGCCCTTGGCCAGCGAGCGGGGGCTGGTGGACAAATTCGGGAAAGAGGTAGACCGAAATGGTCAATGAATCCTACGTTTCAGAAGTGGCGACCTTGATTGAACGCTTACAGGCTACAGTAAAAGATGCTCGCCGCGTGCCTTGGACGGGCCGCGTGTTAGTTGACGAACATGAACTGAGCACGCTGTTGTCCCAGTTGCGGCATGCTCTGCCCGAGGAAGTGCGCCATGCGCACTTCGTTTTGAGCGAACGCCAGCGCATCCTCGGTGAGGCGAAAGATGAAGCAGAGCAAATCAAAGCGGGCGCCCTGCAAGAACGAGAGCATTTAGCGGACACCTCGGCGGTCACAGAGGCCTCCCGACAAAAAGCAGTCGAAATTGTTCAGCAGGCTCAAGATCTGGCCAAAGAGATTCACCAGGGATCTCGTCAATACGCGGATGATGTGTTGTCTTCGCTAGAGCATCAATTAACGGAACTCCTTGCTTCGGTGAAAAAGGACCGGGGGGAATTGCACGCTTGAGGTTCACGGACGGCAAAGGCCAAAGCCTAAAGAGGCCTAAATAGGCTCGCTGACGGCGTGCAAGTCCCGCGCGAACGCGATTTTGGTCTGCGATGATGTCTAAAAGGCCCGATCGCGGCGCCCGCGAACGGGGCTGCGCCTTGGCCATGAACCGCCTAGATGAGAGGTGATGACGCGATGCGTTTGGGCCAGTATGGCGTATGCCAAGAGCGCGGATTTTTCCGCTTGGCTGGATGGAGGCAGATCGCAGGCTGGCAACACCATTGATGCCATCAGCCCAGCTTAGGACATGGTTTGGCTGAGCGAGCATACATTCAGACTGCAGGGAGGACCGTAGATGGGGCGAGAAGCGGGGGTGGCGCTTGCGCTTTCGTCAGGGGGCACGCGAGGGTTTGTGCACATCGGAGTGTTGAAGGCGATGGACCGCCATCATGTTCCCATAAGCGGGATTGCAGGTTCTAGTATGGGAGCCCTCATTGGTGCACTATATTGCAGTGGTTATTCGGGACTCGACCTCGAGGAGATGGCTAAGTCGACTCCGAGAAAGCACTACATGGATGTCTCGGTGTCGAAGATGGGTCTTTTGGCGGGGACCAAGCTACACGATTTGCTCCTGAAATGGACGCACGGAAAAAACTTAGAGGACCTGGCCATTCCTCTAAAAGTCGTGGCGGTCGATATTGAGCGAGCAGAACAGGTGACCATCAGTGAAGGCGGAATTGCCGACGCGGTTCGGGCTAGCGCCTCGATTCCGGGAATGTTTAGTCCTGTGCGCCGAGGCGGGAGGCTTTTAGTGGATGGCGGAGTGTTGAATCGCGTTCCCGTGGATCTTGCGCGAGAGTTTCATGCCAAAGGAGTGGTGGCCGTGGATACGGGGGTCGATCTGGCCACGCGCATGACTTCGATGTTTGACGTGCTTTTCCAGACATTTGACATCATGGCTCGCGAACTTCGCCGATATGAACGGGTGAGGGCGGACGTTTTGATCCAGCCGAATCTTGATTTGACTCGCGATGCTGACCGCACCCGGCGCTTTATTGCGGCCGGGGAAGAGGCTTGCGAAGCGGTTATTCCACAAATTTTGAGCATGGTCAGGGGAACCCCCTAAATCGAAATGGCGGCCCCGGTCCCCATCGTTATCAAAAAGGAGGTCTTGGGTATGGCGGCCCAGGCAAGACAGTGGTGGAAAACGACGGCCTGGAGCTTGGTTTTGCTCGTGATGGCCCTAACGGTTCTCTGGGTGGTGCCGACGCCAAACATTGTCATCGCGCCGGGCATTACGGGGAACCTGGCGGCGATGGTCAGGGTGCGAGGCGGGCATACCCCCGCTCGAGGAAAGCTCATGATGGTGGCCGTCAGCATTCTTTCGGCGAACGCCTTAGTGTATTTGTATGCTCGGTTCGATCCTGCCCTGCAACTTTTATCAAAGAAGAGTGCGCTCGGCAATATGACCATGAAACAGTATGAGCAATACAATCTAGCCCAAATGCAGCTTAGCCAGAATACGGCTGAAGTGGTGGGCGAACGATTGGCTGGCTTGCCAGCCCACGTGAGCGTTCTTCCGGGTGCCGTGGTGGCCGGCGTGATTAAGGGGCCGGCCGATGGGAAATTGCAGGTCGGAGACGTCATTGTTCGAATTGGGCCCTATCCGGTGACCAATTATGCCAAGGTGCGAGGCATCTTGCATCGATTCCAATTTGGGGATGTGGTGACCTTTACCGTGATTCGACATGGGCAGACGCTTTCAATTCCCATACGCACGGGAAGAATCCCGGGCGATCCGGATCCCGCCGTGGGCGTGGCGCTGGCTCCCCGGGTGGACTATGTCATTCCTCGCAAGGTGCGCATTCAAAGTCACGGGATTGGAGGGCCCAGTGCGGGCATGATGTTTTCCTTGGAGATTTACGACCAAATTACGGGAAAAAACCTGGCACGAGGTCGTCGGATTGCTGGCACGGGAGAAATTATGCCGAGTGGAGCGGTGACAGAAATCGGTGGTGTCGGGCAAAAGGTCATCACCGTAGAAAAGGCGGGAGCCCACATCTTCTTGTGTCCCGTGGGCAACTATCTCGCGGCGCTCGCGATGAAGCGTCGCATGGGATACAAGCATCTCAAGATTTATCCCGTGGCCAACATCCAACAGGCGCTTCGGGATTTGCAGCGATAACCGTTGCCTAAGTCACATAACTTGGTAGGGCTACGTCTATACTACCTCCCATGGAATCCTAGTCTAAGCCTAAGGGATGGGGGCAGGTAGGTGGGCGCATCGAATAGTCAGACGACCTTAGATCTTCGTAAGATGATACGCCAAGAATTGGCCAAGATGCAAAGTGCAAATGGCCAAGACGGACAATCTAGTGATTCTTCCAGCAAGGCGAAAAACTCGGGTTCGGATGAGGCCTTGAGCCGAAGTCAAGTTCAGCGCATGATCGCTAAGGCACTTTCAGGTCAAAACTCCAGCTACTCGCACCGCTCAGATGACCATTCTGACGCGACTTCGGATGAGCATGAAATGTCCCGCGCTGAGGTTCAGGAAATGATTCAGACAGAGCTTAAGACCCAATCAGGTTCATCGAGCCCAGAGAAAAGTCCAGGGGGATCGGCCAAGTCCTCTTCTGAGGACTCATCGCCGAAGACGAGTCAGAGCGCGACTAAGGCCGAAGTCAAAAACGGGGTGTGGAGCGTGCCCCAGGGCTCCACCTCTGAGGGAAGTTCCGGTAAGGGGTCAAAGAGGGCTTCGATTAAGCCCAAGGCAAAGGCAACGGAAGAAACAGACGGAGGGGAAGGGTCCTCCAGCGCTTCCTCCCAGGCCACCCAGGTTGCGGCCGTGCTAACCCAGGCCCAATACGAATTGAGTCAAGAATTGCAGGCCAATCTGAAAAAGTTGCGCAGTGTCATCCAGCAGAGTCAAGAAATTGCTAAAAAGATCGAACTGGTGCTCGGCCAGGGTACTCAAGGTAGTGGAAAGAGCGAATGAAGATTGCCGCGGTGTTGGTGCGTGGTGCCGAAGTATATGCGCCAGAAGCGCACGGGTCCCTCGATGTGCTGAGCGTCGGGGAAAAAATTGCCGCCCTGGGATCGGGGCTGAAGCTGCCCGCGTGGACAGAGGGAGTTGAACTGGATGGTCGAGGCGCCTTTTTGGTGCCGGGCCTCATTGATCAGCACGCCCATATTGCAGGCGGGGGAGGCGAAGGAGGGCCACAAAATCGCACTCCCGAAATAGGTCTGAGCCAGCTAACCAGGGCCGGCATTACGACCGTGGTGGGTGTCCTTGGAACCGATGGCACCACGCGCTCGGTGGCGGAGTTGCTGGCCAAGGCACGCGCCTTGGAGCAAGAGGGGATCACCGCCTGGATCTATACCGGTGCCTATGAAGTGCCAACCCGGACGCTTACTGGCTCTGCCCGAAGCGACATCGTCTTGCTCGACCGCGTGCTGGGAATCGGTGAGGTCGCACTTAGTGACCAACGGGGTAGCCATCCCAGCGTTCAGGCCCTCGCCGAACTGGCCGCTGAAGCAAGGGTGGGTGGTCTCCTGGCGGGCAAGGCGGGCGTGCTTCATTTGCACCTCGGCAGCGGACCGCGTCATCTCCAGGATTTGATAGAGATCGTTGACGGCCACGACCTTCCCATCGAGACGTTTGTTCCCACTCACTTGAACCGCACCCGCAGCTTGCTGATGAGTGCCGTGGACTATGGCAAGCGCGGAGGATGGTTGGATATCACCAGTGGCATTATCCCCGACACCCGCGATAAGGCGGCGGTAGACCCTGTCGAAGCGTTAATCACTTTGAGTCAACAGGGGATTCCCTGGGAGCACCTTAGCCTCAGTTCGGACGCGCAAGGCTCGGCTCCCCTGTTCGATGCGGCCGGTCATCTTACCGGTATCGGGATTGGCAAGGCAGACACCTTGTGGCATGCCGTAGATCGACTGGTGAGCGAACGGGCCATGAGCTGGATGGATGCCCTGCGGCCAGCCACTACGACACCCGCGGCCATCCTCAAGTTAGGTGCGGTCGGACAGATAGTTCCCGGGTATCAGGCAGATTTCCTGCTCATCCGAGACCATCATATCGAAACCGTGGTGGCGCGCGGCCGGGTCATGGTCGACCGAGGTCGAGTGAAGGTGTGGGGAACCTTTGAGCGTGAGAGTTAATTTATGCGCGCGTCGCCATCACTGGTTTCGATACCGCCAAATCGCCGATGTGCTTACGCGCTATGGTTTTGTCATGATTGTGGATAGTCTTGGTTTGAATCCGGTGCATTGGCCCTTTTCCGGCAAGCGCGCAAGCGCTCAGCCAGCTACGGGGTGGAGCGAGCGGATTCGCCAAGCCTTGATCGAACTTGGACCGACCTATATCAAATTGGGCCAATTGGCGTCCACTCGTTCTGATGTGCTCCCGCCCGCTTTGGTGCAGGCGCTAGCGACCTTGCAAGACGAGGTGGAACCCGTGAAGTTTGAGGAGATTCGAGACGTGGTCGAGCGCACCTGGAAATTGCCCATACACGAAGCCATCGCCCGCTTTGAACGATCTCCCTTAGCCACCGCTTCGATAGGCCAGGTACACGCGGGAAAGCTTTCAGATGGGCGCGCGATTGTGATCAAGGTGCGCCGACCGGGAATCGTTCGCCAAAGCCGGGCCGATTTTGAAATATTGCGGGACTTGGCGCAACTGGCCGAACGTCATACCGAGTGGGGAAAGCAATATAATGTGAGCCGGCTCATCGACGACTTGATCCTCACTTTGACGGAAGAACTAGATTTCAAGGTCGAAGCGGCCAATACGGAACGCGCCCGCGAAAACCTTAAGCGAAATCCCCATGCCGTGGTTCCGCGGGTGATCTGGCCCTTAAGTGCGGAAGAAGTCTTAGTGCTCGAACGGCTTGAGGGGATAAAGATTACCGACCGTGAGCGCCTGCTCGCCAGTGGGCTTGACCCGGAAGAGACGGCCAAGCGGTTCATCGCCTGCCTGTACCAACAGATTTTTGAAGATGGGTTTTTCCATGCCGATCCCCATCCAGGCAACGTCCATGTCGATGCTGAGGGAAAGCTGATTTGGTTGGATTGGGGCCTTTCGGGGACGTTGGCGGAGGAAATGAAGCGACGTTCCGTAAATTTAATTATGGGTATGACGCAACAACGATCAGATAAAGTGGCCAAGGCGCTCATTGATTTATCTAACGCGCCCCATGAAGTGGACGAAGCGGAGTTGGCCATCCAGGTAGAGACCCTACGTCATCGTTATTATGATACGCCACTGGAAAAGTTTCAGGTGGGTCGGGCTCTGTTGGACCTATTTAGCGTAGCTCAACGGTTTCGCATCCGGATTCCCAGCGAGTACACCTTGCTGGCCAAGGCGGCGGTCCTGGCCGATGGCTTGGTTCGTCAACTGGACCCTGGACTCTCCTTGGTGGAGTTGTCCAAGCCGTTTGCCACCCGCATGTTGCTGCGTCAATTCGATCCGCGGGTTTGGGCCAAGGCGTTTACGAATGAGGCGGGCGAATGGAACGACTTGCTTCGAAGTCTTCCCGAAGATATCGCGGGCGCGTTAAAGACATTGAGGCGGGGCGAGATTCATATTGTGATGGAGCATAAGAACATCGATATGATCTTAAGCCAGTGGGAAAAGTTCATCAACCGCATCGGGCTTAGTTTTTTGCTGGGAGCCATCATTTTGGGCAGTGCGCTGGTGGTCCATCATCATGCCTTGGACCGACTGTTTCACTTTCAAGTAGGGGAGTATGGGTTCATGATTTCCGTGCTTTTAGCCATGGTGGTGGTGTTGCATGCGGTGCGCAAGGGAAAGCTCTAAGGGGAGCTGGTCGTCTCAGAGATTGACAAGCTTGGCAGAAGCCCTTTATAATACCAATCGTTTGGCGAGGTGATTGGCATTGAATGTTCGGGTCAGCGATGTAAAAAAATGGGCAGGCAGGGAAGAACGAACCACCCTATGCGAACTTTGGCCAGAACTTCTGGAGCAGCGCTTGGATGGATCCCAAATCGACCAGCCGGGCGTCGTTCACGTGTTAGTGAGGAACGTGGGCAGCGGGCTCTTGGTGGACGTTTCCGGTCAGGCACATATCCGTCTGTCTTGTGCTCGCTGCCTCGGGGATGCGAAGATCACCGTCGCCTTTTCGGATAGCCAAGAATTTCGCGAAGAATCTGGGCCCGAGGACCCGAGCCTGGATTATGGGCGCTTTATGGGCGACCACATCGGCCTGGACGTGATGGTTGCGGACGCGGTAGCGCTGGAAGTGCCATTTGCCCCTTTATGCAGGGTCGACTGCCAGGGCCTTTGCCCACAGTGTGGGATCAACTGGAACGTCAGTACGTGCACCTGCCAAGCTCC
>JAJZZI010000023.1 GCA_021797635.1 Bacillota bacterium | reverse complement strand
CATTTCACCACACTCCCTTAACACCGAAAAATCTCTTGGCCAGAGTGTACCCAATCTTTATTACAAAACCGTTACCATCCGCCAAATTTAGTCTCAAGGCGGATAACCCGGTTTTTCAGCGAGGCTATCCGGTCATAAGGGCCTTGAGCAAGGCCTTTAAATTTGAGCTATGATGGTAGGCATCGACTTGGTGCGCACCAAGCAGATGATGTAGGCAATAAGCGATTTTGGAGGGATTTTTGTGCAGGCAGTGATAGACACGGATCGAGGTCGAATGGTCTTAGACCTATACCCAAACGAGGCGCCAGCGACCGTTCACAACTTTTCTCAGTTAGCCCAGTCAGGCTTTTATGACGGGCTATCCTTTCATCGCGTCATTCCCAACTTTGTCATCCAAGGGGGATGTCCGCGAGGAGACGGTACCGGCGGCCCCGGGTACACCATCAAATGCGAGACTGAGGGCAACCCCCACCGCCACCAGCGGGGGTCTTTATCGATGGCTCATGCTGGCAAAGACACCGGGGGTAGCCAATTCTTTATTTGTCATAGTCCGCAAGCGCACCTTGACGGAGTCCATACCGTATTTGGTAAGGTCGTGGAAGGATTTGATGTGCTAGATTCCATTCAGCAAGGGGATCACATGACGCACGTCACGATTACTGAAGACGACGCGCCTGGAAGTTAAGCCCGCTTGGCCGGGAAAAATGGTCACCCTTAACGAGTCGATTTCAACTCGCCCATACACGACGCAGGACAAAAGACTCGTGTATGGGCCCATGCCCTATTCTACGAACAAGCGGGGCGCCTCATAGCGCACCTGCGATCGCCCGTTTCTCCATTTTCTGGGTGCCCGCCCTTGCTGAAAGACCTATATGCGCGATGGCGGGGACGTCAAGGTGTCGCTCCGGCGCCATCGCTCCGCGCAGGGCTTTATATTAGAAGATCGCCGACTAAAAATCCATCGGAGCTTCCTTTCGCGCTACGATGGTCCCTAAAGGCCTTCTCTGCATCCGCCACCGCCAGAAAGTTCAAATGCCATGCCAGGAGTGCAACATGGTCACTGCCATAGGCATAGCAAACACAGCCAGAACATTGAGCAGCATCACCGCAGGAATAATCGTGAGCCAAAGCGGATCCTGTCGACGCTGCAACTCGCTCTCAAAGGCCAAATGATCTTCCATTTCGCCCGCCTGAGCGATTACGTCACTGGTGGCAATACCATGATGGTAGCCGTGATGAATCATGGTGGCCACGACTTCGGATTCGGGCCCAGGGATGCGGGCGCAAAACTCGGCAATGGCTTCCACCGGGTCGCGCTCTACCGCGATTCGGTGACTAAATTCCCGAATCTCTGACTCAACTAATGGCCCGATAGCGACTGCCTCTTCTACCGCTGACCATAAGTCCATACCGGCCGTAAGGTAAAGCCCCACCATCGCCCACAGCTCAATCAGTTGCCGACGGCGCGTCCTGAGATTCCCCGGTCTTGGTCGACGCCTGCCTAGTCCCAGGCCGGGAACCACGAGACTGATGCAAAGCCATAACCAGTGGCGCGTAAGGGCAGCCCAAACGCTCCATCCCAAGGGCAGCCACAGTGCGGAGGCAAGGTTAGCCCCAAAGAACTGAAGCCACAACAGTCCTGCACCAAGACTGGCTATCCATGCCACGTAGGTCTACCTCCCTCATCGTTCGACAACGTGCCAGCGTAAGATTTCGTTCGCAATAAACGTCGATACCGCTATCCACAAGATGGCTAGATGGCCAGACCAGGAATTTTGCAGCACGCGATGAAATTCGGGCGCAAACCAAGAAAAACTCAGGAATATCGGTATGGGTACAACACCCAAGACAAGAACACTGCTCCGCTGAGCAGCCTCTTCGGCCCGATGACTCTGCCGCCGGCGACGATCACGCATCATCCGCGCTAACAGACCGTCGATAACCAAGGCAAGGGACCCGCCATGGTGCCTTGCCGCATCGACGATGGCACCTAAGCGGCGTAAGGGTTCCGAATCCCAGATGGTAGCCAACTGATTTAACACCAGCGTCGGCTCGCTCGGGGTAATTCCTGCTGGAAGGGAGACGGCAGCCAATGCCGAAGTTAACCCTCCCCTGGAAATCGAGACATTCTGCCGAAGGCGCTGCAAGAACACCTCGGTTCGGATTTGATTGCGGTTTTGAGTGGCTTCCAAACGCAACGCCGCCAACAGCCGCGAAACCGAGAGGCCGAAAGTGCCAAACCACAGCACGATCCAACCGTTGCCCACCAGAGCTCCTACCAAAAGCGATGCGGGAAAGACCCAAGACCACCAACGGCACTCAAGCCATTGCCATACGCCTAGTCCCACAAATAGGGAGAATTCGAGGGTCTCTAACATGGAAGCTTTCCAAACCGTACAAACTCTCCAGAAACACTTTGATACTGCCACAGCGGTTGAATTTGATCGGGGCCTACCAAACTGACGTCCGATACCCTCCGGCTGCCGTCGCCGTACCTCGTGGTGTACACGATGACATCGACGGTATTCCGAACCTGTTGCATCATTTCCGTGAAACCCAGTCCACTACCATGACGGACCGCGATGCGCGCTAAACGCTGTAGGGTCTCGATACCTCCCGCCCGGCTATGCACGGTTGACAATGACCCAGGATGGCCCGTCGACATTGCCTCCATCAACGCCAAAACCTCGGCGCCACGCACCTCCCCCACCAAGATGCGGTCAGGACGCATGCGTAGCGCGTTATTCAATAATGCTTCGGACCCATAGCGATCCGTCGTCTCCAAACTCACCAGATTCTTTTGCGATAGTTTCAATTCACGTACGTCTTCAATCACGACGATCCGCTCCGATGGCGAAATAGCGCTGGCCAACAGGCGCAGCAACGACGTCTTCCCTGACCCCGCACCCCCTGCCACAATGATATTCAGCCGCTCGGCGACCATTTGGTGCAAGTCGTGCCAGAGCTCGGGGCTAAAGGTTCCGCTGGCCAAACAATGTTCGACGGTGAGGGGAATTTGTCGGCCACGGCGGATGGTAATGCAGGGTACGTCCGCGACCGGAGGCATTGCACAGTGAATCCTGGACCCGTCGAAAAGCTCAGCGTCACACAGCGGCACCTCCGTATTAACCATTCTCCCTGCCCGAGCAGCAAGCCGCTGCGCCAGAGAAATCACCGCCTGGGCGTCTCCAAATTGCAAGGAGACGGGTTCAATCACCCCGTTCCTATCGCAAAAGACGCGGTCAGGCCCATTAACCATGATATCGTTAACCGATTCATCCAAGAGCAGCTCATCTAATGGGCCCAAGCCTGTCACACGATTAATCAGCGAGCGCCGATAAAGAGACACCAAATTTCCGTCAACCCACGGGTCATTCTCAATGATGTGCTGGGCGGCCCGTTCCAATTCGGCAAGCCGTTCCCCGTTCCAGACCAAGTGACCAAGAAGGTCTGGGTATTGCTCTTGCAAGCTTTCCTGCCAACGAACAACCGCCCGACCGAGGTCGGTAACCTCTTCTTGAGCCGTCTCAGCGCCTTTCCCAGGCTTGGCCTTTGGATTCCACTGTTGATGAAAGTATGCCATCGTGTCCGCCCCATTCCATACTCTTGTTCTCGTCAATTTGGATCCCTAAGCGAGTCGACCCGGCGTACGTCCATGCCTTGGTAGTATCTTAGGGCCGACAATGCATTCATCTTAGCGAGAACTATTTCCAGAAAACCTGTCCAAATTTTCTTGCCGGGTTGGTTTCCCGCCGCCGCCGCAGCACACCGTGGTCGACTCGATGGCCGAAGGTGAGGACAACGCGCTCCTTAGCCAAAATCCGCAGTTTGGATGCCGCATGCAGCGGGAGCACAACGCCCGTTCGGAACACGGCGGGCCATCGTTTTGTATAATGCAGTGCCGGATCAAACCGGCCTTCGAGATGATGGCGAAGTATCTACATAGCGTGGCGGAGCATACACAAAATCCGTATGACACGCCCTCACCCACGCATTCCCTTTCCCAGGCAAAGCCGCGAGGTGAGCTTCACCGCGAATATTGCGTCACGACGGTATACTCGAGGTGAGGGGAGGCCCGGCTGAGGCACAACGGCCTCGGCCGCGACCGTGAGGAAAAAGGCTTCATGAGAGGTCAGGTATGGACCATAAAGGGGCGTGCAAAGGCCCATGTCAGCGTCGCAAGTACAGTCCGACGATGTCAAAATATATCGAAATGGAGGGTTTGTTCATCTCTCCAGAAGAGCGAGGGCGACCCCTCCTTACAGCCTTCGCGGTAGTCAGCGTCAAGTGGGCACGCACTGGTTTGGGCTTAAGCGTAGAAGGTGAGAAGCTGGCGGCGATGCGAAGCGAACCCCCTATACCTGGTGTCCAACAAGGCGATCGTACCCGAAAGTGAGGAAAGGATCGATGCTCTCGCCAGAGGCGGACCATCCCGTCGTCGTCAAGAAGGGCGTGTAATGCGCCGGGCGCAAAGGGGGCTGGCGAACTCAACGAGACCCCTGGCACCCTTCGGGAAGGGCCGGGGGAGCTCTGCGTCGCTTGGCGCCGTGAATGGCTCGCAGGAGCCGGATGCGTCGAGAGGCCCACGTCCGGAATGTTTAGGAGGCGGGAGGTCCATTCTTCCGGCCTACCAGGCCGGGTGGGGTAAAGGGGGCGGCGGCCGTGAAGGACGCCCGATCTTTTCTTCCGAGTGCAGTAGTGGCCACCCCGTATGTGACCAAGCCTGGCTCCTGGCCGCTTCGTCTAGGTTCCGAGACGCACCGTGTAGTCAGGTCACTCTCCCCACGTATGGTCTTCGTATTAAGGTCAAAGGTGGGGCGCCAGCAGCGATGTTCATCCTCGTAGGTTTCCTGATTAGTCAGTGTTTGTGAAGAACATCACGTTCCATGGCCCATATCAAACCATCCTGATCTACCGATGGCACCACAACCTCTACCGCTCTGCGTACCTCGGGGTCACTTTGTGCCGTGGCTATGCCTCAGCCGGCCCAGTGCAGCGTGTCTACGTCCGCTTCACCATCGCCGATGGCACCACTACTTGATGACATCACGAGACGTGCCGACACTTTCGCCAAGTCTTGGACTTTGCCAATCTGAGAGGGCCAGACCTCACGGTTGTCCAGATGTGAACGAAGGAGACGGAGATTATCAGCAAACTGGCTACCCATAACTTGGGTACCGAAGCTTTCGAGGGATTCACGTGGACCCCTGATCATGATCTTGACGGGAGGTCCAGGCCATTCAACAAGACTCCTGTCGTGAAGAACGGCAATCTGGATACCGCGATTACTGGCATATCCGCCTAGCCAAAACTCGTCGCCAGATACCCACAAATCTTTTCCAATAAACATTCGGATTGAGAAATGGTGATTTATCGCCGCGTGCACGACGTAACGCGCGACAATATTAGGTCGCGGATTTCGCCACCAGCGCCAAAGCTCGCCAGGCGCGATTTAGGACCGTTCTAGCTCGTGGGGGTCATCGGCTCTCCGGCTCTCCAATCGGCAATCACCACGTCAGCGTGGTAGTCTTTAAGACCCCCTCCAGCTTCGCCTAGCAGGGGGCATACGCGGGTATTATGTTCAATGCCCCTATTTAAGAGGGAGCGGCCGACCCAGGTGCCTCGGGAACCTCTGGCATCGGTGCTAAGTAATTCTCCCCCATGCTCTGCCTTCTCCGCTTCATCCGATACATTCCACGGTCTGCCGCATCCAGAAGCGCTTCGACATTTTGCCCATCATCGGGATAGCGACTCCATCCCACACTTATGGAAATCACTTCCGACCTTCCCTCCTCCACCATAATCGGTTCCATACATCGCTGCAAAATCCGATCGCGAACCAAAAGGCCCTCGTCCACACTCCGAATGTTAGAGACCAACACAGTAAACTCATCCCCGCCAAATCGACTGACACAATCTATCGGTCGCAAACCCGCGTGGAGCCGTGCGGCCACCTCCTGAAGCACAATATCCCCCATCAAATGGCCACTCTCGTCATTAAAATGCTTGAAATCATCACAATCGACAAAGAACACCGCGAACTGCTCCCAGGAGGCATCGTGGTCACGGATGGCCTCTTCTAGGCGGCGTTGAAACGCGCGTCGATTCAACACGCCCGTGAGCGGGTCTTGGTCCACCATCCTCACTAAGGTTTCGTGGGCTTTTGCTTGCATCGTATGGTCATGAAGCGCCAGAATGCAGTAGGTCCGCTCGCCGATGGATAAGTATTGTCCATCCACGACGAGCGTGCGAAGATTACCGTCTTCTTGTTGCCACTCCAGCGACCATGCCTCGATGGGACTCCGGTGCGCCCACGCACCGCGAAACCGAGACCACGTGTCCTCTGGAAGGCTCTTGGCACAAATATCCGCCCACGAACGGTAGTTCCCGGTGAACAGCGTGGACGCCGCCGGATTTTGATCTACAATACGCCCACTTCGCTCGACCATGATGATGGGAACGGGGCTGAGCGTGAATAAGGCGCGGTACCGCTGCAAGTGAGAGGGCAACAACTCATAGCGCACGATGGTCCAACGAATGGTTGCCGCCCACCACAGCATGCCTATCAAGTAGGGATAGGGGGGCATCCAGATGGGTGCCGTCTGAGGCAACAGCGCTCCCATAACCAAAAGGCAAGCAGACAATCCTGCCATTCCCCAGAATAATCCTGTCAGCGTCTTGGCTCTGCGATGCCCGCCCTGGTGCCTCCACACCGTCCACAGACCCACCAGTAATGAACCCGTTAGCACAACCGCGAGGATCATCGCCACATGAAATGGCCGATTATAGGTGGGGACTACCCAAAACCCTCTTCGAGAAAATATATCGGCATTAAATAGGTTATGCCGGGATATCAGTGTCCACAACCCCGGCAATATCCAGAGATAGGCCATCGCCACCCCCAGGCCCCGCGGCCATCGCTCGATCCAACCTAAAAGGTTTAAGTGTAGATGGCTGCCAAAGGCCGCCAAAAAGACCCCCAGCGTTCCGATCACATAGATGGCAATCCACGCGGCATCCTTGACCGGCAACACCTGCATCGCGAAGACTGCTGCCAGCATACCTAAAAACGTCCAGTGGATGAAGGTTACCAGGCGCGCCACCGTCGTTTGAATGTTGTTGATGAAAGTGACCATACTCCAATGAAAGATCCATATGATAGGAACGCCAAACAACGCGCTAAGCCACAAAACTCGCATGCCTCGGTCTCCTTGCCAATGCGCTCGCTGTACCCCACCCGATGATGCCGTTGATTGCCCTGCCAGCAACGTTCGACAAGGCGTCGCATGATTCCTGCCCGGTCCCATGAAAGCCACAAGAGAAGGCGGCATGCGCGGCGTCGGCACCCGTCAACACGAGGGAGGAAACAATGCCATTCATGGTCTTTCACGGCATCCACGCCTACCTGCCAAAGGGACTGGTACCAAAGCATGCTGAACGCCCTGGATAACGCAGGGCAGACGACTTAGGCTACGTCGTCTTCCGCCAGACCTTTGCAATTCGTGAGAAAACGGACCGCGAATTCCGCTTCTGAGGCTTGCTAGTTACTTCGCACAACGAAGCGGCCACGCTGCCATGATCGCCTATGGCAAGCACTTGACGCGTTTCACTCCGAAACGCCTGCAACCACTCACCGTGGTCACCAGATCGTGTTAACAAAGTCAAACGCAGCTCTGAGCGAAGGTCTTCAAACAGTGAGATGACGTCTGCTAACGCTTTGGCCCACGGTCGTCCTGGGCACACCAGGTATACCCGTTCCACCATACCCGCCACGGTGGTCCACAGCGGGTTTCGTAGATCGGAACCCATATCAAAACCGAGCCAATGCTCGGGATAGTGCATGCGTAGCCGCTGCAACTCCTCGCGTCCAGGCCGTGCCAACAGCATCATCCAGGGCGGTGGCGCGGGAACGAATACGCCATAGGGCATGCGTACCGCTGCAAGATGTTCGTACCCGGTTAGATCGGATCCAGGTCTTCCCCAGGGACTGTGCCAGGTCGTCTGGGGATCGTTCCAATCCAGGTCGACCAGAACGCCTTGACCACCTTGCGCGAGCGACATTTCCACCAACCATCCCACGGTAGCTTCCCGTGACATCTGGCCGCTGACGGCCGCCACCGCCCAACATGATTCCAATCGCATCTTCGAACGCCGACTTCGGTCTAACCAACTGTCGAGCTGGCCTTGATCCAGGGATCCTGCCCAAATCTGCCACTGTTCAGCGGCTGCCTCAGACCATGTTCGAGCCTCTTGCTCGTCGACCCAAATCACCGTTTCTACCGACGGCAACGCTTGGGATACCACCTGGGGAGAAGGCAAGCCCGGCAAGTCTCTCCCTAAAAAGAGCGCATCCATCTGGTCCTTTGCATCCAGCACTTCGTTCCAGTGGCGGGCTATAATCACCTCGTCGCTCTTAGGCCGGTCTTGTACGTAGCCGTCGACGCCCTGGTGTCCACTCGCTACCACAATCATGGTGCGATACCTATGACGCTGACGGTGCCTAGTCCCTCGGTCTTGGTATAGGTCAGCGCAGCCTTGGGACTTAGCCACACGCCAATCGTGGACGACCCTGCACTTAACAGGGAGGTGGGCGATGAAACCACCGAACAGGGACCGGAGTTCCAAATAATCCTACCCGCCTTGACGACCAGCACCTCGACGCGATCGACCCACTTTCCCAAGTTGGCTTCGGCACTGACGCTAGGAGTCACTTCCACCAACGTGCGGGGTTTGGTACCGTGACGACCTGTCGACACTAGGGCGGCGGTCAGCACTTCGCCGGCGGTTAAGGTCGATCGGGCCACAGGGCCGGACTTTCCCATGGGATAGCTCGGTACCTTATTGGCCTTAATCCAGCGAAAATCAGCCGCCGTCAACGGGGTTCCCGCGGGCACGGTGGCGGTTACCACGGGAAGGCGGGGAACCGGGGTAATCCAACCCGGCAGCATTACCCCGGCCATGGTCGCCGCCGTGACCAAAGTGGCCACAATCGGCGCCGTTTGACGAAGTTTACCACGACTAGTCATGTTACTTGTCTCCTTGCTCCTGGGCTCCCAGGACACGAGCTTCCAACTCGGTCGACCAAATGTTTAACGGCACATGGTCGTCTGAGGCTAATAGCAAACCTTGGCCGGTACCGGCACTCGCCAGCCATTCGATCTCGGTTGCACTTAGGTGGAGTGCCTCGGCCAGTTGGTTTAGACTCTGAGAATGTTGGCGAAGCAGCAATACGAGCGGAGAATTTCTCAGACACACCTCGGCTGATTGGCTTCGAGTAAAATCGCCAAAGTCTTGGCTAATCAGCGATATGGCAGTACCCCACTTGCGAGCACGCCGAAACAAAGTCTCGAGGTAGGGCACGGTGTCCGGGTCGTTCACTAGATACCAGGCTTCATCGATGATGATCAGACGGCGCTGGCCGTCAGCGATAGACCGCGAAAGCATTTCCGCCAACGCCAAATACACGGCACTTTTCAAGCGATCGCTTACGTGACTCAGGTCGTAGATTACAAAGGCGTCACTGATTGTCTGTTTGGCCTTCACACCCAGAAGCGGTCGACCGGCTACTTGGTGCCAGCGGCCCATCGCCGTTGCCGCCAACTGAGCAGTATCAGCGTCTATCTCCGACAAGCGATCGATCCAGGCCCGAGGCGAAGAGGACATCGCTTCCGATTCTTGGTCGCGGTAGATCACCTGGAGCACCCGACTTTGGTTTCTATCTGACCAGCCGTCGACGAGCCGAGGTAACAATCGCAGGATGAATTCCACTTGTCCGTCGAAATTTTCACTCTGACTTGGATCCAAAGAAAAGGGGTCGAACCCAAGCTCTTCGCCCGCAATTCCTATTCTCACCAACCTGGCCCCGCCTTTACGCAACACCTGGTATTCGCCCTCGGGGTCAATGACCGCGACTTGTATGCCCCGATATCGGCTACGCAGGGCCTCTAGTTTGGCAAAATAACTCTTGCCTGATCCCGACCATCCCAAAATCACGGAGTGCGGTGAGGGCATTTGAAATCTATCGATGATAACCCACGATGGATTCATGCCGTGATCTCCCCAGATTTGGCCGCTTTGATGCATAATCTCGTCACCAGTAAAGGGAAACCCCGTAGCCCAAGCCCCAGTATCCATTTCACGAACGGGTTCCGGCCATTTTCCGCCAGGGAGGAGATTCAATAAACCACTCTCCTGTTGATAGCGTAGGCAGCGGAGTTCGAGCATCATACCATCGGCAACGCCGAGGAGGAGTTGTGCGGAAGCTTCCAACGCTTGTCGAGAATCTTCCCAAATGGCCGCGATCAGTGATACGTCGGCCATTTTGCTATCGCCCCGCGCCACCTCATAGCGCAGTCTATCCGTGTCCTCCAAGGCTTGAGAGATTAAAGGGTTAGACAACCGGCCAAGGCTGACGTTGGCCGCCTCACTTCCTCGTTGTATGATAAGGCGGCGTTTCATCTGCCCGAGACTCTCCCCCGAATCTAAAACCCTCGTGTAAAATCGCAAGGTATGGGGGCGGGAAAACCTAAACAGAGGAAGCATCCAGCCTGGTTCCACGTTTCGGGGGAAGCCTACGGCACAATAAACTCGAAGCCAACGCTCGCCCAGCTTAACTTCCGTCGGAAAAAACTCAATAGACGAAGGCCATAGGCGGCTTAAATCAGGGCTCTGGTGACGGCGGTTCCCCGGCTGCCAGTTCATTCCCATGCCCAACTTACTCCTTTGGGCAGAGGGTTTCCGCCCCCGAGGCCAGCGTAGACAAAGCAAAAGGTCTCTTCGGCATTAAGCGCTCGCAGACGGATGCCCAAATCCCGTAGGCCCTGCTCCACCAACTCTTGCCTGCGAATCAACTCCCTTTCCGCCTCTTCCCACAAGCGCTCACCGCGCTGCAAGGGGCGTGTCCTGGTGTCCTGGCCTCGCCATGACAGCAAAACATAAAATCGTCGGCGTATGAGATGGCGCACCGACGCACTCTGTTGAATGAACTCGATGTAGTCACCCAGGGAGGGGCGCAGATGAGCCTCAATCTCATTTTCGTGTGCCTTGAGTTGCGCCACATAGTCGTCCATGCGCAGGCTGTCGGCCCGCACCAACACCTCCACGGGAAAGTTAAGGCCGTTCAAAAAACGCACATAACTTTGTACCAAGCGATCTTGCTCTTTGGGGGACTTCAGGGCGAAAGTAATGGGAACGGCCTCAAAGATGGCCGTAAAGCGGTCCCGATCGAGAAGACAAATACCTTGGCCTATCGCCCGAATGGGAAACAGTCTGTTCATCGTCACCATAGCCAACACGATCCTTTCACTAATGTGGTCAAGCTGCCACTTGGGGTACACCGTGGCCCTGTTTCGAAGCGGCTATTCACCGTGGACATAGCGTTTGGGCCGAAGTTGATATCGCGCCCACAGCCAGATCCACTCGGGCAGGCTACGGGAAGAAAGGCGAATCCAGGCCAGGGCAACTCCCACGCCGGAAGGTATCGCCATCAACGTCAGCCGGGCCTCTAAACCACCTAGATCCTGGTGCCACAACACGACGTTGATGATGACCGCTCCGGCGACCCAGGGAAGATCGATGGTACGAAGCCCCCAAAGTAGTTCGGGGTGGTGCTCCAGTGGCACCGGTACCACGCGTCTTACCGCCATGGCATCAACACGCTCCCCACCCCAGGGGACCCTAATAGTCGCCTAACTTGCTCTGGAACACGGGTCATATAGAAAAGCACCCCGACCGCTTCAAACTGTGAAATCTCCGTGCTATAGACGAGGTGTAAATAGAGCCAAAACACGGCAGCATGGATGGACTGAATGAAGATGGCAATTAGCACTTCACGACCCCATCGGCCAAGCCCGTTGGCGTCTCCGGTTACGCCCCACCAGGCCAACATCACCGGTGATAGGGCGGTAAGCACGAAGATCTCCACCACCCGCAATGCATAAAAGATACCTAGATACACCAGAAGCAGGGCCGAAACGATGACGATTAGCCCTGACAGCAGTGGGGAGAGCAAAGCCTGGCCAGTTGTGATGGTAGGAGCAAACCCCTGAGCGCTGGCGAGAATCTCGCGCACGATGGCGTTGTTTACCTCCAGCATCCACTGAACGGCCGGCACGACCAACCAGGTCAATATGGCTGCCGTCAGCACGCGCTGCAGCATTCTAAGCGGCGAGGGCGCGACTCCACCTGGCCAAAGAGCTGGCCAGAGCGTGGACAGAAATCCCCAACCGGCCACCGCCGCGAGGCCTGCCATGACGACCCCCCGAGTGATATGAAAGAGCGTTGTGACCCCACTCGACCACGCCAAGGGAGCAAATATCACCTGCCGGAAAACCACGAGACTCAGGTGGGTGGTCTGGTTTAAAATCCATTGGGTCAGCCAATGAGAAAACGACGACAGCATCAGCATGACTCCTCAAGACGCGATGTACTGCAACAAGCTCTTCAATGCGTCGACCATCAGAATTAAGATCAATCCAATGGCCGCCCTTCCCAGAATTTCTTTAGATCCCTGGACCGCCTTCGGGTTATGGGCCAGCATCAGACGTATCCCTCCGTAAACCATTACCAGGGTGAACACTGCCCCGGCCACGTCAATCAGAATGGAAGTCGATCGCGAAAACAGGTCCATCAAGGCCGTCGTTGGCATCCGTCGCCTCCTCCTGGCTTTCATTTGCCACTGATCTTTGTGCTGGTTCTATTATTCAGAGAGGTTGTACTTCAAGCACACGCTCATCTTAACGAGTAGCCATTGCATAAACCCTGCCCAATTTTCTGGGTCGACTGAAACTTTGATATGGCCCTAAATCGGTGCCGCTTGGGACTTTAGGACGAGATCGGCGGGATATTTCATAAACCGTCTCATACAGAAAAGAGGTATGGCGACCGATTAGAGCATCCTAAGCCGCCGCATTTGAGCCCACTTCACGACGATCTGGTCGCCTTTAATCCGCATCGGGCTATCCAGGTGAGACCGGGTGAATTTGTTAGAATTTGCCCGTCGGATATACGCCTGGCTGACCCGTTGGCACGAAGGACTTCAAACCACCACCCTCCCTCAAGGCGGCGTGCCTCCATCGCGAGCGACCGACCGGTTGCCAGCGGTCTTACGGATCATATCCCTTAGCCATGGGGTCGGCACCGAGACCCTAACAGTAAGGGGACGGCCCGTCTTATCGATCTATCATCCAACGTAAGACTCAACGTAAGCACACATGGGCCAGGCCTTGCCGGCGTCCACCACGGAAAAACGCTAGGGCCAATTTGTACACGAGAAACTACCACCGCTAAGCGACACGGGCAAAGATGCCATGGACAGGCTCCATAGCGGCCCCACTTCCCATCGTGGTGTGTCCCTGACCTGGGGGGAAGTCGGGCCCCTTGGCTTGCCGTACAGGTTTTGGAAATCGGCTAACCCGAAGGGGTTTTGGCCATGCCGTATCGAAGAGCTCGCCGTAGAGTCAACTATGGACGGATTACGAGCAAAGCTCCATCGCTTGCCGAAAACATTTCCTCATTGGAGTCATTCTTCTAATCGGCCAGTTTCAACGGCTGCTCCCCGCTCCACGTTGACATCGGGTTTGCCACTGGTCGGATTTCGAACAACAAACGACTCGGACCGCTAGGGCAGGTCCGAGTCGTTGTCAATCTGACTATTTTACCGGGCGAAGGTGCGTGATGACCAACAATGCGTTGATGGTGCTTAGTTGAGGATTAGCGTAGGGGTTCTTGGCGGTGGGCCAGCCGACGTAATGATTGGTCTGGTACTCATTCCAGGCTGCCCCCGACACCAAGGCCACAATGGGAACTTGAGTGAAACTGATCTTTTCCAACTGGGTGACGATTTGGTGCTGCTTAGCCACATTGGTCGTCGCTGCCAACTCGGCAATCAGCTTGTTCGCGGCAGGATTATTAAAGCGCTCGCTGTTGGCATTAAAGGTCGTGGCCTGGCCTACTGGCGCTGATGCCGACGATGACATGATGTAGTCGTACACGTAGTAGGGGTTTGACTCCGTCCAACCGTAGACCATCGCCGCCTGGTAGTGCCCCGTCTCCACATCATTGTAATCGGTCGCCACCGACGGCGTCTCGGTGATGACCTTGATGCCTAGTTTAGCGAGATCCCCTTGGATGATGGCCATGTCCTGAATATAGTCCGTCCATCCCGTCGGACACTCTAGGGTAAAGCTCACCTGTTTACCGTTCGCCCCAACCAATTGGCCGTTCTTCTTGTGATAGCCGATCGACTCCAGAAGGGACAGCGCTTTTTTCGGGTTGTAGTTGTAGGCATATTTCTTGGCTAAACTCGGATTCAACCACTTTTTGTTTAGCTCTGGTGGCAACAACGACTGGTTTGCGGGTGGCTCATAGCCATATTCGCCCTGTTTGTAAATCGCCTGTTTGTTAATGGCGTATGCCATTGCCTGCCGAAATTTGACATTGTTAAACGGCGCCTTGGTCAAATTGAAGGACAGCGCCGTAGGCGAGGACAAAGGAAACCAATAGTGGTACGCCTTCGGGTTCTTATCTACGTACGCCTTTTGAATACCTGGTTCAAACAAGATAGCTTCGTCAAATTTCCCCTGAGACATTTGCAAGTCGCTGGTTTGGTTGCTGGAGAGCGCGATTTCCGTGACCGCAGGAACCTTAATGAGGTTGCGCTGCCAATACAGAGGATTCATCCTCAACGTATATTGGCTGGGATTGAAGGATCCCACCACATAAGGCCCGGTGACTACGGGATGGGTGTCGGTAAAGGTTACGGGGTTTACATGTTGAAACTGCGGAGGATAGACGATCTGCTGTTGAGCGATATATTGCCAACCAGGCACATTAGGCCTGGAGAAATTAAACGTCACCACGTTCCCCGAAGACGACACCGACTTTAGGAAAGTCCAGATGCCATTGACGTCGGCTGCTTTATATTTTTTGAGTAGGTTAAACGTAAACACGACATCTTGCGCCGTAAACGGTTTTCCGTTCGACCACTTGACGCCCTGTCGCATGGTAAATTGCAAGGTCGTGTTGTTCACCCATTTGTAAGCGGTGGCCAGCCACGGAATTTGCTTTCCCGTGATGCCATCCACCTCGTACATGGGCTCATACATAAACATGATGCCGTTTAGCGCATTCACCGAAAAGGGGTTAAAGTTCTCCGTATATCCCGGGGATCCATCTTGGTCACCCACGACCAACGCCCTCTTGCCCATGCCGTTGGCAGCGCTGACCGTCTTAGCGCCAACGACGCCCATGCCTGCCCCAATCAAGAGTAATGATGAGGTTAAGGCTGCTCCCATCGCGATTGTTGCTTTCATCGCTCGTAAACCCTCCTAGGCCGTACGACAGCTGTGGCGCGGTATTCGCGTAAAGCAGGTTCATGGTGGTACTCATGAGCCAGGCTGCTTCACCCATCGTCGGCAGGAGAGTAATTCGCTACCTGTAGCAAATCTCCTTCTTGTTGCGCTTTAGGCAATCACGCACCACTTTGGATCATTATGGAACCTTTTTGGACCACCCTTCGCCCTATTCTCCTCGGCGACGACCCGAACCTCAAGTCAATGTCGGGAATGGTCGCTTGGTCGACAACCCGCACCTTATGTCCATCGTTTTCTTGCCTTGAGTCTTGCAAGCGAACCCCCCAAAACCAATGCGCCGTTCAGAACTGGCGGAGTACCATTCATCATCTGATATCGTGTTTTTTCTCGAATGTGGGTCATCCTTTGGACTCTTGGTGCATTGTCGGCCACGGTGGCAACCCCCCGTCCCTGTGGCGATAAAGGAACAAGCCCCGTGGTTTCTTGGCTCAATCGGCCAAGGCAAGGAGCTAGGTACGTTATCGTTATCGATCGCTGAGGTTAGATGACACGACCAAGGCTAGACGGCATCAAAATGCACCGCTCCTCCGATCCTTAACCCTCCGCCAACTAAGAATGCGGGAACTTTCGAGCCACAGTGATACCTGCATATTCCTACAGGTCTCATGGATGAGTTTTTGGGTTTGCCGATGGATGGACTATTTGGGGTTTATGGAGGATTCGACAAGACATTTCAGAGCAGCTCCGGGTTGAAGGACCAAGAGACTAGTGATCGCTTAAGGTTACAACTGCCTTGCTCCTCAGGAGGGCGGGTCATCCGGCTTGTTGCGATCGCGCAGTCGTTCCTGTTGCCTGCGTTCCGCAGCACGAAACCGTTCTTCCTCTTTAGGCGAAATCAACCGCAGCCTCGGTACCAAGACGGGCTGACCGTCCCCTGCAACGGCGACAAAACTTAAAAAGGCCGTGCTAGTGGGCTGCACTCGACCGCTCAATAGATCTTCGCTAGAAACCTCAACCCTTACTTCCATCGACGTGCGTCCAACCCACGTCAGTTCCGCCACCAGATGCACCACTTGGCCTACTTTGATGGGATTTAGAAAGTTGACACGATCCATCGATGCCGTCACGGCGACTTGACCAGCATGGCGCGCCGCCGCCATCGCTGCAGCTAAGTCGATCCAGTGCATGACGCGCCCACCTAAGATATTGCCCAGCGGATTGGCATCGCCGGGCAAAGCCAACTCCGTCATCTCCGTTCGCGACTCAGCCACCGTCTTGGGCGATTGCAGCATCGGTCATCCCCGATCTCAGAGAATAAGGTCCAAACAAAACTCTCATGCTAAAGGTAGCCAGGCAAGACGACCTAGGGGGATTGCTATGAGCATCAAGCATAAAGGCCTTAAACCTCAGTCTAAACATAAACACCACACATTTCAACGCGATCTCACCGCACCCACGCTGACCTTACTGACTATCGGCGGTATCATGGGTTCCGGTCTCTTTCTAGCTAGTGGTCTTGCCATTCGCAGCGCCGGACCGGTGATTCTCATCTTCTTTGGGGTTGCCGTGGTGGCCATGTATTTTGAAATCACGGCCCTCGCCGAAATGTCTGTCGCCACGCCCAGCCCGGGCTCGTTCCTCGTCTATACGGAAAAGGTGTTGGGTCCGGGGTGGACATTTGTCTCTGGCTGGATCTTCTGGTTTTCCAGCGTCTTAACCATGTCTAGTGAAGTTACCGCCGCTGCACTCTTTACCAAGTTCTGGTTCCCAGGGGTGGCCCTTTGGATATGGTCGCTAGTCTACTCCGCGCTCATTATTGGCGTAAACTTCCTTAGCGTCCGGGGATTTGGCACCATTGAGGACGTGATGGCGGGAGTCAAGACTTTAGCGGTTGCGCTTTTCCTGGCGGTCGGCATCGGCGCCTTGCTCCACATCCTGCCTGCCTCTGCCCATACGCATCTCTCGATGAATCCGCTCATCGACATTACCGCACACGGAGGCTGGTTGCCGCACGGCTGGCTGGCTGCCGCTCCGACCATGCTCTTGGTGCTGTTTGCCTATGCTGGCACCGGAGTCATCGGGCTGGCTGCGGCAGAGAGCAAAAGTCCGGCCAAGGTCATCCCGACCGCCGTGCGTAGCACCTCGATCATCGTCTTTGTGCTTTATCTCGGCTCCATCTTCCTAATTCTCAGTTTGATGCCGTGGAATCGCTACGTGCCCAACGTCAGCCCATTTACTATCGCGCTAAAATCCGTTTCCGTCCCCGGGGCAGCTTTCGCCATGAACCTGGTTTTGTTATTTGCCGTGCTGTCCACCATGAATGCCGCACTGTACTCCAACGTGCGCGTTCTCTACCGACTGGCCAAGGACCATCAAGCCCCACCTTGGCTAGGCAAGTTGAATGCGAAGGGGCAACCTGCTTTTGCTATCTTGGCCAGCGCCGGCCTGCTTGCCTTCACCATCGGGCTGGCTTACGCCCTTCCAAAACAGGCTTATGCCTATTTGGTCACGGCCACGGGTTTTCAGGCCATGTTCATCTGGCTCATGGTCTTACTCACCCAACTCAAATATCGTCCATATCTCCAAAAGCACCATCCTCACCATCTAAAATATCGACAACTGGGCTTTCCGGTGAGCACCATCTTGGTCATGGTCTTCGTCATCATGGCCATGGGATTTGCCTTCCTGGCCAAGGGGGAACTCGTTGGGGTCGTAGTCGGTATTGGGGTAATCGGCTTGACCTGGGCTGTCTGGATTCTCTTTGGCCACCGCATCATTCGTCACCATGGTGCTGGCTAAGCGAGCGAAGGACGTCGCAGCACCGTGACCGATTCCACATGGTCCGTACGCGGAAACATGTCCACGGGCTGAACTCCCTCGATGCGATAGCCGCCATCGTGTAGTTTTTCTAGGTCTCGCGCCAAGGTATTGGGATTACAACTAACATAGATCAACTGCCGTGCTTTGAGCCCGACCATTCCCTCCAACGTCTCTTGCCGGAGTCCGCTTCGAGGAGGGTCCACGATGACCGCGTCAGGCTGGGGCGCTGACGAGGGGATCTTTCGCAGGGCCATTTCCACGGGCATCGCTTCGACGGCAAGATTCTTTAGTCCGTTTAACTCGGCGTTCGCCCGAGCGGCATCCACAGACTCAGGATTGACCTCCACCGCCCAGACGCTTTCGACCTGCGGAGCCACCAGACAGGCCAGGGTACCGACCCCGGCGTACAAATCCCAGACCCTCGCGGTACCGGGCTGAATGGCGTTTTGCACCGTCCGGTACAGGGGTTCCACCTGCTCAGGGTTCACCTGAAAAAACGTACTTGCCGAAAGTCGAAAGCGTTGGCCTAAAATTTCATCGACCAGCGATGACTCACCCGCTAAGGGTATCGTCTCCCGTCCCAGCACCACATTGGTCTGACGAGGATTAAGATTAGCCACCACCCCCACCAGTTGGGGAACGGCCTCCATCAGGTGCTGGGCCATAGCGACGACACGAGCGTCCCATCGGCGAACGACCAGAGCCGCCAACGCTCTCTTTCCATCCTTACTGCTCCGCACTAACAGATGGCGCAAAACTCCCGCATCGGCGGTTTCCTGGTAGACGGGCAAAACCATCCGGTTGGCGATCTTGGATGCAGCCGCAAGCACGCGATTGGTAAGGCCATCCTGGATGGCGCATTCTTGCACCTCGACCACCTGGTGACTACCACGGGCGAACAGACCCAGCATCGCCCGTCCGTCTGGTCCTATTGCCCACGGAAATTGCCCCTTATTGCGATAGTTGTATGGGTGCTGGGCACCGATTATGGGAGCGATGGCAACCTGGTCAAAGTGACCAATTCGCTTTAAGCTCTCCTTAATCCGAGACTCCTTATACTTTAGTTCAGAGGCATAGGCCCAGTGCTGGAACGCGCATCCGCCGCAAGATTCAAACACGGGACAAGGTGGGATTTCGCGATCGGGGCTCGACGTATGCCGTCGTAGCGTACGAGCCCTCACAAAGTTTTTACGGACCTCGGTGACCTCGGCCGTTACCTGCTCCCCCGGCAACGCCCCAGAAACAAAGGCCACGCGCCCGTCGACCAAGGCAGCCACGCCCTCGCCATTTTGACCCATCCGTAAAATGGTCAGTTCTTGCTGACTAGGCTTCATCAAATGACTGAAGGCTCCTCCAACCGCACCCATCCGTTTTCAATGGTCAGCGGCCATGACAGTGGAAGCGTCCACTTGACGGGCCCATGTCCTGCGGCAAGGCCCCAAAACAAGTCGACCCCCGCTGCTTGGCACTGCTGGACCACGACATCTTTTGCGCTATAATCTTCCAATTCCGGATCGGCCCGGCAATTCGTGGCTTCACCAAAAACCACGGCCCGCGCTCGGTTCAAAATGCCCGCTAGGCGAAGTTGCGTCATCATCCTATCAATGCGATAGGGCGGCTCGTTCACTTCCTCTAGGTACAAAACCCGGTCGGCCACGGCGATTTCAAACGGGGTCTTGAGAAGAGAACAAACCACGGAAAGGTTCCCTCCCACAAATGGGGCACATACCTCGGCAGACGGCTGGCTTCCTTGGCACAAATGCTCCAAAGCACTCGAGCCAATCAGCCCAGACCCCCCTTGCAGGATCCGCAGCGCCTCTTGACCATTGAATGTTTGCCAGTCCGCTTCCGCCATCGGTCCATGAAAAGTCACCCATCCCAACCGCTCTAAAAAGGCGTGCAGCGCCGTGATATCACTATAGCCGAGCACCACCTTGGGACGCGACCCCGCCACTCGCTGAACATCGACCAAAGCCAAGCTTCGCATCGTGCCCCATCCCCCTCTGGCCAAGAACACGCCGTCGATGGCGTCGTCCGTTAACGCCATCTCAAGGTCGTGCGCCCTCATGGCGTCGCTGCCCGCCAAATAACCTTGGCGTTGCCATAGGTGATCCCCCAGGCTGACCACAAATCCCAGGCTCTTTAAGCTTAAAAAGCTCTCCTCTAGGCGCGCCCGGCTAACCGCGCCAGCCGGTGCTACGATGCGAATACGTGAACCTGGCCGTAGTGCAGGCGGACGTCTAGCTGACACTGCTGCCCAGTGCCTCTTTCAACAGGCGGTTCACCACTTCGGGGCTCGCCTGCCCTCGGGTGCGCTTCATGACCTGGCCCACCAAAAACCCTAGGGCCCGTTCCTTGCCGGAGTGGTAATCATCAACGACCTTACCATGCTCGGCGATGACTTCCGCCACTTGCCCCCGCAGCACCGCATCATCGCTAATCTGAGCCATTCCCAGCCGATCCACCAGCTGCCCGGCGGACTCGCCACTGACAAACATGTTTTCCAAAATTTCTTTGGCCATCCGTCCCGAAATGCGGCCGTCCGCGATGAAGTTCAGGAGCTCGACCAGTTGCGCGGGGCGAACCGGGCTTTGGGCAAACGATAGGCCGCGCTCATTCAAGAGCCGGAGCATATCCGCCAACATCCAGCGCGTAAGCGCACGGACCTCAGTGGTCATCTCCATGGCTTCCTGAAGAAACTGGATTTGGCTTGGATCTTGGACCAGCACTTCGATCTCGTTAGCCGATAGGCCAAGGCTCTCCAACCGCTCTCTCCAGGCATCCGGCAACATCGGCAAGGCTGCCTGCAGCCGCGCTAACCACGATGAATCGAGCACTAAAGGGGGCAAATCTGGTTCTGGAAAATATCGATAATCGTTGGCTTCCTCTTTGCTTCTCTGACTATACGTCCGACCCCGAGCATCATCAAAGCCACGGGTTTCTTTAATGATCCGTTGGCCCTGAGCAAGGCGCTCGCTTTGGCGTTCAATTTCATACTCAATGGCACGACCGACGTTTCGGATCGAGTTCACATTCTTCACCTCAACCCGCGGTAAGTCTTCGAGCGACCCGGTATAGTCCTCGGGCTTCAGCGAGACATTTGCATCACAGCGCATGGAACCCTCTTCCATCCGCAAGTCCGACACGTCCAAATAACTTAACACCGCGCGCAATTCGGTCAGATACCGGCGGGCTTCGTCCGCCGAAGTCATGTCAGGTTCGGAAACGATCTCGATCAAAGGCACTCCAGCTCGGTTTAGGTCGACAAGTGAGCCCTCCGATTGCTCTAAGCTTTGCCCGAGGTGGTTGAGCTTGCCTGCGTCTTCCTCCATATGAATGCGACGAATGCGCACTTGTTTTCTCTGGCCATCTGCGACAATGTTGACGTGACCCCACTCCGCAAACGGAAGATCATACTGCGAAATTTGGTAAGCCTTCGGCAGATCGGGGTAAAAATATTGCTTGCGGTCAAACTTGGAATGGCAATGAATCGTACATTGCAGGGCGATTCCCGCTTTTACCGCCAACTCCACCGCCGCTTGATTCAACACCGGTAACGCGCCTGGCATCGCAAGACACACGGGGCAGGTGTGTGTGTTCGGTTCCGAGCCAAATGCATTGGCGCACTGACAAAAGAGTTTCGTCTTCGTCTTTAATTCCACATGCACCTCAAGCCCCACCACTACTTGATACGGCAAAGTCTCTCCTCCCGTCATCGAAACTCTCGCCGCCCTATAGTTTTGGCCACGGCGGTCGAACCACCACGCGTTCGACCATGCGTCCGACCCGAAGTAATAGGTCCTCCGACCACGCCGGACCTATCCACTGAATGCCTACCGGCAGCCCCGATTCGAATCCCGCCGGAACGGACAAGGCCGGCAATCCAGCTAAATTAGCGGTCACGGTGCAAATATCGGAAAGGTACATCTTCATCGGATCATCCGCGCGCGAGCCCAAGGCAAAGGGCAGTTCTGGCGCGCTAGGTGTCACCACCAAGTCCACCTGCTCAAACGCCCTTTCAAAGTCTCGACGAATTAACGCGCGCACTTTCTGGGCCCTCACGTAATATTGGTCGTAGTATCCGGCCGAAAGAACATGCGTCCCCAATAACACGCGCCGGCGTACTTCATCCCCCATGCCTTGCGCTCGCGTTCTTTGATACAAGGTACGCAAATCGCCAGCAGGCACTCGAAGTCCATAGCGAACTCCGTCAAAGCGGGAGAGGTTAGACGATGCCTCCGCCGGGGCTAGCAGGTAGTAGGCGGCGACGGCATATTGGGTATGCGGCATGTCGATCTCCACCATCGAGACACCCTCTTGCTTAAGCCGTTCCAATACGTCCTCAACCACCATTTTAACGTTGGCATCGATGCCGTCGCCAAAGTACTCTCGAGGCACCCCTACCCGTAGGCCCTGGAGCGGGCGATCCAGTTGGGCGAGATAGTCAGGCACGGGCATCTGGGCACTGGTGGCATCCAGCGGATCATGTCCACTGATGACCTGCAGCAGCAAGGCCGTGTCTTCCACCGTCCGTGCCAGCGGCCCTACTTGATCCAGACTGGATGCGTAGGCAATCAGACCGTACCGTGAAACCCTTCCATATGTAGGCTTAATCCCCACGATTCCGCAGAATGCCGCCGGCTGTCGAATCGATCCGCCCGTGTCCGAACCAAGCGCTAAGGGAGCCATCCCGGCGGCGACCGCCGCAGCCGATCCGCCGCTCGAGCCTCCCGGCACTCGACTGAAATCCCATGGATTCATGGTCGGACCGTACACGGAGTGTTCCGTGGATGATCCCATGCCAAACTCGTCCAAATTGCTCTTAGCGACCACGATGGCTCCCTGCTCCTCGGCCCGCTTGACGACACTCGCCGTATAAGGCGAGCGAAATCCCTCAAGAATACGCGATCCGGCGGTCGTGTCCAGGTCCTCGGTCACAAGGTTATCTTTAACCACCAAGGGAATGCCTGCCAAACGCAATTCTCTGCGCTCACTTAACGGCAAGCGGTCCAAAGCGCGCGCCTTTTCCATAGCTAGCTCTTCATCATGAGCGAGGAGGGCGTGGACCTTTGGTTCCACTTGACGAATGTATTGAAAACAGGAGGAAACCAGCGACTGAGCCGAAATCTGGCCCGTCTTCACCCGTTCAGCCATACCCTTAACCGAATCATCCACGGGCGACACTAGCCCTCCTCTCCTTCCCCCAAAATCCGGGGGATCTGGAACATTCCTTCACGCACCTTGGGTGCGTTCGCCAACGCCTGGGCACGCGTCAAAGACGGCCTGGGCGCGTCCATCCGGGTCACACTGGCCCTTGGACCGTGCCATGATGCTTCCACGCCTTCGATATCGGCACCGTCCAAGATGGCCACATACTCTAAAACCCGGCTCAACTCGCTCGCCACTCGCTCACGTTCTTCCCCTTTGAGGCGAATTTGAGCTAAATCTGCTACATGATCTACAATTTCCTTCGATAGTCGCAAAAGTAAAATCCTCCCCACTAGAGCCTCATTATATCATGGCACTGCCGGGGCTCAGCGAAAGTGGCAAGCCACAAAGTGGCCCGGCTTCGATTCTTTCCACTTGGGAACTTCTGTGCGACACCGGTCTTGGGCGATGGGACAGCGAGTGTGAAAACGGCAACCTGAGGGCGGATGCGCAGGACTAGGCACATCGCCTGGCAAGACCATCCGCGAGCGCTGCAATTCGGGATTGGGTATAGGAATGGCGGAAAACAGGGCCTCGGTATACGGGTGAAGCGGACGTTGGTAGATCTCCAGGGAATCCGCCATCTCCAC
Source organism: Bacillota bacterium (assembly GCA_021797635.1). Classification (GTDB taxonomy): domain Bacteria; phylum Bacillota; class Sulfobacillia; order Sulfobacillales; family Sulfobacillaceae; genus JAJZZI01. The sequence goes on along the minus strand of JAJZZI010000023.1, from coordinate 28,682 downwards.
CATCACCCCAAGATACATCACGGCAACCCGATCAGAGATATGACGAATCACATTAAGACCATGCGCAATAAAGAGATAGGTCAAGCCAAATTCCTGTTGCAAGTCTTCGAGCAGGTTTAAAATTTGCGACTGAATGGAGACATCCAACGCAGACACCGGTTCATCGGCGACAATGAGTTTGGGCTTCAAAGCCAGCGCTCGCGCAATGCCGATGCGCTGACGCTGACCTCCAGAGAACTCGTGCGGAAACCGTTGCATGTGATAGGACGCCAAACCGACGACGTCCAGCAACTCCTTCACCCGCTGTTCACGTTGGGAGCGATTGCCTTGACCATGAATGATCAGCGGCTCCTGAATAATGTCTCTCACCGACATGCGCGGATTCAACGAGCCAAAAGGATCCTGAAAGATGATTTGCATTTGCCGTCGAACCTTACGCATTTCGCCAGCACTGAATTCCAAAATATTTTTCCCCTCAAACTCCACACGGCCCGCGGTCGGTTCCACTAAGCGTAGCACCGCGCGTCCAGTTGTCGTCTTGCCACATCCCGATTCGCCTACCAAGCCCAAGGTCTCGCCGGTATCGACCTCAAAGCTCACCCCATCGACAGCCCGCACCTGACCGACCACCTGCGAAAAGATGCCCCCGGTGATCGGAAAGTGTTTCTTTAGATTTTTCACGGATAGCAATTTTGGTCGCGTCGTGGGGACCGGGCTCGCCATACTCATCACACCGCCTCCTGGCTTGGACTTCCATACAACCAGCAGGAGACTTGGCGATCTGGTTCCACCTCAGCCAGCCTGGGTTCCTCGACGCGACACACATCCATGGCCTTGGGACAGCGTGGGGCAAATGCGCATCCGCTTGGCAAGCGCAAAAGATTGGGAACGACTCCGTCAATGACATGGAGCCGCGTTCCAGCTGGGGTATCGACCCGCGGAATGGACTCCATGAGCCCGGTCGTATAGGGATGAAGGGGGCGTCGGAACAAGTCTTTGGTAGATGCCTCTTCCACCACCTTGCCCGCATACATCACCGCTACCCGGTCCGTCATTTCAGCCACGACCCCCAAATCATGGGTGATGAGCAGGATGGCACTATGGAATTTTTGTCGCATGTCTTTCATCAGCTCCAGAATTTGGGCTTGAATCGTCACGTCCAAGGCGGTGGTCGGCTCATCAGCAATCAACAATTGCGGGTTGCAAGACAGCGCCATGGCAATCATAATTCTTTGGCGCATTCCCCCTGACATTTGGTGTGGATACTGGTAGAGCCGTTCTGCCGGCGACGAAATGCCGACAAGTCGCAGCATCTCCACCGCTCGATCGAGCGCCTCACGTCTCTTCACGTTTTGATGAAGAATCACCGCTTCCGCGATTTGGTCACCCACCGGGTACACGGGGTTCAGTGACGTCATCGGCTCCTGAAAAATCATGGCAATGTCATTGCCTCGAATACGCCGCATTTGGTCCATAGGCATTTGCAATAAATCACGCCCGCGGAATAGGACTTCTCCACCCACGATCCGGCCAGGGGGGCTAGGAATCAAGCGCATGATGGAAAGTGAGGTCACGCTCTTGCCACATCCCGACTCTCCCACCAGGCCCAAGGTCTCTTCGGCATCAATATGCACACTGACCCCGTTGACCGAGGGCACAACCCCTTCTTCGGTGAAAAAGTGCGTTCTTAGCCGTTTAACCTCTAGGATTCGATCCACGATCCCCCTCCTCTAAGCATCAATCAGCGGATAACCGCAAAAGAAATTCTTCTTCATTGATGACTCGAACACCGAGCTCACGGGCTCTATCCAACTTGGACCCAGCATCCCTGCCGGCCACGACCAATGTTGTCTTGCTTGACACCGAACTCACAATTCGGCCCCCTTCAGCGAGGACCTTCGATTCAGCCGTCTTTCGATTCAACGCCCCCAGCGTTCCCGTGATCACCACCACCTCGCCCTCAAAGCGGTCTCCAGGACCGGTCCCAGACTCTGGCTGGAAAAAGTTCACACCCGCTTGACGTAAGGATTCAATGACCTTGAGATTGCGCTCTTGCTCAAAAAAGGCCACGACCGCCTGAGCAATGCCCGGTCCTACTTCGTCGATGGTCAGCAACTGCTCCTCGTTGGCCTGGCTCAACGCATCTAAGCTCCCAAATGCGCGGGCCAACACTTCGGCGACTTTTTCTCCCACCAAAGGAATCCCGAGGCCGATTAACAAACGCGCCAAGGGTCGACTCTTGCTGGCTTCAATGGCTTGGACCAAATTTTTCGCCGAAAGCGCGCCGAATCTGGGCAAACTCTCGAGATCGGCCGCCGTTAGCCGGTATAGGTCGGCCACATCCGCCACGAATCGTCGTTCCAGCAAAAGATCCACCGTGCGTTCTCCGAGTCCCTCGATATCCATGGCGGCCCTAGAGCCAAAGTGAATAATCGACTCTCGCAGTTGAGCGGGACAAGACATTCCGGCGGTGCACCGATACGCCTTCTCCCCCGAAGCCCTCTCAACGCGCGCGCCGCACACGGGACATGCAACCGGATAGATGAACGGGCGACTAGTCTCGGGCCGGAGGGCTTTTTCCACACGAACGACCTCAGGAATAATTTCTCCAGCCTTTCGGACAAAGACAGAATCACCAATTCGCACATCCAAATCGGATAGAATATCTTGATTATGCAATGAGGCTCGCGACACCTGAGTCCCAGCCAAACGCACGGGATCTAATTCCGCGGTGGGCGTAAGCACTCCCGTTCGACCCACGGTAAGCCGAATGTCCCGTACCACGGTTAAAGCCTCCTCGGGGGGAAACTTGTAGGCCGTTGCCCATCGGGGAACCTTTTGGGTAGAACCTAGCCGACGCTGTTCAGCGAGTAGGTCCACCTTGAACACGAGGCCGTCGGTGTCAAAGTCCAATTCCCCCCGGCGCTCCCGCCAGCGTTCGATGTATTCGAACAGTTCGTCGAGCGTTTGGCAGCGCCGCCAGTGCGGCTCGACCGGAAGGCCCCACGCACCCATCTGGGCCAACGCCTGATGATGGCTCGAAAGAACATCAAAGCCCTGCCTAATCTCATAAAAATAAACGCTTAAGTGTCGGCTTCTCGTGATCTCAGGATCTAATTGACGCAAAGATCCCGCAGCTGCGTTGCGCGGATTCGCAAATAAGGGCAAATTCGCCTCGGCCCGCGCCTGGTTAAGGCGTTCGAATTCAGACCTCGGCAGATAAACCTCTCCGCGCACATCGACATCGACGGCCTCGGTCAACGCCAAAGGTAGGCTGGCAATGGCTTGGGCGTTAGCCGTGACCAATTCCCCGACTAATCCATCTCCCCGGGTTGCCGCCCGGGTTAGACGGCCCCGGCGATAACTGGCGACGATGCTTAACCCGTCAATTTTCAACTCTGCGACGACCGCATGACTTGATCCTAAGGGCTGGGTCCGATCCCAAAACTCCCTCACTTCCAAGGGAGTATGCACATTGCTTAGGCTCAGCACGGGTTGCGTAAATCTGAGGGTACCGAGCTCTGGTCGCGGATGCCCACCCACCTTCGCCGTAGGCGAATCATCTAACCGCCACTTCGGATACCTCTGTTCCAGGGCGAGCAACTCATTCACCAATAAATCATACTCGGCATCAGGGATCAGTGGGTCATCCAACTCATGGTAATGCCGACTGTATTCGGCAATCAGCTCAGTCAATTCCTGTATCCGCTGACGAGGCTCTATCCAGTCGCTGTCACCACGTGCGTCCATTTAGGCTTCTTCCTGTTCTCTCCCCAATTGGGCATACTTTGCTAAAAACGAACGAATGCCTCCCCCAGGAAAGGCAATGGTAAGCTCTAACTCCTCACCATGGCCTCGCTGACTGACCACCGTGCCCCAACCGAAGCGGGGATGGCGCAGTCGATCTCCCACCTGGTATCCACCTTCGGGCACCGTCGTCCGCCTTACCCCCTGGCCTGATTGGCCCGACCCTCGTTGGCCTCCTTGCTCGATCAAGTGGGCGGGAATCTCCGCGACGAAGCGCGATACGGGATGGGCCTCGGTTCGCCCCATCATCGTCCGGGTTTCAGCCGCCGTGAGGTACAGTTCGTCGCGAGCGCGGGTAAGGGCCACATAGCAAAGCCGCCGCTCTTCTTCCACCCGATCCTCCTCCATGGAACGCAGGTGAGGAAACACGCCCTCTTCCATGCCCACCAACACCACCAACGGAAATTCTAAACCTTTGGCGCTGTGCACCGTCATCAGCCAAGCCCCTTGACCGCGATCCTCGGTGGCCTCCCAGTCAGACACCAACGCCAAAAATCCCAAAAAAGCCCCGAGATCGTCCACTCCTTCGCTCTCTTCAAAGCGCTTGGCTTCCGAGATAAGCTCGCCCATGTTTTCGACGCGTTCTTCGCCTTCGCGTCCACCTTCCGATGAGAATTGTCGCATTAATCCACTCTCATTGGCCACGCGTTCAACCAATTGGGTCAGCCTCTCAGGACCGGATTGGCTCCACTTCTTGAATTGTGCCCACAGTTCCAGAGCCGCCTTTTGCGCTGCTGGCGTTAGTCCAGCGATGGTCGTGGCGTCTCCTAAGGTGTCAAACAAGGATAGATGACGGTCCTGGCTTGCTTGAATCAAATGGCTAATCGCCACGTCGCCAATACCGCGACGGGGAAAGTTAATAATCCGGGATAAAGAGACGTCATCTTGGGAGTTATAGATCACCTTTAGGTAAGCCAACAGATCCTTGACTTCCTTACGCTCATAGAAGCGTTTACCTCCGACTAAGCGATACCCGATGCCAGCACGGGCTAGAGCCATCTCCAGCGCCCGAGACTGGGCATTCGTTCGGTAAAGAACGGCACAGTCTCCCGGCGATAGTCCTCTGCCCACGGCCTCGTGGATCACTTCCGCCGCATACCAGGCCTCACTCTCCTCATCCGTGGCCTGATGCCATCGTACCTTGGATCCGCCCAGACGACTGGTCCACAGTTCCTTTCCCAACCGTTCACGATTGTGCTCCACCACGGCATTGGCGGCCTCTAAAATGACTGCGGTCGAGCGGTAGTTTTCCTCTAAACGCACGACCGTCGCGCCTGAAAAGTGTTTTTGAAACTCCAGAATATTACGCATATCGGCTCCACGCCAACCGTATATGGCTTGGTCATCGTCGCCCACCACGCACAGATTACCGTGGCCTCGGGCCAGCAATTCAATCATTCGATACTGCGCCATATTCGTGTCTTGGTACTCGTCCACCATGACGTGTTCAAAGCGGCGATGGTAGCGCGAAAGCACATCTTCGTACTGATCAAGGAGCTTCACCGTAAAATATATAAGGTCATCAAAATCTAGCGCATTCAATGCCCGAAGCCGCTGCTGATAGCGCTGGAACGCTTCCTGCACGCGTAAGCCCATATACGAAGTATCATGCCAATGCTCCGGGTCGATGAAACTGTTTTTGGCCCGACTAATTTGAGACAGAAGCATTCCGGCCGGAAATTTCTTTTCATCCCAATTTAAATCACGAACGATGGAGCGCATTAATGCCTTCTGATCGTCGCTGTCATAAATCAAAAATCGGGGGTCGTACCCCAAGCGCTCAATATCCTGCCTCAGGATTCTCACGCAAATGGCGTGAAACGTACCCACCCACATTCGCTTGCTGTCGGATCCTACCAGTTGCTCGATGCGGTCTATCATCTCTCGAGCGGCTTTGTTGGTAAAGGTGAAGGCCAAGATCGAACCTGCGTCCACTCCTAAGTTATGAATCAAGTGAGCCACGCGGTAAGTAAGGGTTCGAGTCTTTCCGCTGCCTGCACCAGCCAAGATTAACACCGGGCCCTCAGTTAGGGCGCATGCCGTCCGCTGTGGTTCGTTTAATTCCGTTAACAAATCCATTTCCGGATCCCCCCGCCCTATACTAGTATCATTATACCATCCACTAGGACGAGGACGAGGGCTAACCGTCGGCTTGCGTTCGCAGTCGATCCAATATGAGACGGTAGCCGTCAGCGCCAAAGCGCAAGGATCGGTTGACTCGAGAAATGGTGGTGGAAGAAGCTCCGGTGCTGCGCGCCACATCATCGTATGTTTGTCCTTGATCAAGAAGACGGGCCACCTGCCATCGTTGCGCGATGGAATGGAGTTCTGCCGTGGTTAGGATATCTTCAAAAAATGCGTAGCACTCTTCGACCGACGCTAGGCATAGGATGGCTTGAAAAAGCGCTTCTGATTCCGCGCTAGTCAGCTTGGGATTCACCCCACGACTAGCCCCCGCCTTGAATCCTGGGGTAGCAGGCACGTTGTCGCCAGGCGGCGGCGCATCTTTAAACATAAGACCATCCTCCGTTTCATTAAGCGCAAGAAATGTTTTCGGGGGCCCAAGCGCCCGAATCGCATTCCGAGTGGGGGATGCCGCGCTCCTGATTTTTTGCATTCGAGGTCAGTCTCAAAGGCGGTCATGCTGGCCGCACCCACTCGAGCCAAGAGACTCACCATCAGCGCCGACCAAAGCGACCCACGCTCCTAGTTTACATCTTTTAGCCTCGCGGGCAATCAAAGGTTCGGGCTCGCGTTGAACGTTCTTCACTATTTAACACACGACGTCCACGTAATCACAGAGCCGCATCTGATTCAACCACCCCCCCCTGAAGAAGACCCGCCGCCCCCCGACGACGATCCACCACTACCTGAAGAAGACCCGCCACCACCCGAAGAGGAACCTCCCGACGACGATCCCCCTGATCCCGAGGAAGACTTGGAACTAGAACTGCTCGACGGCGAAGACGCCATCGACATGAGCGTCGTGCGTACCGCTTGATCGATAACCGTTTTTACCATGGACGAGGACATTCCCTTCATCACCCCAGCCTCAATCATGGTTTGCATGGTCGGGCTACTAATGACGCTTTGGAGAGCCTTGGTCATGGTAGATTGACCCAGTGGTGTCATTAATGCCGTTTCCAACTTAGTCGTGGAAATCGATTCGCCGATAAGTTTCTGCATCCTTGGGGTGGAAAGCTCATCTTGCACGGCTTTTTGTATGGCGGAACTCGATGAGCTACCACTCGATCCGGACGAACTGCCACTCGATCCGGACGAACTGCCACCTGAGGATCCACCCGATCCTGAGCCTTTGCTCGATGACGATCCGCTCGATCCCTTGCTCGATGATCCCGACGAGCCGTGGTGCACCGACGACGATGTGCCCTTGTCCGCTGCTGGTTCCCCCATGGATACCGAGCATCCGCTGAGATACGCTGTCGCCGTGATTGCCCCCATGGCTATCCAAAGCTTGCGACGCACTAGCAACCACCCCCTCTTTAATTCTTTTGCCTAGTGTGGTCGCCTATGCATCGTTTTAGCCGTGCTTTGACAAATCCTCGGCAATATCGTCACGGAACTGTGCCCCGGGAAACTCGACGGCGGAAATCTGCCGATAAGCTATCGCTCTGGCCTCGCTAAAATCATCTCCAAGGCCGACCACCGTGAGCACCCGGCCACCACGACTCCTCAGATGACCATCGACCATTTCCGTGCCAGCTTGGAAAATTCGCGTGCCTGGCACCCTCGTGGAGATCTCGAGAGTGCGTCCGGCCACGGGATGTTCAGGATAACCTTCTGCCGCCATGACCACCCCTACCGCTCGCTTCCCCGTGTCCGCTATTTTCGACTTCAGCAGACGGCCTTGAGCAAGCTCGGCCAGCCACGGGTAGAGATCGTCGGCTAATAAGGGCAGCACCACTTCCGCTTCGGGATCTCCCAAGCGCACGTTAAATTCCAAAACGTAAGGGCCCGAAGTGGTCATCATCAGGCCGACATAGAGCACGCCACGATAGTCGATGCTTTGCTCGCCCAAATACCCTACGATGGGTTCAAGAATTTGACGATCAATGGTCTGACATTGACTTTGGCTTAGCCAAGGGACCGGACTGTAAGCGCCCATCCCGCCCGTATTGGGGCTCTCTTGGTCTGCACTTAAGCGTTTGTGATCGACCGCGGGCGGAAGCCAGACATAATCGCGGCCATTGGTAAAGACTTCAACCGATATTTCGCGACCTTCCAGATACTCTTCCACAATAAAAGGTCCCTGATTCTCCCGCGCCTGTCCAAGGAATCGTTGCCACTGGCCCTCGTTGGTAATGACAAAGACCCCTTTGCCTTGAGCCAAGCCGTCTTCTTTAATCACCACCGGCAGCCCCCACTCAGACGCCACCAGGGCTTTGACCGCATCCAAGCCATCCACTGTCATCGAGCGTGCAGTCGGGATGCCGCATTGACGCATGACCTCTTTGGCATAACTCTTACTGCTTTCCAGGCGGGCACCCGCCCGAGACGGGCCCACTACCGCGAGCCCTCGCGCCCGTAAGGCATCCGACAATCCAGCGGCCAAAGGAACTTCCGGGCCCACCACGGTCAGGGCATTGGCTTCCTGGGCAAGGTTTAACCAAGCGGAAAGTCCCTCGCGCGCATCCAAATGAGCTAATTCGGCCATGCCGGGATTTCCGGGGGAAGCCCACATTTTGTCGACCCAGGGACTCATCGCAAGTGCCTGGCATAGGGCATGTTCTCGCGCTCCTTGACCAATGACCAACACGTTTTGACGTTCCATTGCACTGCCCCCCTAACCACGACTAGTGTCGGAAATGGCGTTCATCGCTGAATAGCAAAGTAACACCTGCTTGTTCGGCCGCAGCCACGCTTTCGCGGTCACGCAGAGCCCCTCCTGGTTCCACCACCACCGCGACTCCGTATTTTGCCGCTTCGGCGACCACGTCACCGAAGGGAAAAAATCCATCTGAGGCTAACACTGCCCCCTGTGCCCGCTCACCTGCACGCTCCAGCGCATGGCGCGCGGCATCGATACGGTTGGTCTCGCCCCCGCCGATGCCGACGGTATGACCACGTCGGGCGATGACAATGGCATTGGAACGCACGTGAGCCACGGTGGTCCAAGCCAATTGCACGTCGGCTAAGATTTTGCTGCCCGCTTCAAGGGCTGGCCCGGCAAGATGCCGAAACTCCTGGATGGGACGGATCAGGCGATCGGGCTCCTGCACCAAAAATCCGCCTGAGATCATCCGCAGCTCGAAGGGACGGTGACCATCGCTCGGCATTTCTAGGACGCGAAGATTTTTCTTCTGACGAAAGATATTGAGCGCTTGGGGGGTAAACTCCACGGCAATGACCACTTCAAGAAACGTCTCAATCAATGACGTAGCCAGATCTTCCTCGACTTTGCCCTTCACGGCCACGATCCCACCAAAGATCGAAACCGGATCGGATTCCAACACCTTAAGATAACTTTCCAGCGCCGTACGGCCAAGAGCGACGCCACAAGGTATCTGATGCTTCACGGCAACCACCGCGCCATCCGGCAACTCCAATGCTACTTGCCAGGCGGCCTCGGCATCGAGCACATTGTTATACGAGAGCGGCTTGCCTTGTAGAAGCTTGCCTTGGGCGAATCCTCGTCCCGCTGGCAGGCGATACCAGCCAGCCCGTTGATGAGGATTTTCCCCGTAGCGGAGCGGGGCTGATTCTGCCTTGCCAGCAATGGTGACATAGGTGCCCCATTCCCCCGCTGGCGCCAGGGCGTTGCCAATCATTGCGTCGTAATAGGCCATATGCTGAAACGCCTTCGCGGCATACGCCCGTCGTTGGGCGACCGTCCAGTCAGTTAGGGGTCTCTCTAGCAACTCCCCATACTGGTCTGGATGGGTTGCCACCACGACCCGGGCAAAATTCTTAGCCGCAGCCCGAATTAAGGAGACTCCTCCAATATCAATGGCCTCGATTACAGCTTGCGGATCCTCCGGATGATGGGCTAAGGTGGATTCAAAATCGTATAGATTCACCACCACCACCGAAATTTCGGGTGCCTTGACGCTTTCCCGATCAGCGCGGTCCTTTTCCGTCTCTTGCGATAAAATGCCAGCATAGACCACGGGATGCAAGGTCTTGACCCGACCCTCGAGCAACGCCTCAAATCCGGTCAAGTCCTCTAATCGACGAACCTCCACGCCCGCCCCCTGCAGATAACGCGCGGTACCACCGCTGGCCAAAATGCCATATCCTTGGGCCTTCAGACCATGAGCGAGCGTATCCACCCCAGTCTTGTCAGTGACACTGATCAATGCCCACTGCATAGTTACCCCTTTCCAGGCCCGGCACCGGCCGGTTCCACACGACTTGTCTGCCGTCCACATAAAAACTTCCTGCCTCAAAGGCCTTTAGCACCGCCGCATACAGTCGGTGCTCCACTTGGTGAATTCGCTCGGAAAGCGATTCTTCACTGTCACCAGGCAACACCGCAATGGGTATCTGAGCCACGATCGGGCCACTGTCTTCTCCCTGATCGACCACATGCACGGTGACGCCAGTCCAGCTGACACCGTAAGCCAAGGCTTGTCGGACCGCATGGAGGCCACTGAAGGCGGGCAGCAACGATGGATGAATATTAAAAATCTTTCCCCACCAAGCCTGCACCGTATCGCCATCTAACCAGCGCATGAACCCCGCGAGGGCGATCGCATCAATCTTGGCTTGCGTCAACTGGTGGCGTAGCGCCTGGCCATAGCTCGCCCGACTGGGATAGTCGCGGGGCAAGAGCGTGCAGACGGCGATACCATGGCTTCGAGCGATGTCAAGCGCACCCGCATCCGCACGATGAGAGATGACCAGTCCCACCGTTAACGACTGTTCCAAGAGCGCTCTAAGATTACTGCCCGTCCCCCCTACGAGGACCGCCCATTTCATGTCCAATGCACGCCTGGCGCCGACACCACGCGTCCAATTGGCCGAACCGATAGTTGGTGGCGAGAAAGCTCAGCGATAATCCGCGACTTAGCATCAGCCCGCACGACCAACGCAAACCCGATGCCTCCGTTAAAACTGGATACCATCTCCTCAAAGCTAAGGCCCGCCAGTTCCTGAAACCACGAAAGCAGCGGAGGAAGATCCCATGCATCGCGGTCGAGTTCGACTCCGACGGACGGCGAAAGCGCCCGAGGCAGATTCCCCACCAAGCCGCCTCCCGTGATATGGGCCATGCTCTTGATGTCGTCTCCAAAGCGATTCAAAGCGGCCAAGACAGGGCGTACATAGATGGGGGTCGGAGCCAGAAGACGATTGCCTAATACGTGATGGTCAATTTGAGGGTAGCGCGCATGATAGTCCAGATGAGCGTCATCCACGATCTTACGCACCAAGCTGAAGCCGTTGCTATGAAAGTCCTGAGACAAAATCCCAAGGACCACATCGCCCACCTCGCTGGATCGCTCCTGGTGCACCTGAACGCCCACCGAAAATCCAGCCAAATCGTAGTCTCCGGATCCATACATTCCGGGCATCTCCGCCGTCTCTCCGCCCAAAAGCAGGCACCCCGCCTGATCGCAGCCATCGAGCATGCCCTCCACTAACGAAGCCACTAGTTCGACCTCTAAATGCGAAGCAGCGATGTAATCGAGGAAAAACAGGGGGCGTCCTCCCGATGCCAAGACATCGTTAACGTTCATGGCCACCAAATCGATTCCTAGGTCCCGGCTTTGGCCCATAGCCTTGGCCACCAGAATTTTCGTGCCCACCCCATCGGCTCCCGTGAGCAGGGTCACCCCCTCGCCCAAGTGATATGCTCCGGCAAATTTCCCGATGGACGAGACTCCGTCCGCCTGAGTTACACGCGATGCGAGTAGGTCGCGAATCCGGTCGACGGCCTGGTCCGCTCGGTCCAGTCCCACGCCAGCTTGGTCATATGCCCCTCCTGGCGATTTTACGTTTCGGTCACTCATCATGATCCTCCTTCAACTCAGGCGGCACCACGGGATATCCCCCGCCAAAACATGCCAAACACCAGCCTTCATCCTTTAGTCCGGAACGAAGCCCCTCTAAAGATAGATAGGCGAGGGAATCCGCTCCTACCATCACGCGAATTTCCTCCATGGACTTCGCCCGAGCTGCAAGCTCCGTAGCCCTAGAGGTATCGATCCCGTAATAGCAGGGATCGGTGTAGGGCGGTGAGGCAATGCGCATATGCACTTCCGTAGCTCCGGACCGCCGCAATAGCTGGATAAGGTAGCGGGAGTTGGTTCCCCGCACCAAGGAATCGTCGACCAACACGACCCGCTTGCCGTCCACCACCTCAGCCACCGCAGACAATTTCAATTGCACCGATCGAGTTCGATCGGACTGCCGAGGCATAATGAAGGTCCGTCCAATGTAGCGGTTTTTAACCAATCCAAAATCAAAGGGAATGTGGGAAGCTTCCGCATAGCCCATGGCGTGCGGCAAACTCGAATCTGGCACTCCCACCACCACGTCAGCGGCCGCCGGAGCCTCGAGGGCTAGAACGCGACCGAGCCGACGCCGCGACATCTGTGCGCTCTCCCCACGAATCTTGGAGTCTGCGCGCGCAAAGTAAATCGACTCAAAGGCACAGTCGCGAATGGGCAATCCTTTCTGGACGCGCCGACGGTCGAGTCCCTTCGACCCGACGGCTACAATCTCTCCTGGCTCTACGTCATGTAAGTACCGGGCATTTACGATGTCCAGGGCACACGTTTCCGAGGCGATCACGTATCCTTCACCGGAACGGGTGCGGCCCAAGACTAGGGGCCGGATCCCGTGAGCATCGCGCACCGCATAGAGGCCGGTATCATGCAACAAGACGAAGGCATAACCTCCAGACAGGGCCGATACCGCCTCCACCAGGGCATCCACGAGATGCTCCTTGGAGCTTTTGGCTATCATATGGGCCAAAATCTCGCTGTCGCTGGTGCCTTGAAACACCGCGCCACCGGCCTCCAAGCCCTCACGAAGTGCTTGGGCATTGACCACATTGCCGTTATGGGCCAAAGCAATGGGTCCAAATCGGGTGCGCATCAATAGGGGCTGAGCATTAAATGCCTCCGATTCCCCGGTCGTAGAGTAGCGGACATGACCAATGGCCGTCTGCCCGGTAGGCAGTTCGGACAGGACCGGGTTAAGCACTTCCGTGACCAAACCCATTCCCTTTCGCACTACGATCCGGTGGTCCTCGCCCAAAACAGCGATGCCCGCGCTCTCTTGCCCACGATGCTGCAGGCTAAAGATTCCCCAATAGGTCTCGCTAACCGCTTCTGCCTCGTTATAGATGCCGAACACGCCGCATTCCTCATGAAGTTCGTTGGCCACCACGCTCTCCTTCCCACGAGCGCCAGGCTGCGCTGATTTCCTGGCGCGGCCAGCACCCGACCTCGTCCCCGTTGACTCGAAGTGTCAGATGCGTGCCGGCCACACTCTGGCCGAGGTTTCTCGTCTGAAGGCCATGGAGCGCTAACTGGTCGAGCACGATCCTCACGTCACTCTCGTCCACGGCCACTAAAAACTGTCCGACCTCTTCGCATAGAAGTCGTGGCCAACTAAGCGCGGATTCGTCCAAATCCAAGCGAACCCCCACCCCTGCCGACCCGGCCAACCACATTTTCACTACTGCCAGCCAAACTCCGCCATCGGCCACGGCTCGCACCGCTCGCACCCCACCGGCGTTTTGGGAGAGCTGGCGCAGCCAAGCTGCGCTTCGGGCTAGGTCTTGCAGGCGGACACGGGGATAGGCACGAAGTATTCCGTGAAGCCGCTCCCCAACACTTCCCCCGAGGGTTGGCACCAAAGGCGCGTTCACCAAGATCAACCTCAAATTTTCACCGCTCAACCCATCCGACCAAGGGGCTGTGGGCCGCTCTCTCCGTCCTACCCCGCCAATGACCGGCGTCGGCCATATCGCTTGGCCATCCGTCTCGTTATGAAATGAAACATTGCCTCCGGTCACCGGCACGTCCAGTGCGAGCGCCGCCTCACGAATACCCAAAATCATTTGTTCAAACGCTGCCTTAACCTCCGGCTTGTCAGGATTGCCTAAGTTAAGACCGTCTGTAAGTCCTAAGGGAACGGCACCTTGGGTAGCCAAGCGGGCCACCACGAGGGCCACGGCCGCTCTGCCCCCAGCATAGGCATCGACTGCAGCCCAGCGGCCGGGCCCAGATATCGCTAGATAAAGGCCGTAGCGCGTACCCTTAAGCGCCAAAATCGCCACGTCGTGCTCGGGTCCCCACACGGTGGCGGTTTGAATCATCGAGTCGTAGCGCTGATAAATGGGCTGGCGATCACGACAATCCGGATCCCCCAAAATAGCCAGCAAATCGCGCCCCTCAAACGAGACGGATTCCGCAGCCTGCCCCACCTCGGGAGCCACGCTGGGCACCATGGAACCAGCCGCTACCAAAGGGCAGCCATCCACCAGCCACGACGCTTCCAGGTTGGCCACTTCGATGCCTTCATAGCGTAATACGTAACGGCCACCAGCCACCACCCGACCGATCGGTTGAGCCGTGAGGCCCCAAGCCGAAATGGCCGCCAGGGCCTCCTTGCCCCGTTCGGCATTGAAGACCAACAACATGCGTTCTTGGGTCTCCGAAAGCATGATTTCGTAAGCGCTCATATGCAACTCACGACAGGGCACCTGATCCAAATCTAATTCGAGCCCAACTCCCGACTGCACGGCCAGTTCCGAGGAGGAGGAAGCGAGTCCCGCGGCACCCAGATCTTGCACGGCCGCGACGCCGCCGGTCTCAATCGCTGCTAACGTCGCTTCCATGAGTAATTTCCCGGTGTAGGGGTCGCCGACCTGAACGGTGGGGCGCATGTCTTGGTCCTCTGCCGAAAAGTCGCGCGACGCCAAGAGGCTGGCTCCATGAATGCCATCTCTTCCCGTCGCCTGACCCAGCAAATAGACCGTTTGCCCCACCCGTGCGCCTCGGGCACCCACGTCCCGGCCACTTTGCCGGGTGCCCACACAAAGTACGTTGACCAGGGGGTTTTTGTCATACCCTGGACCGTAATACACCTCCCCCCCTACGGTGGGCACGCCAATGGCGTTTCCGTACCCGCCGACTCCAGCCACCACGCCGTTTAGGAGCCGATGGGCACGATCGTCATCGCCAAACCGCAGGGAATCCATCAGGGCTACGGGCCTGGCCCCCATGGCCACGATGTCACGAATAATCCCCCCTACTCCGGTGGCTGCCCCTTGAACTGGCTCCACATACGACGGGTGATTGTGCGACTCCACTTTGAAGGCGACCTCGACCTCATCATCTAGGCGCACGACGCCCGCGTTGCCCCCTGGCCCCGCGACCACGGCTGCTCCCGCCTTGGGCAACCATGCTAGGACCCGTCTAGAGCTTTTATAGCTGCAATGTTCTGACCACAAGGCACCAAATAGGCCCCATTCCAGGTCATTGGGCTCCCGGCCAACTAACTGGCGTGCGACTTGGGCTTCACTAGCACTGAGACCTACTGCTTGGGGATTCACCGATTCACCTCCAGCCAAAGCGATAAGAAGCGCCGGCCGTCATCAGAGCCCATCCACTGCTCCATGGCCCGCTCGGGATGGGGCATGAGCGCCATCACCGATCCTTGGCTAATTCCGGCAATGGCATCGACCGAGCCATTAGGGCTATACTCCTGGCTATCATTCACGGGGTCGTGGTATCGAAGAAAGACAGAATGGCTCTCCCACAAGGTTTTTCGTTCGCCCTCGGCGATGCGATAGGCCCCGTCAGCGTGTGCAATGGGTAACCGGAAACGCATTCCCGGCGTAAAACCCGGCCAAGCCGCCGGCGTTGACACCACTTCGATCCACTCCATTCGGCAACGAAACTCTCCCGACACGTTAGCATGCAAGGCTCCCGGTAAGATCCCTCGTTCGCATAAAATCTGAAACCCGTTGCAAATTCCCAATACCCGGACCTGATCGCGCTCCACGGCTTCCTGCAAGGCATCCATGATGGGGGCATGAGCCGCCAGCGCCCCCGCCCTAAGGTAATCGCCATAGGAAAAGCCTCCTGGCAACACGACATAACGGAGTCCCCTTAAATTGTCGGCGTGATGGAGCAATGTCACCGGCTCCGCACCGATACGCTCCAAGGCCAATACCGTGTCGTGGTCACAGTTTGATCCTGGGAAGCGGATGACGGCCACCTTAGTCTTCATCGTTGATCACCCACACCTCAAATCGCTCGAGGACGGGATTAGCCAAAAAATCCTGACCTAGGGTCTGGGCCAGAGCCATCGCCGCCTCCGCCGAAGAAGCATCCACCCAAAGGTCCACCAGCTTGCCAATCCTTAACGATACCACCCCGGGATAGCCCCTTTCGGCCACGACCTTTTGCGTGGCCTGGCCCGCGGGGTCCAGCACCTCCGGTTTTAAAGTGACCGCCATGCGTAGTCGGTATTGGCTCACTTTTGCACCCTCTTCCACACTTCTTGATACGCCCCTTCAACATCACCGAGGTCTCGGCGAAATCGGTCCTTATCCAGTTTTTCGAGGCTCGACGCATCCCAAAGGCGACAGGTGTCAGGGGTGATTTCATCGCCCAGCAGCAGTCGGCCTTGAAACCGCCCAAATTCCAATTTAAAGTCTACCAATATCAACTGGCGTTCCAGTAAAAATGGCGACAAGACCCGATTAACCCGTAGGGCCAACGCCTTTAACTCCGCGATGGTGTTGTCATCGGCCAGTCCCAACGCGCGGATGTGATCCTCATTGAAGAGGGGATCTCCCAAGGCATCGTTTTTAAAGTAGAATTCCACCACGCAAGACGCCAGTTCCGTGCCCTCTTCTAATCCCGTTCGCTGACTAAGGGATCCGGCCACGCGGTTTCGAACCACCACTTCCAGGGGAATCATGGTCAGGCGCCGCACTAAGAGTCGCCGCTCGTCCAAGGCTTCCAAAAGATGCGTGGGGATTCGCCTGTCTTCCAGGTAGCGATATAGTCGCGCGGTTAGCGCACAATTAATCACCCCTTTGTCGGCGATTTGCCCGCGCTTTTGTCCATTAAATGCCGTCGCATCATCCTTGAACTCCATGATGACGGCGTCCTCTTGGTCCGCCTGGAAAACACGTTTGGCCTTGCCCTCGTATAACAACTTCTTATCCATGCTCGCCTCCTTAGGCTAGGGTAGCGTCCCACTCTATCGGGTGGGATCACCGTTCGGCAAAATCCCGATTCGTGCATAGATTTCATCGACCTGAGCTAGATACGGGGCAACCTCGAACAACGCTGAAAGCCGGTCGGCTGCTATTCGCGACGTCACCTCCGGATCGCGCCTGAGGCGCGCGGCAAACGACTGTTGCGGATGAGCCAGGGCCGCCATGGCGTGAGATTGGACTAATTTGTACGCTTCGTCTCGCGTGAGCCCGGTCTCGATCAGAGCAAGCAATACTTTTTGTGAAAACACCAATCCGCCGGAGGATTCGATGTTTTCGCGCATACGCTGGTCGTTCACACGTAATCCATCCATGACGAACTTCATGGAATACAAGAGGTAATCCGCCAGCATGGTCGCGTCGGGAAGAATAATGCGCTCGACCGAGGAATGCGAAATATCTCGCTCGTGCCAAAGCCCAATGTCCTCCAGAGCCGGCACCACATAGCCACGCAACACTCTGGCAAGTCCACTAATCTGCTCACATTTGACCGGATTTCGCTTGTGCGGCATGGCGCTTGAACCCCGTTGACCGCTGGCGAACGGCTCCTCCATTTCGCCTACCTCGGAGCGCTGCAGGTGGCGAACTTCGGTGGCCATCTTATCGAGATCACTGGCCATAATCGCCAAGGCACTCACGACTTCGGCGTGGCCGTCGCGTTGCAGCACCTGAGTCGCCAGCGGCGCTGGAACCAGTCCCAGCGCCTCGGCCACGTAGGCCTCCACGGCAGACGGTACATTGGCATAATTACCCACAGCACCGGAAAGCTTGACCACTCCCATCCGTCCTCGAGCATGCTCGAGCCGCTGCCGGTCGCGCCCGAGGTCTAGCCACCAGAGCGCGAATTTCAGCCCCACGCTGGTTGGTTCGGCGTGCATGCCGTGCGTCCTGCCCATAATCGGGGTATGGCGGTAGCGAAGGGCCAATGTCTGCAGGCTGGCTCGAAGCTCATCGAGGCCGCCGATGATAAGGTCAAGAGCCTCCGTCATCAATGAGGCCAGCGCGGTATCCACCACATCGGTCGAGGTCATACCAAAATGTAGGTATTTCGCGTCTTCTGGCGCGACCGTCTCGCTGGCGGCACTGAGAAACGCCAAGACGTCGTGATGATATTCGCTTTCATAAAAGTCCACGCGCGCCGAAGAGACGCTAGCTCGTTTGAGGCGTTCGGCAACACCCTTAGGGACTTCGCCTAGGCTTTCCCACGCTGCCACGGCGAGCACTTCCACCTTGAGCCAGCGACGGTATCGGTTATCGTCTGACCACAACTGCCTCATGGCCTCTCGACTGTATCGATGAATCACGAGGGCACCCCTTTTCCGAACGTTATACCCTAATCTTAGATGAAACATTCGGGAGCGGTCAACCGCATCCGATCTTCGCGGAGTTCCCCAGTCCATCAAGCGCACTACGGCTGAGCATGTTCAAACGCTCTCGGTAGAATGTCCCGATGATGCCTCCGGTAGCCGAGCTTGACGGGGATCTCTCAGTTTAGCCCCTCTTTCGGGACATGCCGCTCCCCATTGTCTTAGAGATGGCTTGCCATTTGATGCCGAATCATGGGCCATGGCGGCGGCAAGTGGATTCCTCATCGTGCCCCACCATGATCGAGTATAGATCCGCCAGCGCGCGCCTGCCCCAAAACCTGATGCCTGGTTATACGCCCCGCATAGTCTCTATTCCCATTCTATCGTGCCCGGCGGCTTCGAAGTTATATCGTATACCACTCGGTTCACTCCAGAGACCTCCGCGACAATTCTTTGGCTGATGCGTTCCAAGGTGTCTTCCGGCAGCCTAGCCCAATCGGCGGTCATTCCATCTTCGCTTTCCACCACGCGCACCACCACCGGATGCGCATAGGTGCGCCGGTCACCCATAACCCCCACCGAGCTCACGCTTAAAAGCACCGAAAAAGCCTGCCAGATGCGATGGTCGGGGTCAATGCGATCCACTTCTTCGCGCACAATGGTATCGGCCCCACGGACCATCTCAATCCGCTCCGGAGTAATCTCGCCGACGATGCGCACGGCCAATCCAGGACCAGGAAAGGGTTGGCGCCACACCAAACTTTCAGGCAGTCCCAGTCGCAGACCTACCTTACGCACTTCGTCTTTAAAAAGCCAGCGTAGGGGTTCCACCACCCGCATGCGCATCGTTTCCGGTAAACCGCCTACATTGTGATGCGATTTAATCGTGTGCGCACCGCGCCCCCCCGACTCAATGACATCGGGATAGACCGTGCCTTGGATCAGAACCTCCGCTAGACCTAGACGCTCGCGCACGTGCTCAAAGGCGTGAATGAATTCGCGGCCAATA
Organism: Bacillota bacterium; assembly: GCA_021797635.1. Taxonomy (GTDB): domain Bacteria; phylum Bacillota; class Sulfobacillia; order Sulfobacillales; family Sulfobacillaceae; genus JAJZZI01. Next base: position 9,355 of record JAJZZI010000023.1, on the reverse strand, counting down.
ATCTTGCGTTTTTGTTCGGGATCGGATACCCCTAACAGTGCGGTCATGAACTCCTGGCGAGCATCGACCACCAGCAAGTCGATTTGGCTAAAGGCCCTTCGCACCTCTTCGACTTCGCCTGCGCGCAAGAGGCCATGGTCAATGAGCACCGCCTGCACGCGATCGCCCAGGGCGTGTTCCGCCAACTTAGCCGCCACGGCAGAATCCACGCCTCCCGAAAGGGCCACCAAAGCCCTGCCCTGAGGGACTGCCGCTTGGATCATAGACACGGCGTCGGCCAGCACGTCGCTGGCTTTCCAATTCGCCTGCAACTTGGCAATGGTGAACAAAAACGCCGATAAGATGCGAGCCCCTAGAGGCGTATGGGACACTTCCGGATGAAATTGAACTGCCCAAAAGTTTCGCTGGAAGTCGCCCATAGCTGCCACTGGCGTGGTCTCGGTGGTGGCCAACACGCTAAATCCTGGCGGAACCACTTCTACGCGATCGCCATGGCTCATCCATACCGGCACCTCATCAGGCAGGTCCGCCAACAACGGACTAGGGGTCTCCTGATGTAGGAACCTTCGTCCGTATTCCGGTCTTTCAGCGCGCGACACGTCGCCACCCAGCATGCGCGTCATGAGCTGCATCCCGTAACAAATACCCAACACGGGCACGCCTAGATCAAAGATCGCTCGATCGGGCAAGGGAACTCCCTCGCCCACCACACTGGATGGTCCGCCTGACAACACGATGGCCTTTGGGGATTTCTGGCGGATAACCTCAATCGAAGTGTCAAAAGGGAGCACCTCGCAAAACACTTCCAATTCGCGGATCCGGCGGGCAATCAGATGATTGTACTGCGCCCCAAAATCCAGCACGAGCACTGACGACTGCGTCACCCGTTGGCCTCCTTCGATGGACGGTGTATCTTTAAGCGGCACACATTCGGCAAGTTGCGATAGTATTCATCAAAATCCAAACCATAACCCACAACAAATTCGTCGGGAATTTGAAAGCCCAGATAGTCTATATGCACATCGACCCGCCTGCGGGTCGGCTTGTCCAACAACGTACAAATGGCCACACTGGCCGCACCGCGTGCCACCAGCTGGCTATAGATATAGTTTAAAGTAAGACCGGTATCGACAATATCCTCGACCACAACCACATGACGATTCTGCAGTTCCTCATCGAGATCCTTCAAAATCCGCACCACACCGGAGGACTGCGTTGATGCTCCGTAGGAGGAAATCGCCATAAAATCGACGGCCATTAAGCCATCCACACAGCGGATCAAATCACCTAAAAAAACAAAAGACCCTCGAAGTATGCCGACCAGAAGGAGCGGCTTACCTTCGTAGTCCTGAGAAATTTGCTCCCCTAGGGCTCTCACCCGCGCCTGAATGTCGGCTTCGGGCAACAACACCTCCAGTGACTCTCCCGGACGTGCTTGCACCCTATTCATCTCCCTCGTCGTAAGCATGCTCTCGCTTTATGCGTCGCAGCAACGCCTGCCGATCGAACGTTGCTCCTCGGCGGTCCTCTCCGCGAGCAATCCGTTTACCTTCAAAATAACTTTCCGCATCGCGTTCGAGATCGTGCCCATCGTCGCGGCGCGTCGCTAGGTCAGCTTCCTTGAGTCGCTCACGCACGTGACGCAAGCTTTCGCCCTGGTCTAAAAGCTCTTTGATCAACTTGAGCCGTTCAACATCATGGTCCGTATACACTCTTTGGTTGCCCGTGGTTCGCTGCGGAGAAATAAGCTCAAGCGTCTCGTAATAGCGAATGCGTCGTTCGCTCAAACCAGTGGCTATCTTCACGTCCCCGATAGAATGAAACTGGGCTTGCCCCTGCGGTTTCACTGGTCCCCTCCGTTCGCCCAAAAAATTCTAAGACTGAGCCTATCTTATCGGATTTTGCAGCGCAACAAAATAGCCAAGAACGTCAAGGAATCGTCGACGTTCTTGGCTCAGGCTACTTTGGCTGAAAGGATGCACAGGACGTATCAGCGGCCTCCACAAACTCGTGACTTTGCTCGGCTCCACGGCGAGCCTGAGGGGTGACCGTGATCTGAGTGAGACTGCAGCGCTCGCCATGTTCGTTGAATCGGCAGAAAGCGACGGAGCAATGAATGTTTTGGTTCGACACGGGCGCGCCTGGTCTATTCGGCCCGAGCCAGGCTTGAATTGCTCGCCAGTTGTCGTTCCAAGCGCCCTACCTCTTGATGGGCTTGCCCCAACTTAAATGAAAGTTGCTGGATTTCGTCCGCCTGACGATCCATGCGGTCATTGCGTCTAGCGAGTTCCTGGCTCAAGAGCTCGACCATTTCACGCACCATCTGGTGTTGCGACTCCATGACTTTGACCAGTGGGTACCAATGGTCAACATTTTCGGAGGGGTTATCCTCCCCTATCCATCGCTCACTGCGAACGATGTCCCCACGATGGCGAAGTCGAGCCTTGACTCCGAGCGACTGTTCAATCCGTTTAGCCAACTGTCGATAGATCTCCCGGTCTGATTGGGCCAGAACATCGGACGAAATGACGTAGGGTCGTCCCGCCATCCCCGTCTTGCGCTCGGCCACCAGTTTCCCCGTGCGGATATCTTCGCGAAGAGTTTGTGCCATTTCTGGCACGAGTTCCATCACTTGGCTTAAGGTAACTTCCATCACAATACCTCCTCAAATTCCCGGTTAACATTTACCAGCATTCCCCATTCCCATCAATTCAAACCCAATGGGATCAAGTTATTGCCAGCTAACGCCGATGAACTTTAGCGCGAACAGCCACCTTGGACCCGCCGGCGCTAGCGCTGAGCCAGCCGATCCAGGCCACGCTCGACCGTACGCATTCGAATACCAAAGACCCCACCTTAGTTGAGAGCCTGAGCCCGAAACGCGGGGGTGGTCAGGGAACGCGAATGATGGCGCTGACGACGCGCTTGGCGTACACCGCGACCGGCTCCGGTCGTACTGCATCGAGGCGAAGCCACAGACTCATACGACCCCGAGGGGAGAAGATCCCTACCCACGCCAAGCCCCGAGGTACGGCAGGCACCAAGATATGTGGAAGGGAAGCGCTCACCCATGCTGTTAATCAGAGGCGCCTAAAACCCCTCTGGTCCTTGGATTGCGCCAAGGACCAGAGGGGCGAAGAAATAAGGCGCCCACCCCGCAAGGGTCATCAATTCAGGGTTTGGATTCTTGCAGGGATCCGTCAAAATAACTTGACGACCAAAGGTTGCAGGCTCGGATAGGGCTACTTACGAATCACTCGGGATGAGACGGCCATGGGGCTAGCGATCCGTCGGGAAATCGCAACCTTAGGCGGCTAGGGGTTAAGCAAATGCCCCTGCTCCCGATCGTGACCCAATTCCTCCAATATAGCTTTAAGGTCCTCGCCTCCATGGAACAAAGGGGGCGTAGGCCCTCCGATATCTCCTTCGTGAAGACCAACGGCCGGTACCCTGTCACCAAGATCAACTACCCGGGTGAGGCGAAAACACCGTGTCTCCCGGTTCAAGCTATTTCTCGTTGTGGTAAAACACGTAGTAAAGGGTTTCGGACCAGCGAATTGGACTTTCCTCAATTTTAACGAAAAAAGCCGGCGCGGTTCACGCGGTCGCGACGGGGCTTTCTCAGAATTTCACCCCAAGCGCATGTGGCGATCGGGTTCGACCGCCCCAGATAGCACGTTACTGCAGAAGGTCCGGCCTCCCATGGGGTAACACCGATATGTTCTGATAGCGCTACTACACGACCGGACGCCAGATGGTGAAATGCATAGACGACAGGCCGGGCACATCAAAAACCCCGACGTCATGGTGGCGTCGGGGTTTTTGAACTCCAATTACATCATCATATCGCCCATGCCGCCGCCCATGCCTGGAGGCGGGCCAGCCGCTTCCTTCTTTTCCGGCTTGTCAGCCACCAAGGCCTCGGTGGTGAGCAACATCGCCGCAATCGAGGCTGCGTTTTGCAGGGTCGACCGGGTCACCTTGGCCGGGTCCACGATGCCTGCCGCTACCATGTCGACGATCTTTAAGCTGGATGCATCGTAGCCGACGTTTCCACTCTCCTGCTTAACCTGGTTCACGATCACCGAGCCCTCGATACCGGCGTTATCGGCAATCTGACGCACAGGCTCTTCAAGAGCGCGCCGGACTATGTTGACCCCGATCTTCTCGTCGCCTTCGGCTTTAATCTTGTCAATCCCTGCAATCACGCGGATTAATGCGGTGCCCCCACCAGGAACAATTCCCTCTTCAACGGCAGCTCGCGTGGCAGACAAAGCATCTTCGATGCGAAGCTTCTTTTCCTTCAATTCAACTTCCGTCGCGGCACCCACTTCAATAACCGCCACTCCGCCGGACAACTTGGCCAAACGCTCCTGGAGCTTCTCTTTGTCGTAATCGGAGGTCGTGTCTTCGATCTGTTTGCGAATCACTTGAATTCGCTTCTTAATCTCGTCTTGGGCGCCTCGACCGTCGACCACCGTCGTCTCTTCCTTGGCAACTTTCACTTGACGAGCCTGTCCCAGCATCTCTGGCGTCACATTCTCAAGCTTAAGGCCGATATCCTCAGAAATCACCTGGCCGCCGGTCAACGTCGCAATATCTTCCAGCATCGCTTTGCGACGGTCACCAAAGCCCGGCGCCTTCACGGCCACGGCGGTAAGGGTACCTCGTAGTTTGTTGACGACCAAGGTGGCCAAGGCCTCGCCTTCAATGTCTTCAGCAATGATTAACAGAGGCTTGCCACGCTGCACAATCTTCTCTAGCACCGGCAGCAAGTCCTGAATGGCGGAAATCTTGCGGTCGGTAATCAGAATGTAGGGGTCACTAAGCACGGCTTCCATCTTTTCCGTGTCCGTCACCATATAGGGGGAAATGTAACCGCGGTCAAACTGCATACCTTCCACCGTCTCCAACGTCGTCCCCATGGTCTTCGATTCTTCGACGGTAATAACGCCGTCAGCACCGACCTTTTCCATGGCTTCCGCAATGAGCTTGCCAATTTCCTCGTCGTTGGCGGAAATCGCGGCCACTTGCGTAATGGCTGCCTTGCCTTCGATGGGTTTGGCGATTTTCTTAATTTCTTCCACGGCGACCGCAACCGCACGCTCAATACCGTGCTTAATCCCCATCGGGTTCGCACCGGCGGTGACGTTCTTTAATCCTTCTTTAATCATCGCTTGCGCCAACACCGTGGCCGTGGTAGTGCCATCACCAGCCACATCTTGGGTCTTGGTGGCGACTTCTTTGACAAGTTGCGCACCCATAGCCTCGAACGGATCCTCGAGCTCAATGTCCCGAGCAATCGTCACACCGTCGTTCGTAATGAGGGGAGCACCAAATTTCTTTTCTAGAACCACGTTCCGGCCCCGGGGACCCAAGGTCACCTTCACCGCATTGGCCAACTTATCGACGCCTCGCTCTAACGCGCGACGTGCCTCTTCCTCGTAGATCATCTGTTTTGCCATCGTCAATATCCCTCCACCGTATCGTTAACTAACTACCTAGGCTAAAACCGGAGCCCCATTGAGCACGGCCAGAATGTCCGATTCGCGTAACAGTAGGTACTCGTTTGAGCCTACCCGCACCTTGGTTCCACGCTGAGCTTCGAACAAAACCACGTCGTCCGCCGCAACTTCCAAGGCTGCACGCGCCCCGTTCTCCAAGAGATGCCCGCTACCCACCGCTACCACGCGGGCCTTTTGGAGTTGATCTTTGGCCGTGTCCGGCAATACGATGCCAGCCACCGTAGTCTCTTGATTCAGCACTTCGACCACGACATTATCCGCTAATGGACGCACATCCATGAACCATCGACGCCCCTTTCCACCAACATTTCCTTGTGTTAGCACTCGTTGTTGGTGAGTGCCAACCATTCACCAGTGAGTGTACCCATAACTCCAACCTGAGTCAAATTATTCTCTGCCAAGGAGAATCCTGGATATCGCTGGTTATCACCGGAAATTGCGAATTTTCTTCGGTTAACTTTACCATACGTCATTTTTCATGACTTGTCTGACCCGCCAACAGGCTACGGGCATGGGCAAAGATGGGCTCTAACAGAGGGTAGAGTTGCTCTACCGCCCTGGGAGAACCAGGAAGATTGACAATCAAGGTGGCGCCTGAAATGCCGGCAAGACCCCGGGATAACATCGCATAGGGTGTGTATGCCAATGAAGCCTGCCGCAGAGCCTCTGCGATGCCCGGGACCTCCTTATGTAGAACCAGGCGCGTCGCCTCCGGGGTGACATCACGCGGACCAAGTCCCGTACCGCCGGTAGTGAGGATGATTTCGACACCTTGGTCCACCCACGTTTGCAGTGCCGCTACAATGTGGTCCACTTCGTCGGCGACCCATTTCCTCTCCACCATGCCTATGAGCGCACAGTGTTCGCATAGCCAGTTTCCTGCCGTGTCGACCCGCGTTCCTTGAGACACGCTATCGCTAATGGTTAGCACCCCGAAGTACACCTTATTCTTCTCCTCTCAACCCATCCCCGGGGGCCCGATAGGATCCGCTTCGTCCTCCCGACTTACTAAGCAGACGAATTCCGCCTAAATGCATGCCTCGATCGACGCTCTTCAACATGTCGTATAGCGTCAAGAGAGCCGCGTTAACCCCGGTCAAGGCCTCCATTTCAACGCCCGTCGCTGCCGTCGTGGCCACTTCGGTCACCACCCGAATGGCATCGGCTTCAAGCTCAATGGCTACGTCGATTCCGGAAAGGGAGATAGGGTGGCACAAGGGAATCCACTCGGCCGTTCGCTTTGCCGCCATAATCGCTGCGATCCGTGTTACCGCGAGCACGTCTCCTTTCACCGCCGTCCCCGTCAAAACCGTGTGAAGCACCTCGGGAGAAGCGAACAACCGGCCTTCGGCCGAGGCGCGGCGCTCAGTATCGGTTTTTTCCGACACGTCGATCATATGCACCCGGCCCGCCGAATTTAGATGGGTCAGGTCTTTCGTTCTCATAGTGAGTCCACCTTCCTGGCATGATGCCTCAACGTGCTTGGCCGCCGTTTTCGTACAGATGTCGTCAAAGCCTCAGCCCAACTTGCGATCAGCTTTCAAAGTCTGCATGTAAGACGGGCATCAGAGGGTCCGGCCTCGATCAATAAACATCATCGCGCACCCAGTTGGTAGGGGGTTTCTTGATACACATAATAGTTTAGCCAATTTGAAACCAAGAGGCTGGCATGGGATCTCCACGAGTAGCGCGGTTGGCTGGCCGGGTCCTCGTTAGGAAAATAGTGGGCGGGCAGGGAGGCCGCAAGGCCCCGACTTACGTCCCGGCGGTATTCCTCATATAGGGTAGTGACCTCATACTCGGGATGGCCCGTCACGTAAATCTGCCGTCCGTCTTTGGTCGCCACCATATAGACCCCCGCCTCATCCGAGACGGACAACACTTCCAATTCCTTGACCGCTTCCAGGTCACGCAAACGAAGTTCGGCGTTTCGCGAATGGGGAACCAGAAAACGGTCGTCAAAGCCTCTCACCAACTTCCTTTGGGCCGTCACCTCATGTTCGAATACTCCAAAGAGCTTTGTGGGTAAAGCATGTTTTGGCACGCCGAAGTCGTGGTAAAGGCCAGCCATGGCCGCCCAACAAACGAACAGGGTTGAGGTCACGTGGCTTTTTCGCCAATTCATGATCCCCTGAAATTCCGACCAGTAGCCCACCGCTTCAAAGGGAAGATGTTCGATAGGGGCTCCGGTCACAATCATGCCATCGAAATAGCGTTCCTCAATTTCTTCTACCGTCTTGTAAAAAGCCGCTAAATGCTGAGTCGAGGTGTTTTTCGACTCGTGCGTGCGCATCCGCAAAAACGAGATCTCCAGTTGGAGCGGCGTGTTCGCGAGAAGTCGCAGGATCTGGGTCTCTGCCGTCTCCTTGATCGGCATCAAGTTTAAAATCACAATGTGCAACGGACGAATGTCTTGATGGTACGCGCGGTCTTCCGTCATCACAAAAATGTCCTCGCGTTCCAAGATTTCTTTGGCCGGAAGGTGATCCGGTACTTTAATCGGCAATTCGACCCCTCCCTTCACCGCCATGCTGATATCGCGTGATATGGGTAGGGTATCATGCCCGGCCCTTGGAGAGAACTCCAAAATATCGGCAGACTATTGGTCTGCCCATGGTTAACGGTTATGATAGGGTCGGTTGGGGGTTAGCTCTATCCGAAACGCAGAGCCTGCGCAACGGTGATAGCCACAAGGCCGGTAAGCCATCTGCTCAGTGAGGTTTCTCCTCCATCACGCCCCTGAAAGATGGGCAACCCAAAAGCGCTAACGTTCTTTTCGGCCGCGCCAGCGGAACCGATGGTCTAGATATGCCTGGAGCCTAGGTCCTGCAGAGGAAGGGAGAATCGGCGTTCCACGCCGTGACAATCAAATGAGATGCTGGTAGGCACCATGGTTGTTTTGGGACTTTTCTTGGGATTCGTGGGCGCAGGTGGCAGTGGGTTTATCGTCGCCTTGCTCACCGTAATATTCGGATATTCCATCCACATTGCCTCAGGCACCGCCTTAGCGGCTATGGTTTTCAGCTCGCTATCGGGCGCATACAGCCATTTCCGCTCCCGCCAAGTGGCTCTAGCTCCCGGACTAGGGATAGGCAGTGCCGGGGCGGTTGGCGCACTGATTACCTCGCATGTCGCCGCTCATCTCCCCGCCCATGAACTGAAAGTGCTGACGGCTTCTGTGCTGTTCCTATCCGCCCTCGTCATGGCGGCGCGCCTTGTGCTCCTTTCACCGGAAAAGCGCCCCTTGCACTCCCGCTTGCGCCCGAGGGACTTCCGGTTTTGGACAAAAGCGCTAATTCTTGGCCTTTTCGTCGGTTCGATCTCGGGTATGTTTGGCATTGGCGCCGCGCCTTTCATTCAGCTGGGCTTGCTCTGGATCCTAGGCATACCGCTCATCAAAGTTCCTGGTACCACCATGCTGGTTATCGTGCCCACGGCCATTGCCGGTGCCATCGGGTATTATCATGCGGGCTACCTCGACTTTCCGCTTTTGGCTGAAGTAGCTCTTAGCATGGTTTTAGGTACCTATGTGGGCGCGAAGTTTACCCGCCGTCTGCCCCAGAACGTCCTCAAGTTGGCCATGGTCCTCGTCCCCGTCGTAGGCGCCAGCATCATGCTATGGTGACCCTCATACGTTTAGACCACGTCTTCGCGCGAGGTGGACACCAGCACGTCGATCACCATCGCGAGCCAATCTCCCCCCTTGGACCTACCACCCCTCACTGCTTCCTCGCATGCTTTTCCTTTTCTAGGACAGCCTAATTTACACCATACAACTCATTTCCAGAAGAAAGTGGGTCAGGACATGGCGGAAATCATGCCAAACTATG
>JAJZZI010000079.1 GCA_021797635.1 Bacillota bacterium | reverse complement strand
CGGTGATGCTGAGCAAGATCGTGCTCACCGCGCGCACCGTAACCAAACGGGGCATCAGGATCGCCGGAAAGTATTCGAAAAGCAATACGCCCACGGTGAGCGCTTCGGGTAAGAGTAAAGCGCCGTCAATTTTGGGGTATAGACCCGTGAGACCCAGGGGAAGGGTTAGAATCATGTTGCTTCGCAAGTGGGAGTATACCAAGCCTGCCTCAAACCAGAGACCGGCGAGTAGCGGAGCCAAAGGACGGGAAATCCAGGAGACTTTATGCCGGATGGTGGGCGCGCGCATGAGACCTCCCTCGGACGACGATGATCTGGATCGAGTATGCCCAAACGCCGAGATTTGTAGCCGTAGGGGCCACGGTAAAAGCAGGGGGTGAGTTTTCGGTATCTTGGGATCGGCTCTCGGTAAGCCCAAAGCCCCGGTTGCGTGCGACCGGCCGGGGACTACTGCAGATGAGCGGAAGTTGGGCGCCAACGGTCTTCTGACCCCGAAGCACCGAAGGCCCACACCCGCCCTCTTCCGTGCCGATTGGTGGCAGTGGCTGAAGCGGTTGCAACCCTCCTTAGGCGAGGCGGCGTCGTTTCGGGAATTGGGCAGCCTTCTGGCGAAGAGGGCTTCACGGGTGCCCCTTGCTCGCAGGCTTTCCGCCTGAGCACCATTTTGAGGTAGTCCCTTAAAGGGCATTGGCTTCCAGAACGCCCAGGTCTGGGGTACACTAAGAGATAGGATGATTCGGGATCGCTCGGAGGGAGACGGGGATGCAAAACCGTTGGTTGCGTGGGGTTATTACGATTGTATTTGTGGTCTTGTTTATTTCTACATTAATGGACTTCTTAAATACTTCCCATAAGGCCGTGCCGTCCATGCCCTACAGCACGATGATTGAAGCGGCCGCTGCCCATCATATTCGGAGTGCGTCGGTCAACGCGAATACCTCGACGGTCACGTGGACGAATGCCCGAGGCAATACCTTTACCACCGTGTACGCCGTCTCTGACACGAGTGGAGTCACCAATCTTTTGGACGGGGATGGGGTACACGTCAAAGTGGCCAAGGTGGCGACGACCTCGATTTGGCTCACCTTGCTGGGCGATTTGGCCCCATTGCTCATCGTGGGCGGGTTCTTGTTTCTCATTTTTCGCCAGGGCCAGGGCGGCAACCGCATGATGTCCTTCGGGAGAAGCCAGGCCAAGCTCCAAGGCGACAACCAACCGCGTGTGATGTTTGATGATGTGGCTGGCGTCGAGGAGGAAAAGCAAGAGCTGGAAGAAGTGGTGGATTTTCTGAAAAATCCTAAACGCTATCTTGAATTGGGTGCCAAAATTCCCAAAGGCGTGTTGCTGTTTGGGCCCCCGGGGACGGGAAAGACCCTATTGGCCCGAGCGGTGGCGGGAGAAGCAGGAGTCCCCTTCTTTTCGGAAAGCGGTTCGGGTTTTGTGGAGATGTTTGTTGGAGTGGGTGCCTCGCGTGTCCGTGACTTGTTTGAGCAGGCGAAGAAGAGCGCTCCGTGCATTTTGTTCATTGACGAATTGGATGCCGTCGGCCGCATACGCGGGGCTGGCTATGGCGGCGGCAATGATGAGCGCGAACAGACGCTCAATCAGCTCTTGGTGGAAATGGACGGCTTTGGCGCGAATGAAGGGATCATCATCATGGCGGCGACCAACCGCCCGGATGTCCTCGATCCTGCGCTTTTGCGTCCGGGTCGCTTTGATCGTCAGATTGTGGTGCATCGTCCGGATAAGGAGGGGCGGCAGAAGATTCTTCGAGTGCATAGTCGGAACAAGCCCTTGGCGGAGGACGTCGACTTAGAAGTGATTGCTCGTCGAACGCCTGGCTTTACCGGAGCCGATTTGGCCAACTTGTGCAACGAGGCGGCCTTGATGGCTGCCCGATCGCGCAAAAAGCGCATCGGGATGGCCGACTTCACTGAGGCGTCGGAACGAGTCATGGCCGGACCAGAAAAGCGAACCCGGGTAATCAGCGACTTTGAGCGGCGGGTGGTTGCCTACCATGAATCGGGCCACACGTTGGTGGGCCTGTTGGTGCCTAATGGGGATCCGGTGGGCAAGGTCACGATTGTTCCTAGGGGTATGGCCATGGGCTATACCATGCCTGTGCCCGAAGAAGACCGCTACCTGGTGACGCGAGACCAAATTCTTGACAAGGTGGCCATGTCCTTGGGGGGACGGGTGGCGGAACAGGTTGTCTTTGGGGAAATCTCCACCGGGGCCTCGGACGACCTCGAACGATCGACGAGCATGGTGCGGCAGATGATTATGGAGTATGGTATGTCGCGCGAGCTGGGGCCGCTGACCTTCGGAACCCGCCAGGATCAGATCTTTTTGGGACGTGATTTAATGCGATACCGCGATTATAGCGAGGAAGTCGCCTCTAAAATTGATGACTCGATTCGACACGTGGTCTTCGAACAATATGAACGGGCCAAGACGCTGGTTATGCGGCACCGTGCGGCGTTGAACCGGTTGGCCTTGGCGCTTTTGGAAAAGGAGACGCTCGAGTCGGAAGAGATTCGTTCCATTGTATTCGGTTCGTGAAAGGACGCAAGCGGTGGGCGAGGCCCACCGCTTCCATTTATTTTGGCCAGACGACGCTGAGGTTGTGGATGGTAATGAGGCGAAGTCCGTCATGCCCGTTCGCGGTCGGAATGCGCTTGAGAGCTCGGCGGGCGATGAGGTCGAGCAGTTGATCGGGGGACCGCGCTTCGCCCTGGGCAGCCGCATTCAGGGCTTCTCGTTCCACCGCCACGGTGGCCGACGAAGCCTCACTTTCGTCAACGGTGACCAGAACCCAACGCAAGTCGGTTGATGTGTCGACACGAATAGGTAACACCTTACTCTCATTCTGGATTACGGGTGTCCCGGAGTTTTGTATAGGCACGCGACGGGACCCTGATTACTATATGCTCCTAGAGCAGCAGTGTCTAGGCTGGAAAATGCCATAAAGTGGCAATTTGCCGATTGGTGCCCAGGATACGTGATATAATGGCCTATATTTTGGTACCTCTTGGCAAATGATGTAAGGACTTTTAGATTTAGGAAAGAAGGCGCGTCGATTGGCAGATGCAGTACGCCTGGGCTTAGTCGGGTGCGGGAAGGCTGGCCAAAAGTATTTACAAGCTTTGGTTCATTTGACTGAGGCGGAATTGGTAGCCACCTATGATCCGGACTACGAGGCGGCAAGACAGGCTGCAATGGCGTTCGATGCTCCGGCCTTTGAGGATTTGTCTGTGATGTTGCGTCAGATGGATATTGATGGCGTGGTGGTGGCCGCTCCCAGCCATACGCATCGCCAGCTCGTGGACGTGATCGTGGCTCAGGGCGTCTCGGCGCTCGTGGAACAACCCCTTACCCTCGCCTATGAAGACGCGCTTGCCATGCTGAGGGCGGCCAAAAGGGGAGGCGTCGTGATTTCCAGTGCCCATCCCTTGCGGCTTTTGCCTAGTGTTCGTCAGGTGGCCGCGGCGGTGCGCGGCCACCGACTGGGCACGATCATTCAAGCTACGGCCCAGGTCGTCTGCTCGCGTACGCAATCATTTTACGACGAGATGCTTTGGCGCCAGGATCCGGCCTCGTCTGGGGGTTTGACCTTTTCGGAAGCCATCTCCGTGCTTGACGTTTTGGTTGACCTTCTGGGCGTGCCCGAGGAGGTATTTGCCGTAGCCAACCATCGCTTAAGCACTCGTGCGATCGAGGACGCCTTTTCGGCGAGCTTAGTCTTTGCTTCTGGGGCGTTGGCCACCTTGTCGGCTACCACCGCGGCCATGAAAGCGCACATGGAAGAACGCATCGCCCTGGTGGGCACCCAAGGTTCCGCAACCATCGGCCCCACCCTCGCGGGCGTAGAAGCCTGGCGTATTGACGATGACGATGAGCAAGCGCTGCGCCGCAAGATGGCGGAGCTTCCTCCCCGCACGAGTTGGCAAAGCAACTGGGATGCCTTGCACGATTTCGTTGAAGCGCTGCGCGAAGGCACCGATCCCTTCTTAACCGTCGAGCAAAGTTTGAATACGATTGCCTGTGCCGAAGCGGTGGTGCGATCCATGAATCAGGGGCGCGTGGTGGCGATTTCAGAGATTATGGGCACAGAAGCGGGATGAGCCAGCCTGCCGGAATTTGGAACGGCTGGTAGGATTCGATGGATCCTTGGGCGGTCTTAGGCTGAGTTCGGCGGGATAGGTTTAGGAAGGGAACCGGACGACTTGGGCGTTACCCCTCGGACACCAAGCGCCGGTTTCCTATGGTATTCCCCACCAGGAAACCTGAAGGTTGAGTGGGATCTTAAGCCAGTCTAGCAAGGCCTATGCGTATTTGCTTAACGCGTGGAGGTTGGGCCGCCGAGGAGATTTAGGGCGGTCCCGTACCCAAAGACAGAAGGGAAGTTCTCCATGTGGTTGTGGTCGGATACCAAGCGGTTTAAGCTCCTGGCGGCCGGGCTCCTGGCGCTCGTGGGCGTCCAAGGCAACACGCTTGCGGCATCGGCTACTTTTTCGGGATATCATTGGCCTCAGCACCGTAGTGGGCCCTATCAAGCGAGTTTGACCAACGCCCTTTGGGCGAAACTGTTGGTGCCGAAACGGGATCTCCCTAGTGCCAGCCAATCGGCATCGGGTTCGACCGATGTCACGGTGAAAGAATCCGAGAGTTGGTCTCCCCGCCTCACCATGCGCACGGGTGGAGTGAAGCCGGGCGGACTTTTTGTCGCCCTGAGCTTTGCTCAAGCGCCGCTTTCCGTTAGCCTGAATGCTGCTAAATTGGGGGAGGATGCGGGACACCGCTTGGTCATGCCCGCTTTCACGGTCACTGGCCGTTTGTCTTCCCAAGGCAAATGGACGCTTTTTCGCATTTTAACGCGCCCGGGAGCTGCTCTTCCCCCGGGTGTCAATGTGCGTGTGCTCTTGCCCATGGCGGCTAAGCCGGCGCAGTGGTTGCCGCCCGTGCCTCGGGCGGGGTGGATTAGTGGCCAGAGCTTTATCCATCGGATTACCGTTAGTCCGGCTCAGCTGTTAAGTGTGCCGGCGCTGGGGGCATCTGACGCGGTGGTCACGGGGGGCCCATGGACGATTGTTGCCAAAGTCTCCCCTCGCTTAACTACGCAAGGCAATTGGGACGTGATGTCTAAAGTGGAACCGTCTGCACCGCTCAAGGCCAGTATTCGGGCCAAAGTGGGTACCGATACCGTCAGTACCAAGGTTTCGCTCACGTTAAGCGGGTCCAATCAGGTGATTTTATCGCCCCGCGGGCGGTTAAAGCATCAACACGCCAAGGAGACGGTGGCGATTACGCAGACGACGAATGGGGCTGGCCCGTCGTCCAAGTCTGTCCTGCCCCTGACGGAACAGTTAAGCGAACGTTTAAACTGGACGCTTTCTCCCTAGGTCGCCCCACAAACGATTCGCTTCATGATGAGGGCTTCGGGGGAACGTTTACGTCCAGGATACCTGTAACCCAGTGTAAGGCTTTCCTAAACATAGCACCAATTACGCCCTTACTGGCGAGAAACTATCTGACAAACCCAGAAATCTCATTGAATTCTCATCAGCAAGAGTCTATGGTAAAGCGTGGTAGCCTTATTTAACCGAGAATCGTGGGATGGTGTCAGGTTGCCAGAGTTTGTGCGTCTTAACACTTTTGCATGAGCAAGGAGGTAACTCACGTGACCAGAATTCGAAAGTGGATACCTGTCGTGGGCGCGGCAGCGGTCGTGGCTGGCGTCGGTGGCATGGCGCTAGCGGCAACCGCCAGCTCGGGTCCTTTGCTGCAGAGTCAGTTGTTCGGCAACATGCCTAAGGTGACCATTCGCGGAGTGGCCTCGGCCACCGCTCCGTGGGTGTTGAACGGGACGGTGACCTTGACGCGTACCCATCTGAGTGCGTCTGGGAAGTGGATGCTCATTCCTGCAGGCTATATGGCATCGGGCGCGGCCGTACCGAAGTCTCTGGTGGGCACGACCGCCGGAGTGCCGAAACTGGTGGCCGAAATTACTGACGCCAACGGAGGCCACATGGTGACGGCGCCCGTAGTCTTGACCAAGAAGGGCTCGTTCACCTTCAATATGGCCCTTCATCTCACTGGACCGATCCAAGATCCGATTGTGCTCATTGGCCCTCCAGGGAAAAAGCCACACACGATGGCAGCCTGGTTTGCCGCGAGCAACTTTCTGAGGCAATACGGCTATGCCACACCCGCTATGGTTAAGTCCTGGGCCAAGGCATCAGCGGGCGGTACGACCAAGGGGTCATATGGCGGAACCACCAAGAAGTCCGGTTCAGGCTCAGGTTCATCGGGCTGGTAGGAGCTGTGGGGATAGGCGAACAAGACCAACTGGCCCTCGGGGGGCGGTTGGTCTTGTTCGCCTGCACTAAGGGGACCATCGCTTTTTGGCCGGGAAAGGATAGTCCACGGACAAAGCAGGAATTTTGGTCAACCGGCGGGAAATCCCGACGGAACAGCATGGTTTGTCGGGAGGGCTGGCCAATTTGGATGGGACTCGCGGTGCAAGGGCGCTAGCGCTAGGCGCTGGCCTGGCGCTAGCGGCCGGAATGGGTGTGATGGCAACGGCCCGGATGGCTAAGGCGCAAGCGGCCCAAACCTCCGTGGCCTTTGTCTACGCTCCGCCTCGCCAATTATATGTAAACTTTTGGGTTCCGGGCGCGTATGCGCCGGGAGACTTTTCGCTTACGCTCAATGGCCAAAAGACCCCTTTTCACGTGGTGGGGCAAAGTACCCTCTCCGTCCAATCGCCGATCCTCTTCGGGTCGGGTCTCTATCGATTGTCGGGCAGCTTGACGCTTCCTCAGAACTCCTCGGCGATATTTCCTGCAGCGGCTTCCGTGATGGTGGTCAATCATAGCGGTATGCCCAACTTTGCGCCGCCTGCCTTGGATCAAAGCAGTGCGGTCGCACTCGATGCCATCAATGCCCTTCGCCAGGAGGAGTCGCTTGCCCCGGTGGCCTGGTCTTCAAGTCTAGAGCTCGCCGCCCTTCATCATCGCGCCTATCTTTCTGCCCATCATTCCAGCACCAACCTTTGGCGTGAACAGTGGGCCAAGACGGATTTCACCGGCACATCACCGCGGGCGCGCGCGAATTTGTCTGGATATCTGGGCGATGTCGTCAAGGAGTGGGACGGAACCGGCGTCGCGGTGAATCCTCTATCCGTGGTCAGTCAGCTCAACCACGGGGTCTTGGGCCGCTTCTTTTTGATGGATGGCGCCTTGCTGCGCATGGGACTAGCCATCCAGCCTGAAGGCACCCCGGTCATCGACACTGGTGCGCTTGCGCCAAGCCCGCTTATGGCCAATATCCTAGCCGATCCAGGACCAAACGCCGTCGAGGTCCCCACCGCCTGGGCCAACCGCCGAGGCCAAAGCCCCTGGGCTAACGCCCCCGCCGTGACCGGCTATCCGGTGATGGTGATGCTTCAGGGTTGGAACGTGAGCCAGCCCTTCTCGCTTCAGCTCAGCACCGCCAGCGGCATGCCCGTAGCCGCGCACATCGTAGCCGATCCCATGAATCCGGCGATGGCCGCCTTGATTCCCATGCAGCCTTTGAATGCCGGCCAGCGCTATCAGGTGTCCGCCTCGGTCGTCGGCAGCGATCCCTTAAACGCCACCACCGTGCGAAAGCACCTTCGTTACCAATTTAGCACGGTGCCTTCGGGACTCAGCCTGTCGACCATCAATCATCGCCGCCGATTGACGCTAGGCCAGAGCACCTTAGTGCAGCTTTCCTTGGTGAGCTCGCTGGGGGCTCCCGTGCATGTGGGAGCTAGCGTGCATTGGAAAGCGGGTCCAGGTCTTAAGGTGGTGGCCCGGACCCATCGAATATCGCCGAGCGGCCTCGCCGAGGCCCTGGTCGTGGCGACCCATTCGGGTGCCAGCGATCTGAGGGCGATGGTGGGCGAGGCGAGGCAAGTCATGCCCCTTACCGTGATCACCCCTCGCAAGAGTGCGTACGGCGTCAAGACGACCCGGATATCAGGCAAGAGCCGTCTGGCTACAGTGGCCGCGATCGCCGAGGCAACCCTTCGCGTCAGCCGGAGGCCCTCGGGCCAGGCCATCTTACTGGCGCAAAATGCCTCGGAGCCGATAGAGACGCTGCTGTTGGCGCCTTTAGCCCACGCCCTCGATGCACCTCTGTTACTCACGGAGAACGCCGGAAAATTAGGACCTTCGACACGAAGGGCGCTCACTGCCATGCACGTGACTCGGGTGCTATTGGTGGGCGCCAACCGCCAGCTGGTCGCTTCGCTGCCAGCTTCGATGAAGGTCATCGGGCGGCTTGCGGCCAAAGGGCCGGTAAGCCTGGCGCAAGAGGTAGGTGCCCAGCTAGAGGCCAGCGGACATCCTTATCATCAGGCCTTTGTCGTAGCCAATCAGAGCCAAGCTTGGGCCGATGGCCTAAGTATTGGCCCCGTGGCGGCAAGCCAGGATCTCCCCATTTTCCTGCTCGATGCGCAAGGCCAAATCCCGGCCGTAGAGCGTTCGGCATTTAGTCCCGTGCACGAGACCTTCGCCATAGGAGCCGCCGAGCGCTTTGCTAATCATCTTCCGGGAGGAGTTGGCATGGTGGGCGTGAACCGCTACGATACGGCGATTTTGGCCAATCACGAGTTTTATTCGAACGGTGTCGCCGGCGTCATCTTGGCGAGTGCCTTGCCTGGCCATCTCATGGTGGGATTTGCTGCCGCAGATTTGGCCGCACATTTGGGGGTGCCCATCATACCAACGCCTCCAGGCACGCTTTCTCTTCCCCTGCAAAGCTGGCTCTCCCAGCTTCATTTTAAGGCGTCCTCAAAGCTAACCGTAATCGGTGGCCTCTCTGACGTATCTCCAGGTGTGGTGGGCATGGTGAAAGGGATCGCAAGCGGGGGTTAAGACCATACTTTGCGTCAACCGAGAAGTTCCGTTGGGCAGGGTTTTCTCTCTTGCTCCGTCGGGTCAAGGGTTTGCCAGGAGGCCAGTCGGTCCGGGCTCGCATCACGAAGACCCGCTCCTGACCGGCGAGGTTTTTAGGCACGTGTATGCTGTAGGGCACCAAGAACTCCTGCCCCGAGCAACTTGCTGCGGCTGGAGAGCACCATCAAGTCATGGGAACCAGGGAGCTTAGGCGGAAGCTTCGCGGATTCGCCAAGCGATCACGAGGCGACCATGGTCAAACGCTCGCCACTCGCGAAACGGTGCTGTCCGGTCATCGACTTCCGAGTGCCATTGCTCCACGCGGGTCACCCGAGCGGATTCCCCCTGTAGACGCAAGACGTGAACGGCCATCCATCGCGCTTTGCGATCTTTCCAGATATCGACACAAACCATCACTTATCTCCTCTCTGGCAAGCTTTCAACACGATGGGGCAGGTTCCTTTTGTCGCAATGAGACTATCTTGCTCGCGAGGGTCCGTCCGTGCGCAGGCCAAGGCTTGGGGGCGGCCTGAGATTTTAGCGTTCCAACCATCTCAACCATCTCACCAGATCGTTGTCGTCACCCTCGGGGCAGTCTTTGCACCTGTATTGCCAATGGCCGGGATTCTTTCAGACGTTCCCAGCATCGCCGGGGACGTCCGCTTGCTTTTCATTGAAAAGGGGTGCTCCCAGGCATCGATCTGTGCTGCATTATAGCAGAAATTGTCGAACAATTGGGTAATCGAAGCACGCCAAATTGAGAATCAACGCTTGGCGTCCACGGTAAACGGGGTGGATCACCCAGCTACCAAAGCCCTACCACGGCAAGACCCCGTGGTCACTGGGGGGAACATTATCACTGCTTAGCGGTCTCGGGCCTCGCGAAATTCGGCGGGCGGATCAAACGCGAACACATGGGAGGCCGTGCCTTGCCAGCGAGGGGCCGTTCCTCCGAGTCCTGCTGGCTGCCAATAGGTTAGGATGGTGCCCTGGCCGAGGGCGGAAGATCCTTGAGGGATGAGAGCATAGCCAGAGTTCCAGGGGTCGGAGAGCACGTCCACGCTATGGCTGAGGTTGGCGTCGAGTCCCTGGGGAGTCCAAAGCACGCGCAGTAAGCGGGTTTCCCGGGTGGACTTGGGATATGCTTGGAGCAAGGGATATCGTCCGCGTTGGTCTAGGAGTCTTCCCTGTTGCGCGGCGGCCCACCAGGGGCTGGCCAAAGCGGTCCACGAGGCGAAGGCGGCCGAAGGATTGCCGGACAGCGACAAAATCAGTTGGTCTCCCCGCCGTGCGGCCGCGACCGCTCGACCAGGATGCATGGCCACGCGAAAAAACAGGGGATCGGCAACTTCTTGCAGGGCTTGGCCCACGAAGTCAAAGTCACCCACGGAGATGCCTCCCGTGGTGATGATGAGGTCGACCTCGGCGAGGTTTTCTAGCGCCTGACAAATGGCGCCAAGCTCGTCTCCTACCCGAAGGACCTCGGTGACCGTCCCGCCCCATTCGGAAATTAAATGTGGCAACCACACGGCCTGCACCTCATAAATCATGCCGGGATCGAGGGCTGCTTCGGAAGACCGGAGCTCGTTTCCAGTCTGCACGATGGCTACGCGGAGTTTTCGATACACCCTGACGCTAGGCACGCCCAGTCCCGCCAGGGTGCCCAGATGACTGGCCTGGAGGCGCTCGCCAGCGAGAAAGACGGTATCGCCGCGGTGATACTGGTGGCCTTTTGGCATCACGTTTCGGCCCTTGGCCACGGGGCGGGCCAGATGGACATGGCCCGCTTGAGAGCTTTTAGCAGCGGCCTCTTGTTCAATCACGGAGTCTGCTGGGCTTGGCAGGCACGCCCCGGTAAAGATGCGTACGGCGGTATGGGGTGGCATGCCATCCATGATTTGCCCTGCGGCCACTTGGCCACTGACGGCCAGATCCAGCGGGGCGCTTAGCGTATCCTGGCTAAGCACGGCATAGCCATCCATGGCGGCCCGAGAAAATGGCGGTAAGTCGATAGGGGCGGTAATCGACTCGGCCAGTGTCCGACCCAGGGCCAGGGCCAGGGGAACGGACTCGACGTCGAGATGGGGATAGACTTGGTTTAAGCGCGTCAGCGCTTCGGAGATGCTAATCAACATGGGGTTGCTCCTTGGGTCAAGAGAGGATGCCAAATATCAAAGGCCGCGGAACAGTCGAAACGATGGCGGTCGATCCACGATGCCGCTTGGTCCGTGCCTTGGGGAAGCTTCACGCTGAGGCCTCGGGGCCATGGACGGGAAGTTTCACCCACACCAGCGACGACCGGGGGAGAGGCGGGTGGCCACTCGGCTTGAGCCAATAAGATCTTGGGTGTGGGCAGCATGCGGCCGCCTTCGACCAGGATCCAATCGGCCTCCACGTGGCTCAAGAGCTCGACAAATGTGGTCTGATCGCCCTGCCAGACGATGCCGTCTTGGCCCCAAAAGGCGGCAGATTGGGCCCCGGCTTGTACCAGGCGGAAGGTGTCGCCCGTATGAAGCGCACTCGGGATGGGGTGATCGGAAAACTTTAGGACCATTACCCGTTCGCTGCGAGCGCGGGCCCGGCTAACCAGTTCCTTCAAAATGGTGGTCTTGCCGACGCCCGACCATCCGGCAAGCTGAAGCCATCTTGGCTGGCTCACAAAGTGACCTCCCCGAGGTCTTGCGGCGTATTCAGGTTTTTCAATTGATGGGCCGCATATTTGGGCACGGGATATTCGGTCGTGGGCACATGCTGCAGCAGCGATCGCATGGAACATCCCGCCCAGTCCCTGTCTGTGGGTATCTTGGCTAGCACGCTTCGATGCCATATGGAGCAAAGGGGTTGCCAATGCTGTTCGTCCGCCGCCATACTGACGCCGCCCTCGACCCGGGTCTGAACCAGCTTTTCAAGCAGTTCGACATCGACTTGGACCAAATCGACGGCAAGCACCAGAAGCCAGTTTCCGGGCATTTGTTGGAGGCCGGCCAAGATAGGGGGCACGGGGCCGGGATAGGGGGTCTTATCGACTAGGACTCCCGGTTCCTCTCGGTGGCCATAGGCCACCGCACGCCACACCGAGTCACACAAGGCCGATAACACACGAACTTGCCGCTCCCATAGGGGCGC
>JAJZZI010000029.1 GCA_021797635.1 Bacillota bacterium | reverse complement strand
GTTGGCCAAGACGCTGGCCGGGTCCCTGTTTGGCGACGAAGAAGCGATGGTGACCATTGATATGTCCGAGTACATGGAACGCCATGCCGTCTCTCGACTGGTGGGAGCACCTCCGGGCTACGTGGGCTATGAGGAAGGTGGTCAGCTTACCGAGATGGTTCGCCGCCACCCGTATTCGGTCGTGTTGTTAGATGAGATTGAAAAGGCGCATCCCGAAGTCTTCAATATCTTGTTGCAGGTGCTCGAAGAGGGGCGTCTGACGGAAGCCAAGGGCCGAGCCGTGGACTTTCGCAACACGGTCATCATTATGACTTCCAACGTGGGTGCCGATGTAATCCGCCGACAAAGCACCATCGGATTTCGTCCGGCCACGGAAGACTCGCAATATCGAGACATGAAGGAGCGGTTGATGGACGAGGTCAAACATACCTTTCGGCCAGAGTTTATCAACCGAGTTGATGAAATTATCGTTTTCCATGAACTGATGCCCGAGCAATTGGGCGAGATCGTGGGCATCATGTTGGAGGAAGTGAACCAGCGCGTGGCCGAGAATGGCTTCCAGTTAGAGGTCAGCGATGCGGCCAAGCGGGTCATTGCCGAGGCGGGGTATGATCCCGTGTTCGGGGCGCGGCCCCTTCGTCGGGCGATTCAGCATCTGGTGGAAGATCCTCTGGCAGAACGCATGCTGGCCGGAACCTTTGAGGAGGGGGCGCACATTTGGGTGGATGCCCAAGGCGAAACCCTGACCTTTGGCACGAAGGCGGAAGACCCCGAGGCGCTCAAGGCGAGCGAGTCTAGATAATGGCCAAAGAACGCGCTCGTACGCGCTACGTGTGTCAAGAGTGTGGGGCGGCCAGTGCCCGATGGATGGGGCGGTGCCCAAGTTGTGAACAGTTCAACAGCATGGTTGAAGAACGCGTAGAAGAAGCATCGACCGGCCTGTCTGCCGCTACGGCGGCCAGGCCGCCGATGGCCGTGAAGGATGTCGTGGGCGACCGCGTCGATCGCCTGTCTACGGGCATGAGCGAGGTCGATCGGGTGCTTGGCGGAGGCATCGTGCCGGGCGGATTCATGCTTTTAGGGGGCGATCCGGGCATCGGCAAGTCGACCCTTTTGCTGCAGTTGGCGGGCAGCATTGGACAACGCGAACCGGTTATTTATATCACCGCGGAGGAGTCCTTAGAGCAAATTCGGATTCGAGCCGGGCGTCTTGGTGCGATGCCGGAGAACCTCTATGTGGTCGCCGAGGACCGCATCGCAGCGATTGAGACCATCCTTCGCGAACCGCGTTGGCGCTTAGCCGTGGTTGATTCGCTGCAAACGGTCTATAACCCCGATTTGGAATCGGCGCCGGGTAGCGTGGCGCAGGTGCGCGAAGTGGCAAGCCGCTTAATGAGGATAGCCAAAAGCCACTTGCCTATCTTTTTGGTTGGTCACGTAAACAAAGAAGGGTCATTGCGGCCCGTGGCCTAGGGAAACCTTGGTCAAAGCACTGAGCTATATGCATGAATGGCCGGATACCCCCTGCGCGAGAGCCCAAGTGGGGTCGGCCGGATGTGCAGGAAACGGGGGAGACCTTGGATCCTCAGAGACAACACGCTCAGCTCCTCGGATTATGGTCGCAGGGAACCAAGTTAGTGCGCCGAATGCAACATCGCGGATATCGAGACCGTCTGAACTTGGTGCAAATTCAACGATGGTGGGACCTCGCTCGGTCTCTTTCCGAACGGGGCCTGGTCGTGCAAATTTTGCCGCTGAGTTCGCCTGTGGTTTTCGTGGGCTTCGCGCCGGGAAAACAGGGCTGGGTCAGCTTGGTCGACGTCACCGGAGTAGACGCTATAGACGCCTCGCTCTACCATCGGCCGATCGCCATTGACTTCGCTCCCGCCGCTCCGTCCCTTCGTCTGGATGGGACAGGACCGATCTTGGCGGAAGCGATGGTCAGAAAGCTGTCGGGGAAGAGTTTGAAGGCGCTCATGGATTTGGTCGCGGTGACAGGGGGACGGGATACGGTGACGATCGATCGGGCCCAAGACGCCGAAGTCGTCTTGGCGGCCTGGCACTTTGTGCCTCAAATGATGCGCCAGGCCAGGGCCAATGATTGGGTGGCGCTAGCCCGCTTATGGCGGCATCGTGGCCAAGCCCTCACGCTCGATCAGGCGTTGTCCGACCGCTATCCCCAGATGATTGGCCGCGACCGCGATGGCCGGCAGCGGTGGCGAGTTCCCTAATCCAGGATGAAGACATTGTCCACATTGCGCTTGCAGGTCCCAGAGTGGTGGAACACCTGGTGGACGTCGTTTTGATGTTTGAAGGCGACCGTCAGCACGTGTTCCGCGTACTCCGGGGGATTAAAAATCGCTTTGGTTCCACCAGTGAACTCGGCTTATTTGCCATGGAGGGAGAAGGGCTAGTAGCCGTTCCTGATCCCTCGCGGGCGCTTTTGGAAGAACGTCCCAGCTCCGCCACCGGATCGGTCGTAGTGGCTACCGTGGAAGGATCACGACCCCTTTTGGTGGAAGTGCAGGCTCTCTTGGTGCGGGCGTACGGCACGCCACGACGGGTGGTGTCGGGGATGGATCCACAGCGGGTGGCCTTGGTCTTGGCCGTCTTGGAACGGCACCTGGGCTTTAGGGTCTCAGACATGGACGCCTATTTCAAACTCACGGGAGGAGTCTCGGTCGATGATCCCGCACTCGATTTAGGCGTGGCCTTAGCGGCAGCTTCTAGCCTAACGGGGACGTCCGTGCCCGGTGACGTGGTGGTGATGGGAGAGGTGGGCCTCACCGGGGAGGTGCGACGCGTCGGCCGGGTGGCGGAACGTCTTAACGAGGCCCTTCACTTAGGCTTTCGTCGGGCGTTGGTGCCCAGCGCAGGCGACTTTGGGCTTTCCATCAAAGTTGAAGGCGTCCGTCGACTAAAAGATGCCGTGGCCACGCTGCAAATGCAGGCCGAGCCTCGCTGAACCCTGATTGCACGCAGTAGTGCCGTGGTAAAGTGGTAAAGTGGTAAGGAAGGTTCCCCAAGCACTACGGCAAAGCCCTGGCTGATGCAGTCGGGGCTTTGCCGCTGCTCGACACAATCTTTCAATTTTCTTAGATACCAGGTGGTATGATTTAGATCTCCGCTGGCGGTGCGAAGAAATTGGTTGAGCTATCCTAAAAGAGTTATTTTATTCCGTACCCCGGGGAAGACTGAACATGGGTCGGCCAATAGGGCGATTCGAAGTGCATAAAGGGGGTGACGGAGTGGACAGGACGATGCGGCAGGTATTGACGCTGGTGGGTGCGCTGCTTGGCCTTTTTACCGTGTTTCACAACCGAGAGGTCTTGAAAGCATGGCCCTTTTTGGTATCACTGGGCTCAGAGCGGCTTGGACTCTTGCTGGCGGCGGTCGCCGGGATGGTCGTGGGTGGGCTGGTTGGTCTCGTCTTAGGCCCGCAGTTGGTTCGATGGGTGAGCCTTTTGATTGCATGGGCGGAGGGCCGTTTGCAAAGGACGCCGACGCAAGATTTGATGTCGGGAGCCATCGGCCTTATTGTGGGCTTGGTGATCGCGTTTCTGATTGGGGTGCCTCTCGGCGCCTTAGGCATCGTGGGCGAGTTGGCTCGCGTGGCCATATCCATTGCCTGCGGATACGTAGGGCTGTCGGTGTCAGTTCGGAAAAAGGAAGAGTTTTTGCGTCCTCAAAGTTGGTTGGCGCGCGTCAAACATCGCGCGGGCAACGAGTCGAAGCCTAAGATTTTGGATACTTCAGTCATTATTGACGGCCGAATCGCTGACATTTGCCAGACAGGATTTTTGGAAGGGCCCTTGGTGATTCCAGGATTCGTACTAGAGGAACTGCGTCACATTGCCGATTCTGCTGACGTCTTGAAGCGAAACCGTGGGAGGCGCGGCCTGGACATCTTAAATCGGATACAAAAGGAGCTCAATATCTCCGTTCAGGTGTATGAGCGCGAGGTCGATCCTGCCTTAGAAGTGGATTCCAAGCTGTTAAAGTTGGCCAGATTGATGGATGGCAAAGTCGTCACCAATGACTTTAACCTGAACAAAGTGGCCGAATTGCAGGGGGTTCCCGTGCTTAACATCAACGAACTGGCTAATGCCGTTAAGCCCGTGGTGCTGCCGGGTGAAGAAATGGTAGTGCACGTGATTAAAGATGGCAAGGAGGCGGGCCAGGGGGTTGGCTATCTAGACGATGGTACGATGATTGTCGTGGATGGCGGTCGTAAGTGCGTGGGCTTAACGGTGACGGTGTTAGTCACGTCGGTTCTGCAAACGGCTGCCGGGCGCATGATATTTGCCAAAATGAAACCTCAAACGGCAGGTATCGACGTGATCGAAGCCCGTTAGTGCAGCGCGAATCTAAGGTCGCATCCCACGACGATGCGGCCTTAGACCCGCGCCATGCTATACTACGATATATGTTTTCTTGGGGGAACAAGCGATGTGGCCTCATCAGCGGTTGGAAGAGCGAATGGCGGAGCGCTTACTTCGCCGGATGGAACCCCAGCTTGAAAATATTCTTAACGAATTTCTCTCGACGGCCGAGGGCCAAAAGCTCGTCATCGACGCGATCGCGGACTTGGTCAGCGACTTCGCCACGGTACCCCGAGATGTCAACGTGCTCAGCATGCCCGAACAAATTATTTTATCCATGGCCGAACGCATGGCGGATCGTCCTCTCTTTCGTCAAAGGTTAATGCGCATCTTGGAGACTCAGGCTAAGGTTTAGGGGCGCATGCGACGGTATTTTTACGAGCGTCTGGCGTAATGGGGGTCCCTGGGCTGACCGTCGTGGTTCCCCCATTCCTGTTCGCCATCCAAAGCGATCGGGCGCACGGCTTCATAGATGCGGGTTAGATACGCGGCCAAATCGCGATCTTGCGGCCAAAGTGGGGGAAAGCCCATGGTGCGTATTACCTGGTCGGCGGGATCGCCTGGAAAATCCTTGGGCGCACGGGGCAAAGGTCCTGGTTTTCCCCAAAAGTGGTTTCGGTCTAGGCGAAGGGGAACCTGGTGGACGTCTTCTGGCTCCACCGAAAACGCTTCCAGGTCCTTCTCAAACATTTGCATTAACGTGTCCTGGTCGAGCCCCTGCAGCCGTAGGAGGGTCTCGGGCTGCCGTTCAATTTCCTGACCCAGCCTCGTCCACAGCGCCCGCCCATGCTTGCACCAGCCGACGCTCAAACACGTACAGGCCACCGAAACGGTCACGGGGTCGGGGACGAGTTGGAGGGGCGCTTGGCGTAATGCTTCAATAAGCTTGGCCGGATAGCTTTGGGCGAAAAGGAGACCTAGGACATAGGGGGGCAGGCCGCTCTCATAAAGCACGCTCTGCCACTCGGCCAGGGAAGGCACCATAAAGCTGAGCGAAGTTTGGCAAGGGCGGGCATTGCGACCTTCATGAATGCGAGATCGAGCAGTTCCGGCGCTGATAGCCAGGTTTTGCACGATTGGCGATTTCCGGCTTCGCGTCTTTTCAGCGGGCAGGGCCGCAAACCATCGTTGAGCCCACGCGTTAGCTTCAGTCATTTTCATCCTCCCCTGGAGTGTGCAAGGCCAAAAGTTGCTGCAAGTCGGCCGTGGAAAGCTCTGTAATCCAAGACTCACCGCGGCCGACGATCCGCTCTGCCAACAAAGTTTTCTCTTCAATCATGCGGTCGATCCGATCCTCCACGGTGCCCATCGAGACAAACTTGTGCACCGTGACGTTTTGGTGTTGACCAATCCGAAAGGCACGGTCGGTGGCCTGGTTTTCTACGGCCGGGTTCCACCAACGGTCGTAATGGATGACGTGGCTGGCCCGAGTCAGGTTGAGTCCCGTGCCGCCCGCCCTGAGAGAAAGGAGGAAGAGGCGGGGACCGTGATCCTCTTCCTGAAACCGGCGCACCATCAGTTCTCGCTCCTTGGGCTTCATGGCACCATGCAGAAACAAGGCCCGTTCTCCCCAATGTTCCCAGAGGTATTGCTCTAGCAGCATGCCCATGCGCGCAAACTGGGTAAAGATGAGAGCCCGGTGATTTTCGGCCAGGATCTCCTCGAGAAGCTCGTCAAGACGGGTGAGTTTGCCCGAACGTCCGCCCAGGGAGGAATGGTCACCTAAAAAGTGGGCGGGATGATTGAGAATTTGCTTCAAGTGGGTAAGCGTGGCCAAGATCAATCCGCGGCGACTGATCGCGTCGAGATCCTGCACCTTCGTCGCCAATCTATCTAAAACCGCCTGATAGAGGGAGGCTTGTTCGCGCGTAAGATGGCAATACTCTTTGATCTCAATTTTGTCGGGGAGGTCGTCGATGATAGCGGGATCCGTCTTAACCCGCCGGAGCAAAAACGGCTCAATCTGACGATGCAGCGGGTTCAACTTCAGATCGGAAGCATCGGTCTGGTTGAGGTTGGCGTAGCGGCGGCGAAACGCGTCTTGACTGCCTAATAACCCAGGATTGAGAAAGCGCATGAGCGACCATAGTTCTTCCAAGCGGTTTTCTAAAGGGGTGCCGGTGAGCGCCACGCGATACTCGGAGCGCAGTTGACAAGCAATTTGCGATTGACGGGTGGCCGCATTTTTGATGTTTTGGGCCTCGTCAAAGATCACTCCGTGCCAATCAATCTGAAGTAGATCCTCGGCATCGGCCCGAAGGATGGGGTAGCTGGTGACCAGGAGGCCAGCGCGGCTGGCCGCGTCTCTCAAGCGAGTCGCTCGCAATCGCTCTGGTCCTTGGTGCACCGTGATGGGGAGCTCGGGGGTGAAGCGTTCAGCCTCGCGTTGCCAGTTGGCCACGACCGAGGTGGGACACACGAGCAGCACGGGTCGTCGGATGCCCTGCTGGTAGTCACGGTCGACTAAGGCCAGCGCCTGTACCGTCTTGCCGAGCCCCATATCGTCGGCGAGGCAGGCACCCAGCCCAAAGCGATGGAGAAAGTCTAGCCACGCTAGACCACGCAACTGGTACGGGCGCAAGGTTCCGTGAAAGGCGGGAGAGGGTGACACCGGCTCCATGGTTTCGTGCTGCAGGAGCCTGGCGATGACCTCGGCCATCCAGCCTTCGGCTTTCACGGTGGCGGGCAAGGCATCGTCTTCCTGCGATGAGGCGGTACTAATTTGGCCCTCAATGCCCCAACGAATGGCCGTGCCCGTGTCGACTTCGGTCGGCAATGATTGAAGTCGATGCGTCCAGCGGATTACGTCGTCGGCTAATTCTATCCATTGACCGCGAAATTGCACCAGTCGTTGTTGGTGAACGGCCAACTGCTTTAATTCTTCCAGGCTTAGGGGATCTTGGCCTAGGGCGAGGCGCCAGTCGACTTGATGCACATCGCCAATGCGAATGGCGGACTCGTGCGTACGATGAACCTGTGCCGTCAAATTTAGCCTTCGTTTTCGCCCTTTCCACCATGCGGGCAACAAGATGGTAGCTCCCGCGCGCTTCAACTGGGCCGCATCATCCTCAATAAAGGACAACAGCCTTTCCGTGTTCAGATAAAAGCCTTCGACTGTCCGACCTTTTAGGGCTTGCGCCAAGGCGGTAGAATACGGTGCCGCCCAGTGCAAAAGACGTGCCCAGTCCTCCTCATCAATGTCTGATGCGGACCGTTCGAGGGGGATTCCCTTAGATTCGAGGGATTCTAGCAACAGGCGCACGTGCCAGAGTCCAGAAGAACGGGAGTCTAGCGGCTGTTCTTCGATGCGAAAGCACAGTCGATAGGGGATGTGGGCCCGCTCGCGGGCGTCGTGCTCCCACTTGGCCAACGCGCGCACGAGCAACTCGGCTGTCTGGCGGGGTTCGATGGTCGACCGCTCACCGCCATATAGCCCCTTCAACCATTGGCCGTAGGGTCCCACCACGTCCTGAGGGGGAGTGAGATCCGCCTGGCGGATTAGGTTGTCGACGAGGTCCTCGATCCATTGCCGGATGAGGCTGGAAGCCTCCATGGGCGGATGTCCGAGCGCACGTGCGACGTCGGGCAGGATCGCCCCGAGTCGTTTCACATAGCTAAGCTGGTCTTCACTCCACCAGGGCTTCCAAATGGGGCGGCAATACCCTAATCGATCGGCGAGCCCGGGGATGTATGTGCCTGAAGCGACTACGCGATGGGCGAACACGAAGGCCTCCTTGAGCACGCGCAGTTCCTCGCCTACCACGACGGCGGATTGCCTCGCGGAAACAGCGTCGAGCCAGCTCCGGAGTTGAGCAAACAGGGCAGGACGAAGGGCGATGCCGTGGACCGCCCTGGCCACCAACGCGTGGTTTTGGGGCACGTAGATTTTAAGCGATCGGGGGGACTCCCAATCATCCGCGCACTGGGGAAGGATCTGTCCCAGGATCGCTTTTAGTTCCCAGGGGCTCGCCGCTTGAAAGTGGTCTGGTGAACATTGAGCGGCCGCCCAGAGAAACAATTGACTTCGATACCATCCGGCGTGTAATACGGGCATGTGCTCTCCTCCCCCCAGTTCGGTCAAGCTAAGAGGATATCCGCGACGCTTACAAACGATTCCTCTACACTTCGCGATGGGTCTGCCATCGTCCTGCCTGATCAGCCAAATCTTTGGCCGAAGACGACGAAAGCGCCGCACTCCACCGCCCCATGCTCGACGAACTTGATACAATGGAGTGAGACAGGATGGCGAACGGAGGATGGCGATGGAGCGAGTGTGGTGGGTCGTGGTAGCCGCAGGAAAATCTAAACGGATGGGTCCGGTGGGGCCCAAGATGTGGCTTAGCGTGGACGGTCGTTCGCTCATGGAGCGGGTCTTATCGGCCGTCTCCTTGACCGGATTGGCGGACGGTGGGGCCTTAGTGGTGCAAGCACACGACGTCGATCGCAGTGAAAAGGTTGTCAAGTCGATGTTTGAAACAGGCCGCTTTGTGGTCACGCGGGGTGCAGACACCCGGGCCGCTTCGGTTCGTCGCGGTTTGGAGGCATTAGTGAGCCTGGGTGCCGGCGATCGGGATATGGTCTTAATTCACGATGGGGCTCGCCCCCTAGTCTCGCCGGAACTTTCAACCCGCGTGGTCCAGGCCGTTTCGCGCCATGGAGCCGCCGTACCCTTGTTGCCCGTCGTGGATACGGTCAAAGAAGTGGATGTGGAGCAGCGCCGTTTGCTGGGCACGATGGACCGAGGTCGCCTGGGCTTGGCCCAAACCCCGCAGGGTTTTAGGTTCGGCCTAATTCGGGAAGCGCATGAGATGATTGCTCCCGATGAATCGGTCACCGACGATGCGGAGGTGATGGAACGTCTGGAATATCCCGTCTTCTATGTGGCCGGGGATCCGGTCAACCGCAAGATTACCACGGCCGAAGACCTTTCCTGGCTGCGTTGGTACTTGTCGCAAGCGGCCGCTATGAAGGGGGAAGACGATGAGAATTGGTCAGGGATTTGACGCACATGCCCTGGTGCGGGGCATCCCTTTAGTCCTCGGCGGGGTGCCGATCGTTCATGAGAGGGGATTGGCTGGCGACAGCGACGGCGATGTGCTGGTTCACGCCGTGATGGACGCGCTGCTCGGGGCCGCCCATCTCGGGGACATGGGAACCTGGTTTCGCAGCGATGATGCCGAGGTCCGGGGTGCGCGCTCGCTCCTGTTGCTAAAGAAGGTTTGGTCCATGATGGAGCAAAAGGGGTTTCAGTTGGAGAGCTTAGATGCGACAATTGTAGCCGAGCGTCCGAGATTGTTCGAGTTTCGCCTAGACATGGAACGAAACCTTTCTGAAGTGCTGAAAGCAGATCCCCAGCGCATATCGGTCAAAGCGAAAACGACCGACGGGCTCGGATTTGCCGGACGAGGCGAGGGAATGGCGGCTTATGCCAACCTCTTGTTGCATGAACGGCCAGAATAGGGCGGAAATCTCGAGCCTTCGGGACTGAACATGAAAAGGATCCGTAGCGAGATTCGGTTAGCCGTAACCCAAATAGCGTATCACGCCTCGGCTAATGGCCGACCCCAGGGCTTTTTGATACGAGGGACTGATGAGCTTCGCGGTGTCTTGACGATGGGTCAAAAATCCCAGTTCGACGTTGGCCGCGGGCACCCCGGCCTCAAGGAGCACCGTCTGACGAATAGGCCGAATATCGGCGCTACGACCAAACACCTGAGCAAATCCCGATGATAGGGCTCGAGCCAACTGATAGGACGCGGGACGGCCCGCGACATAGTAAATGATGGGACCAAAGGCCGTTCCGGTGGGTTCGCTATTGGTGTGAATGGTGAGAAACAACGTGGCTCCAAGGTGGCGAGTCATCCAAGCTCGGTAATGCAAATCATCGACGACCACGAAACGTTTGGCCCGAAGCGCGGGGTGATCGCCCTGGCGCGTGAGCGCGACGGCAATCCCGGCTGCCTGCAAACGATTGGCAGTGACCCAAGAGACGGCTAGGTTAATGGCTTTTTCTTGGATCCCGGTATGAGACACCGCGCCGGGGTCGACTCCGCCGTGGCCCGGGTCAATGACGACTAAGGGACGGCCTGTCGCGACCGTTTGGGTCACCTTGGGCTTGGCGGCTACCAGGCTGTAGCTAAGCAAAAGCATGGCAAGCCCCAGCCATACCAGAGTTCTCATGGACGACTCCCCTTTCTGTCCACAAAAACGCTATGTGGGGTCAAGCCATGCTATGACAACGGTTTGGGGCGAGATAGGCCCGAATTTCGTGGAATTTGGGGTTAGCAATTCCCTCCTGAGTTTGGTTGAATAAGGGTGACTAATCCATTTCATCCAACCACAAGAGGGAATCACCGTTGCGTTCTAGTATTAAAGAAGTCCCCGATTCCTTACACCTGAGTGTGCTTTAGCAAAAGATGAACTCTCCCACCGCCTGGATACACCAAGGCGGGGGTTTCGGGGTCGCCCCCAAAGATAGGGCTCGAGCCAACTGATAGGACGCGGGACGGCCCGCGACATAGTAAATGATGGGACCAAAGGCCGTTCCGGTGGGTTCGCTATTGGTGTGAGTGGTGAGAAACAACGTGGCTCCAAGGTGGCGAGTCATCCAAGCTCGGTAATGCAAACGTTCCTGGCTCGACGACCGACTACGCCGGGCCGTGAGGCCTCGTGCGTCTTATGCGATCTCCCCAGGCGTGAATTCGGACCGTTCCGGCCCTATACCCTCAGGGTAAAACAAGCCTTGTGCCTTGTCTAGCCATGCGGGCTAACCCGCTTGACCCCCTCTCGGCTTCGCCTGGGAAGGGGAATGCGCGGGCTTTATGTTCAACAGATGTTAGGAGGGAAGTGGAAACCCTTACTACTATGGTATCTTTCAGAGGAGCCTAGACGTTTTGGAGAGAACATAATGCTTTCCTCCTTGCACTACACCACGGGCCTACCTTTCAAACTGGTGACGCGGTGTTGAGACCGGTTAATGTACCGGCCACTTGATGGCGAGAATTGAGGTATACCCCTCGCAGACGACAATTAACGATTAGGCCGCGTTATCGAAGAGTTGAAATTTCATGGTTAATAAGGACGTTAATGGGTGTTGAACATCCGAATCCTGGTTTTCCAAGGTTTTCACGATGGCTGGTAAACGAGGGATCATAGCGACCATGGAGGCACTCGGCTTTGACGAGTTTCCCGAGTCGCTCAATGAGATTCAAGTGGGGCGAGTAAGTCGGCAACCACAAGAGCGTGATGTGAAGGCGTTCCGCCTCCGCCATGACAAGATGATTGCGCTGGTACCGCGCATGGTCGAGCACGACGGTGATGGGACGATCTTTGAATCGAGTGGCCATTTCTCGAAGAGTTCAACGACACGGGTACGATTGATGTAGGTTTCATTCGTGACGGTGACGATCTCATGGGTTATCGCGTGGAGAGCTCCTAAACCATGGAAGCGTGGACGCCCGGAGGGCGTCGGCAACCGCACGCGGGCCAGACACCACAGAGAGCCTAACCAGGCTCCGAGGACGAAGTGGGCGGCATCGACAAAAAACCCATGCCGGGTCTCGGCCTGGGCTTCTGCGAGAACCGGCTCTCACGGAGTCTCCAAGCAGCGTCGCTGCGCGACGGGGTCAGCTTAGGCCGGGATGGGCCCAGTTTTCCGAAAGCCAAACCCGTTTTTTTAGCCAGGTGCGCACTGCCGTGGGACTCCGCCGAATACCCGTTAACGCTTCGATACGCTCGATCGCTTCTTGCACGGGATGCGGAGGCTCGGCGATAAAGGTTTGGCGAATCGTGTCCGTATATGCATGGAGTG
>JAJZZI010000181.1 GCA_021797635.1 Bacillota bacterium | reverse complement strand
CTCGCGTGGTGCGCCCGGTAGGATTTGAACCTACGACCTCCGGATTCGAAGTCCGTCACTCTATCCACTGAGCTACGGGCGCAGTTAAAAAACTAGCCCCCTGAGGGGCATATCTAATTGGGGTGAATGAGGGGACTCGAACCCCCGACCCCCAGGGCCACAACCTGGTGCTCTAACCGACTGAGCTACATCCACCGTCTTCTTGCACGCGACCAGCCCAGAGGCAGTCGTTTAATGTGGCGGCAATTAAGAACGGTTTTGATTTTAGCACATGTTCATCCGCGGTGCAATGCCCGCGTCCGCGCTGCTATAACTCCCGGGCAAGATGCGCTCTGAACGGCACCTACAGCAGCCTTAACCCCGATTAGCCCGGCTTTGCTCATGATGGGACGGCGACGCGATTTGACCTTTACCATGGTTCCCCTATACTTGAAGACAATCGCTATTTTTCGAGGAGGCCATTTGTGGGCAAGTCGTTATCGTTTATCACTCCTAGTGGACGAGTAACTTTAGGCAATTATATTGGCGCACTCTCACAATGGACCGCCGCACCCGGAAATGTTTACGCGGTGGCGGATTTGCATGGCATCACCACCCCTTGGAACCCAGAAACCCTGCGCACCTACATCATTGAAATTGCCTCAGTCTTAATCGCCCTAGGTTTGGATCAAAACCAGAGCATCGTCTACATCCAAAGCCAGGTCGCCGCTCACGCCGAGATGGCGTGGCTGTTAGAATGCGTCGGTCATATGGGTGAGTTCCAGCGGATGACCCAGTTCAAGGCCAAGGGGCGGGGACGCGGGGATATCTCGGTCGGACTTTTTACCTACCCTGCCTTGATGGCCGGAGACATCTTGCTGCACGATGTGGACACGGTGCCAGTCGGTGAGGATCAAAAGCAGCACGTGGAATTAACCCGAGATCTGGCCATACGCGTCAACCACCTCTTTGGCCCCGTCTTTACCGTGCCCGAGCCAAAAGTGCCTACGGTTGGCGCCAGAGTTCGCTCGCTGAAAAACCCCAACGAGAAGATGTCAAAAAGCGTCATCGACGATGGTACCGTCCTATTATTAGAATCCCCGGATAGCATCCATCGAAAGTTTATGGCCGCAGTGACCGATTCCGGTCGCGAAGTGCACTACGACCCCGTAGAAAAGCCGGGAATCTCGAACCTACTCGAAATATACGCCGCACTTGCCAAAGAACCCCTGGACGACATTGTGGCTAGATATCGCACGGCGGGTTATGGGACCTTTAAACGAAAAGTGGCAGAAGTGGTCATAGAATCTACCAAATCCGTTCGTGAGTCAGCGCTGGCTCTTCAGACCAATTCTGAAGAAATCCTTAATCGACTCCAACAAGGGCGCCAAGAAGCTTGGTCGACGACCAATGCCAAACTCCAACAAGTAAAGCGCGCCATGGGCTTTTGGCTTCCTTAAAGCAAGCCAAAAGCTTTGCTAGGAAACGGTCATCTCATGCGAGCGAGCCGCGCAAGCTTATCCGCGTTTTTGGTTATCGCCAACATCACCTAGACGGGCTCGTATCCCGCCTCTTTAACGGCGGCCTTTAAGGCTTCCGTCGACGTCTTTTCGGCATCGTAAGTCACCTGCGCCCGTTCGTCCGCCAAACTGACATTGGCGGCTCGGACACCCTCCACGCCCTTCAAGGCCTTGGTCACACTGTTAACGCAATTGTCGCAGGTCATACCCTTCACGGTAAACTGCACACGCTCCATACCCATCATCTCCTCATTTCTGTCCTGGCCAAGGGGCCGGAAGCTTTCGACTCCTGGAAAGCGTAACCTAGGCTCGGATCATCGGTACGGTGGCCAGGGTCATCCGATGCAAAGTTTCCTCGCATCAATCCGATGCTTATGGGGCCGACACTGGCATGGTGCACGAAAGGCTACGCTCCTCGCCATCCGTTGTGACCAAGCGCTGACACCTAGGGCGAGCAATCGAGGCTATTATACTCGAAGATCAGCCATCGAGCTTGTCTCACCCAGGCTCTTCTATCATCCATCCACTGATCGGCTCTTCCTCAAATCCGACGCGGATTATCCGCTCGCAGCACATTGTTGGCGATCCGAGCCCTGTCTATTCCCAGAGCGTCTTGATGCATTAAGCGACTCAGGGCGTGGCAGCGACCACCTATAGAGGGCATACGCACCAAGCCTACCCAATCCCTTGGCAGGATATCGATTCGCCACGGCGAATCTTTTGACCTACAGGCGGCTCTGGAATCTGGACGAGTTTGAAGGTTTTACTACGATGGAGCGACTGAAATCCACAGGAAGAAGAAAAGGAGAACAGCGATGGACAGGGTGGCTATTTTTGACACAACGCTTCGTGACGGCGAACAAGTCCCTGGCGCCAAACTCGCGAGCAACGAGAAACTTGAAATCGCGCGTCAATTGGCGGTGCTCGGTGTCGATGTGATCGAGGCGGGATTTCCGGCCTCTTCCCCGGGAGACTTCGACGCCGTTCGCACCATTGCTCGTGAAGTCCGCGGCGTCAGCATCACCGCCCTGGCCCGAGCGGTGGCCCGAGATATCGATGCCGTGTGGGAAGCTGTGCGGGAAGCGGAAATGCCCCAGATTCATATTGTATTGGGCGTGTCGGATATCCATTTACAAGGGAAGTTTCGGCGTTCGCGCGAAGACATTCTTGCCATGGGAGTCGAAGCCGTACGTTACGCCAAGCGTTACACGCCCTATGTGCAGTATTCTACCGAAGATGCAGGCCGGGCCGATCTGCAATACCTTAAGCAAACGGTGTTCCGTGTAATTGAAGCCGGCGCCACCGTGGTAAACATTCCTGATACCACAGGCTACTGCGATCCACAAGAGTTCGGGCACATCATACAGACGCTCCATGATGAGGTGGCCAACCTGGACCAAGCCGTGCTCTCCGTGCATTGTCACAATGATTTGGGCATGGCGACGGCCAATACCCTATCAGCCATTCGCCATGGTGCCCGCCGCATTGAAGTCACCGTGAACGGACTAGGCGAGCGCGCCGGCAACACCGCCTTAGAAGAAGTGGTCATGGCCCTTAAGGTGAAACCCGATTATTATGGCGTCACCACTTCGATCCGAACGGAAGAAATCAGCCGTACCAGCCGCCTCGTTAGCAGCCTAACGGGGATCTGGGTTCAGCCCAACAAGGCCATCGTCGGTTCCAATGCATTTGCCCATTCCTCGGGCATTCATCAAGACGGCGTGCTCAAGGCTCGTCAGACCTACGAAATCATCGATCCGAAGAGTGTGGGCATCGCCGAATCACGCATGGTGCTAACTGCACGAAGCGGCCGCCATGCCGTCCGTGCGCGTCTTCAAGATTTGGGTCGCGTCCTTGAAGACGAGCAGTTCGAACAGTTTCATCAGTTGTTTTTAGATCTAGCCGATCGTAAAAAAGAAGTCTATGACGAAGATTTGCTGGCATTATTGACCCAAGGCGATCCCATCGGCTTTCGAGGATTCGAACTCGCTGCGTTGGACGTTTCCCTGGGAAGCCAACGAACCCCTCAGGCAAGGGTGACGCTTCGCTATCCTAACGGGGACGAGCAAAGTGCGACGGCTACCGGTTCGGGGCCCGTCGACGCCGCCTATTCGGCCATTGATCAGCTTATCGGCCAACGGGCTCGCGTTCTCGAATTTTCCTTGCAGTCGGTGACCGAGGGAATGGATGCCCAGGCGAGGGTCTCCGTGCGTGTCATGATTAATTCTGACGTGGTCATTGGCCGGGCGACCGATTCCGACGTGGTCATGTCCGCCGTTCAAGCCTACTTAGACGCGTGGAACCGCATCCATCACCAGTCAACCGCCGCCCATCACGTCTAACGCCGACTCGCGGGCCATACCAACACATGACATGTGACGACCGCTCCGTCTCAGGGTTTATCCTGAGACGGAGCGGTTTCTTGAATTTGGCCGGTCCGCTCGACTAGGAAAAGTCGAGCGGCGAAAATGCACGGAGTCATCCGAGTCGCAGCCAGCACCCATACTCCATCCGGATCCTGCCATCGGCCCGATCCAGCGTCTCCCCCGTAGGAAAGTTGTGGGCTCGGATTAGTCCTGCCAGGTGTGGATCGTTCCCGAAATCGCTCGCAATTGCCTTCGTCGCTCGGTCTCCCACCAGAGGGCGTAGCACGTCCAACCGTTATGGTGCAGCCCAGATTCACCGTGATTCCTTGCTTTTCGATGCAGGAACTCAGGCGCGTCATCGCGAATATCGCTACGATTGCAGAGATAGGATGGTAGGGGTGTCAAACCACGAACCACTGACCAGGTTTAGTCAAAACCTCTCGGAATTCGTCCGGCGGTTGCCCGTGTGGGTTACGGCATTTATCACCCATGAGCTGCTCATGCTCTGCGCCTACTTCGTGCCCTATCCTACATTTCCCGGCGTGCAACACCGGGCGTTTGCCGGGCTAGGCCATTTTTGGTTTCAGTGGGATGCTCTTTGGTATATCTCCATCGGCCAACACGGTTATCAACATTTGCCAGGCGTTCCCGCACTAGCGGGTACCGCCTTTTTTCCATGGCTACCCCTCATGATCCGGGTCGTTGGCGTCTATCCCAGCTTCGGGCTCACGCAACTCGCGTTTGCTACTACCCTGTGGCTTCTCGTGCGGCTATGTAGGAATCTTGGCTTGTCTACCGGCCAGATTGCCGCCGCTGTGTTCCTGTTGGCCCTCAATCCAGCCGCTATCTATTTTTCTACGTTATATGCAGAGCCCTGGACGGTGTTTTTCATCTTGTCGTCTATCGATTTCGGTCGACGCCAGCGCTGGGGGTATGCGTCGGTCTTTGGACTCCTGGCCGCCACCACCCAGGCCACGGGTGTATTGGTGGGCATTTTCCCATTGACGGAATTTTTGTGGTCGCTTTCCAGGCGGCGTTGGCATATGGCAAGAGGGCCATTCGTATGGGGGCTGGGACCTTTCCTGGGGATAGCCAGCTTCGCCGCCTACCTCGGTGGGCGCTTTCACAATCCCCTCCTGTTTGCTTCCATTCAATCGACTCCCTACTGGTCTGCTTCCTGGCGCTGGCCCTGGCTACAGTGGTATGCTGCTTTGAGATTAGCACTGACGCACAAGCCCGTGGATGTGCTGCTCCTAGGTTTGTGGGCAGTCGTTAGCCTTTTTCTGGTCAGCATCCCTTTTCTCTTTCGTTCCATGCAATTCTCGCTAGACCCTTTTAGGATTGGCCTGATTGTTTATGGGCTGGTTGGGATAATCCTTTCGCTAAGCTTCTATCACGCCCACTCGCCACTGTACAGCACCGTGCGCATCGTCAGCATCTATTTTCCGCTCTACATAGGCATATCTCGTGGCCCACGCTGGTTCGGCACCACCTCGTTAATTCTTTTCACATCGCTGGCTTTTTATGGCGCCCTTCTATTTACCCATCAGTGGTGGTATCAGTGATTCACCTTTCGCCAGAGGGCATCTTGGTGGGGGCTCGAGAAGGGTCACCCTCGGCCAGTAAAAATGCGCGGGAGTGTTAATATGAATACGGCATTTGCGGGAAATGGCACCGAGCAGTTTTAAGCATTATCCGGTGCCTTTTGGGTGGGGTTCCGTGGACCCCGGGCTATTTCCGATACGAAGTGGAGGTTGCGATGCATGTCAATACAATGGATGGGAGCCGGCGTGGTCCAATGTCCCTGCCCTGGCTGCAGCAAAATGGTGGACTATAAGAAGCTCCACCCCTCGGCGGAACTCCCTCGGGTTGTTCGAACGCTATGCCGCGCTCTTCATCCCGTGGAACTGGAATTCACGGTCTTTGGCCAGGATCCCACGGCACGGTGTATGATGCGAACCCCAGCCAAGTAACTAACGGCTGGGGCGCATCGCACCCCACCCCCTATGGCGGCAAGCCCGATAACCAAGAATTGGCTCACCCCAGAGCTTCGCCCCTAAGACGACAGACCCCAGATAGCACGTCTACTGGCATTAGCTAAGCCCAGATGTGGAGGGATCAGGGTCCTCCACCCATAGCGGTTCTGGTTGTCTCGGTAGCATCCACTCTGCCGAAAAGATGACCAGTGCGACCACGAGCACTCCGACAAATACGCGATGAACCCCAAGGGCTAGCGCCTGGTCAACATAGTGCACAACCTGATGCGGGAGATTACGAATGCTGCCTAGGGCCAAACTCGCCGCGTTGAGATTGTGTGGAAGTTTGGAACCGATGGAAGCTGGCGGATGTCGGAAGGCGTGGGTCAATGCCGCATTCACTAAAGTTCCGTATACGGCCACGCCTAGGGTGCTGCCCAACTGTCGCGTGAACATATTGGATCCGGTCACCACCCCTCGACGGTTCCACGGAACAAGAGACTGGATCATCACTAAAAGCGCGGTAGAGCCAAGGCCCAAACCGGCGCCCACCATGAGGCTTAACAGGGCTGCCACAAGCACCGACGAATGCAGACCTAAAAACGCACTAAATCCGATACCCGCAAGCACCGCCAGGCTGGCCCCTATCAGGGCGGTGTTGCGAAATCCTACCTTAAGATAGAAGCGACCGGAAAATGCCGAGGCCAACGGCCAGCCAATCGACATCGCTCCCAAAACCAAGCCCGCAACTAAAGGAGTCTGATGAAGCACCCCTTGAACGTAGGTCGGAAAATAGGAA
Organism: Bacillota bacterium; assembly: GCA_021797635.1. Lineage (GTDB taxonomy): Bacteria > Bacillota > Sulfobacillia > Sulfobacillales > Sulfobacillaceae > JAJZZI01. Next base: position 5,561 of record JAJZZI010000181.1, on the reverse strand, counting down.
CTAAGCCCGATGGTCAAGATGCCAATGCCAAGACTGCCTAGATTGGCTGCCAAAAGTACACGTTTGCCAAACACCCAGGTCGGCAGTACAGGCTCCTTCGCGATCGTTTCCACCCACACGAAGATCACCAACAGGACCACACCGCCACCGATGGTAAGCCACGATATCGGCGAAAACCATGGCCAATCCACGCCTCCTTCGAGAAGTCCGGTAATCAATAGACCAATGGCTAGCAGCAAGAGGCCGGACCCAAGGTAATCGATGCGATGTTGGCGCCGATGCACCCGTTCTTTAAGGAACACGGAGAGCGCAATCAGGGCCGCTATGCCAATTGGCAAGTTGATGTAAAACACCCAACGCCATGAAGCGAACTGCACCAATAGACCTCCCAAAGTAGGTCCAATGATGGCAGAGAGGCCCCAGACGCTGGCAAGATAACCTTGCATCTTAGCCCGTTCCTGAACGCTAAACATGTCCCCCACGAGCGTCGTGGTAATGGGTAGGATGGCCGCTGCACCAATCCCTTGCAATCCCCGGAAAATAATTAGCGTCAACATGGTCCATGCTAATCCGGATAGGGCGGACCCCAACAAAAAGATGACGGCACCCACCATAAGAACCGGCTTTCTGCCGTAGAGGTCGGCCAGTTTCCCATAAATAGGCGTCATCGCAGCCTGAGTCAACAAATAGATCGAGAACACCCAAGGGAATAAGGCAAATCCTCCTAGACCTCGAACAATGGTAGGGATGGCCGTTGCTACAATGGTCGAGTCCATCGCGGCCAGGGCCATCGTCAACATCAATGCTACTAAGACCAACATACGCGACTGGTCTGTGACGCTCTCGTTCATGCTCTTAGCACCCTTCTGCTTGTCTTGTCTCGGGTAATCGCGCTTGAGGTCGCTGGCTTCGGAGTGGGCTCACCAGATGCTCAGCGGCTCGTGGGTCATAGGGGTCTATAGCCTGGCCATCCCTTTGACTAACCTCCAGCCCATGATCATCATGCATTGGCAACCCCTCCACCACAATGCCCTTAGCTATGTTAACAGAAGTAGCGCTCTATCGAACCAAGAGACGGTTAGCTTAGGCGTGTTTCCAGCGCCGGGACGCTTCCCGGCATGTCGGCCTTCGGACGATTCCCCCACCAAGATCAATCGCCTCAGTTCAAGGGGTGCCTGCTCCTCGCTCTGTTACGCGGATTCCCCCATCTCACGAGGCAGGACCCAAAACACAATTCTTCGTGGAGGGCTAATCTTTTCGGAGATCGGAATTTCACCGACTCAACACGGTCAGCTTTTCTTGACGCACCGACGAGCGGGCTTAGAGGGCCCGCACACGGGGGCCTCAGGCGTTACGCCGATGCGCTGTACCCCTGTCCATCGACGGATTAGAGGTTTCAGAGCATCTTCGCTGTCAAAACGGTCAACGCTGAGGACACATCGATCATGCGGATCACCACGCATGCTGCGTGATTGTCAAGTGGGGGATCCAAAAGCTTCTTGCTGGCAATCCGCTGACCAAATCTCACTAAACCACGCGGATTGTTCGGAAGCTAGGGCCAGAGCGGTCCAAAGTCACGCCTAGTGAGCTTAGCAGCGAATACTGGTGGGAAAATCGTGTAAGACGGGCCTCGCCATCGGCCGACTCGTAGCATTCCTCGTAGCCAGGAATATTCGGCGAGCTATACAGCGAGTGCAGGCGGAGTGACCCGGTGACCCTCACTCGGCGTAGCCAGGTGGCGGGAGAGTTCATGTTGTGATTAACTCCCACCGGGTCCACTATGCCAGACCGGGTGCCGCGATTTATCGGTTGGCGGCCGCGCAGTTAAGATTGGCACCCGAATCGATATTGTTCGTCGACGATAAAGAACGCCAAACAAACACCCAGGTCGCCGAGGACCTCGGCGTTCACGTGCACGTCTCCCGTGGGATAGAACCATTGCAAGCCGTCGGACGCTGGAACAGGCCAAGTAACGGTGAATTTTCGGCCATGTCTTCCGTTGTTCAGCGGCGATTCGGATTCATCTTCTGGTACACATTCACCCCCGCATATGCCTCAGCATCGTCCGTACGCATTAGGATGGCAGACGGTCGCCTCTTCAGTCCGGTGTCGCTGTTATTCCGGCCATTCGGGTTGCCATGGCCCGGTGGTTAAAAATCAATAGAACACCCGAGATAGCCATCCACAGGCCACCTATAGTCATTATGGGGCCTGGTCCCCAGATACCGCTTAGGACGCCAGCCGCCATGGCTGCAGGCGGACCCGCGGAATTCTCAATCGCCCCTAAAATACCAAACGTCCGTCCCATTAATTCGGGGGGTACCGTGGCTTGGAAGAAGGCATCGAACGAGCTGTTTAGTGTGGTCTGGCCGAGACCAGCTAGGGCATAGACCCCAAGGCTCAGCCCAAGATCATGGGACACACCGAATAGAGCCAAGCTAAACCCCATCACAGCCCCGGAACCGACCAGCACGTGCCCGACCGAAAATCGTTGCGCGATCCAACCGGTCAGCAGCCCGCCCCCCACACTTCCTAATATCGAGGCCCCTTCAACCATCCCGAGTTCTGTCGGTCCGCCGTGTAGGGTACGAAACACCACCACCGGCAACAGGGCCCCCGCGGCGCCGCCACCAAGCGTCCCCATAAACGCCCAAATGGCCAGGGCCAACATCGAGCCATCTCGGCGTAAAGCCGTCCATCCGTCCTCCAAATCCCGCCAAAACCGCCGACGTGGAGCCGGTTCGCCGAGGTTTGGAGCCACCTGGGGTTCTTGAGGGAGAGTCAGCAGCCAATAGCCCGCCAACGCGAATGTAAACGAGCCCGCATCTATTAGGAAGCTGGCCGCAGCCCCCACGGCACCCACGACTAAGCCACCCACGGACTGACTGAAGAACCCATTGGCAGCTCCTACCGACCGGAGCAGCCCGTTACCGGAGGCCAATTCATCTCGCATGAGGATGCGGGATAGGATGCTATGAGCGGCTGGCCCGCTTAGCATACCTATGCCGCTCAGTACGAACACGGCGGCATAAATGGGCCAAATGGTGAGCACATGGCCGAACGCTAAAATTGCCAGAATCAGCACCACGGCCATGTTGACCAAGGTTACTCCTAGCATCGTGCGTCTCCGGTCCCAGCGGTCCACGTACACCCCGGCCAACGGTCCTCCGAGTACGTTACCCAGGCGTTGGATGGCAGACACGACAGCGGTGGCAACGACCGAGTGGGTATCCTGATAGACAAACCATAATAAAGCGATGACGTAGATGGCGTCGCCCCATGCCGAGAGATTTCGACCTGTGAGCCAGATGAGGAAATTACGGTTTCGAAATAGAGATCCGGCCAACCAGGATGAATTCTTCATACGATACGCCTCCTCGATGTCTTAGCAGTTCTGTCATAGAAGACATCGAATTTCGGCGTCGAAAGGTTCAGGCGGTCGCAGATTACCCGTAACGGGCAAGGACGAGGGGATAGTGCCGAAGGGCGGCCGCTTGAGACCAGAGTAGCACCACGCGGTCGTGGAGTGACGTTATGGCGGTCGGAGCCGGGTCCGCCCGCATCATCGCTAGCGTCCGCGGCAATTCGAGAAAAGTCGCCCCATTGCTATCAGGACCGAAGCCAATATCCAGGTGAAGTTCCACGTGCTTCCGGCTCGGCCGAATGAGGGTTGCGGCTTCAGCCTGACTCGAGGTACCATGCTGGGTCAACTCAAAGCGCTGACCGTCCCCGTAACGAATAGGAAACAGAAGCAGATCCTGTCCCCGGACGATTTCGGTGTGAACCCGTCGCGTCAAGTCTTCACCATAGGCATTACGTAAACGTCGAACCGGGCCCATGACCGCCAAGCTATTCCCCCACAAGCATTCGGCGGGTGACACGGGGTGCCTCATGTCGAAAATAGCATCGAACCACAAGCCCAAGTCTGATTCCACGGAAAAGTACGTCGTTTGAAACCCGCCATCGTACAGGCCGACCCTGGCGATAAGAGTCTTCCAGACCCCCCGTACCGCAGCGCATTGGGGACACGGAGCCACGCCCAGCACGTCGGACCGAGCATGAGTACAGGTGATGGGAACCCCGCTTAGGGAGTGCCGCCAGTCGTCTAGACGGCAAGCGAGGTCCCGCTTCTCAAAGAATAGCCGCGACTTAATGGTCCCTACCGGCACGTCAAAATGTGTGGCTAACATGGGAAGGCTCCAATCGTCTACGATGCGTCGCCATACCAGACTGCCGGGTTTGATGCCAAGGCTGTGGAGAAGATCCCCCGTGAATTCGGGGTCGACCGTCCCCTGTTCCTCATTCAAATGCTCAAGAGGATGAACCCGGTGCCAATCAGCAGCGCGACGGGCGGCAATACGCTGTAACAGTGGGCGTCGGCGACCACGCTGTGCGTACTCCTCGCCCAGGCGCCAAAACGAAAGCCATGTGTCTTGAAGCACGTCCTCCACCGCCCCAGGCGGGACTCGACCGTGAAGAAAGCGGGTCAACCACGGGCGTTCCTCCTCCTCGATGATTTCCCAGGACAAAGCCCAAGTCCGTTCCCCCATGCCGGCGCCTCCCCGATTGAGATCCGTTTTTCGTCTACGGACGCGAATTCTGCCTTTGCAGATCCGTGTCGTCGGCTTTAGACTAATGAATTCGGATACGGATAACCCGGCCTGCCGCACAATGGCTCGAACAGTCCCCTCTGGCAGCGCCCCAGGATGATGGGGTACCGTCGTGCGACGCCCGTCGAGTGCATTTCTCCAAATTTCGTGACTGCCTTTCGCCGTCCGGTCGAACTCGAATCCCGCAGCTCGAAGTTTTCAAGTCACATCGCGGTAGGACAAACCGGACAACTGCCCCACTTAATCGACCGCGACCGGCGCAATGACTTCCCCATTCCCTGAAAAAACGCGCTGTAGGCTAGGGGGGAGGGGATCCCCGTGGTCTCGATAAGACTCAACCAGCCTCCGTACGACGTCTTGGGCAATCTCCGTGGCCTCCGTCACGGTGCGCCCCTGTGCGACCAGGCCGGGGACCTCATCGCTCGTCACGAGGTAGGCTCCCTCGGGAAGTTGCTCGATGAAAAACCGGACCAATACCTCAGACAACGCTGAAACCCTCCTTCGATCTTGATCAGCACCATAGCCTTCGTAATTCGAGTATAGCACGAGCCGAATTTGATGCGCCTCCACACGCCGAGGGTCACGCACCCGTCTTTTAGTCTGTCCCATCCCAGTGCCAAAATGAGGGCGGATGGAAGACAAAAAACGCGCGCATCCAGAAGAATAAGGCCATAATTTCGGTTGCTCATCCGGGTCCCGACATACATGGACGGTGTCACGGATAGGGATAACCACCGCCTGTCTTGCCAAGAGTTACATTTCCGAATCATCTTGGGGCCGCTACAAAACGCCCACAAGCTCTACCAATATGGGTTCACTAATGACACAACGGTAAAACCGCAGATCTCGATAGGCGTCCATCCCTCGCGCCCACGTTCCGTTCCGGTTAATCAATCCCGAAACTTAGCCATGGGAATCCATGACCGCATTCATCGTTGCGCGGCTCTTGCG
>JAJZZI010000010.1 GCA_021797635.1 Bacillota bacterium | reverse complement strand
AATGCCCTTGGCCTGCGGATTTTCGTCACTCATGTTGAGCATCTCCTTTGAAAACCACTTTATGACCGGGAGTCTCGGTGCCTCCCGCGGAATGCCTATGCTTAAACTTTGGTTAGGCTTCACCAGGTATAACGGTTAACGGGTGAAAGTGTGCGTAGGCCGTTTAAACCCCTGCGAGCCGGACCACGGGCAGCATGATGACTCCCGTTCGCCGCCGCGTTGGCATAGCACCTTGCCCGGTGGGAAAGGCTACCTTGCATGAGGAGGGCACCTGGTGGGACACGCTCAATATGTCTCAACGCTGGTGGCAGCGGTCGTGGCGGGTGGTGCTTTGCTCGCCGTGAAGTCTTATGGGCCTGGCTCTAACTTGGGCTCGCTGGGTTATTTCGTTGCCCCCCTCCCGCCCAAAGGACCACTCGGCCCATTTTCGACTCAAGACAATCACGGATATGAATCGGCCGATCAAATCAGCCCTGTGGTCCCGAAGTCGTATCACGCTAAACGCTCTCCCCATCTCTATGCGGTACAGTTTATCTCGGACAGCCCCAAGAATCTTGGCCGTGATGATTTGGCGATTCGCCTGGCCAGCGCCGGTCGGCCATGGCCTAAACGTTCTTTGATCTTTACCGCCCACGGCCTAGCCGGATATCCCGTGCGCTCCATGACAAAAAGCTCGGTGAAGGCGGAATTTGTGGCGCCGTTGTTTGACCGCCCCCCGTCGCCCTGGCAGGTCAAGGTGGACGACCTCAGACCCAGCCTGCCTCCTATCTCCGCCTATGACCGCCTCACGCTTCAAAGTCTTGACGCCTATCGTCGCCTTGCCGGGCCAGGGAGCCTCCAATACGACCCAGAGCTAGCGTTGGCGGCGAAGGCGCATGCGCGATATCTGGCGGAAAACGGGTACGATGCGCCGTCGTTTCACGATGAACAACGGGGGCGAAAAGACTATACGGGGGCCAAACCATGGGACCGGGACATGGCGTTTGGCTGGCCCAGCGAGCTCGCGGGAGAAGTTGGCATCGAATGGAACCAACGGATGGAGCCGCCCATCGTCATCCAAAATCTTATCGACACCGTATACCACCGCCTTGACCTCTTGTCTGATAATCTATATCGAGAGGGTCAAGGCACGTCGTTTGGCCGATCAGGGGCGATGGTCATGGATTTAGGGTTTGGCTACGCCAAAGATCTCCCCCGAACGGTGCGCTATCCCTACCCAGGACAAGTGGGAGTTCCGATATTTTGGACCGATTTGGAGTCGCCGGATCCCATGCCGGGAGGATTTGGAAAGGTTTATGGATACCCGATTACCATGGACATGCCCACGGCGGCCCGGATGCAGGGCGTTTCGTTTTCCCTGCTCGAGGGACAGCGACCGCTCCCGGCCCATGTCGACCGTCCCAACCACGGCGATATGGACGCCAATCAAGCGGCTTTAGTGCCCTATCTGCCTTTGCCGCCGGACACGGTATTGACGGTGAGGTTTTCCGCCGAGGTCATCTTTCAGGACGGCAAGGAGGCGGCCGTTCACCTTTCATGGCAATTTGCCACAGGAGGGGGAGCGGTGTCGGTCACCGCCATACCACAAGGCGGCCATCGGGTGCGGGTGGCGGTGGCCTCGACCGGCCAAGGCGTTGCCCTGGCTGGAGAGCGCGTCCGAATTTACCGCGGCCGCGCTATGGTGGCATCGGCGCGCACCAACCGTCAGGGCTGGGCGGAGCTCAGCTTGCCTCGGGGGACGGGTTGGTACCTGGCCAAGACGGCCACGGGCAATGCCATGGCGTTTAAGGAGGATAAGCGCTACGGATAAGTTCAAAACGGAAAAGGTTTCCATTCGAGTCGCTCACGAGGAGATCAGACTGGCCTACATCGCCCGAAGAGGGCAGGGCCGCGGGGTTATGTTCATCCACGGCATGGGCTCAAGCCGGATGGCGTTTTTACCCTTGCTCCAGCAATTTCCGACAAAACATCCGCTCTATGCCCTCGATCTGCCGGGATTTGGGGCGTCCAGCCTGCCCCGAGAACGCCAGGCTGTTGGCGATTACGTGGCGGCCGTGCTCGGCTTTATGGACGCCCTCGGTCTTCATCGCCCCATTTTAGTGGGCCACTCGTTTGGAGGAATGGTGGCCGCAGAAACGGCTATTTTAGAGCCAAAGAGGGTGTTTGGGGTGTTTTTGGTGGCCAGTGCCGGCTGGACGGCTCCGCGTAACGTGATGCAGCCGAGCCCTTCGGTATGTCTTAACCGTCTAGGCATTTGGATTACGGGCTCAGATTGGTTTGGCAAGCGGATGGTTAACCACTTAGGCATGGATGCCCGCATGCTGAGCGCGGCCGATCGGCGTCGGCTGCGCTATGGCTGGCGGCATGCCCATGAAATGGCGAGGATGGGTCGCTTTTATGAGAGCAAGGACATGGCCGGTCGGCTGCAACGTTCGAAGGTGCCTGCTATCGTCTTGGCGGGCTCCCGTGACCCTCTGTTTCCATTGGACGAGGTGAAGCGGGTGGTCGGTGACCGCTTTCGCTTGTGGGTGATGGAGGGAGTCGGACACCTACCCATCGACCAGAGACCCGAGGAATTTCGCGAACTTTTGCATCAAGCGCTCACTCAGTTGGAGAGCGTGGGTCGCCTGCGAAGTGAAGACCGGTGACTCGGGCAATGGTCGGATCCAGGGCACAGAGATCGTCTCGACGGAGATGATGCACGTCAGACACGCCGACCGTGCGCAGCGCCACCATCATCTCCTTGCGACAACTTTCGAGAAAGTTGTAGAGACCTTGGCTGGCTAGCTTGACGTCCAAGGGCAGTTTGGGTTGGGCGCGGTAAAAGACCAGGTCTGTGGGCGGGTATAGGGGGACCGCTTCGGTAATCTGTTGGTGCGCTAAGGCGAACATGGCGATAGTGCCAATGCCGACGGCTTTCGCGCCCAGGGCGACGGCTTTGAGAAAATCGCCCGGCTCGCGAAGGCCTCCCGAGACCACCAGGTCGACCTGGTTCCAGGCCCCTCGGGCTTCCAGATGGTGGCGGGCCCGAATTAAGGCGTAGAGCGTAGGAATGCCAAAATGATCGGATAGCGTGATCGGGGCATTGCCGGTGGCTCCTTCCGTGCCGTCGATGACCAGCACATCAACCTTCGCGTCGAGGGCCACGTCGATGTTTTCTTCGATCAGGTCGTCCGCGCCCATCTTTAAGGCGACGGGGACGTCGGGGACGGTTTCGCGCAAGAACGCGACCACGTCTTTGAGCGGGGTGGGCTCGGACGGATCTTTCAGGAACAAGTCCGCGTGGATGATGGGGGATTCCGTGGGACCGAGGTGCATCAAGGCCTTGATCTCGGGACCTACTTCCGTCGGTGAGGCCAACACCGCATTTCCGGGCATGGCGCCTTGGCCAACCTGAACCTCAATCATGTCAGCGCGGCGGAGCACCTCTGGGTCGCGATTCCATACCCAGCGGCCAAACTGCAAGATGTAGCGATAGGCCTTGGCCCGCTCCTCCTCCAAGAAGGGGCCCTGCCCCGAATTGATAGGGATCTGTGCACGGGCGCTGGCCTCGGCCAGGGCCAAGCGGGCATGCTTATTAAGGGCAAGGCCGTAAGCCATGCCGGAAATGAAAATCGGCATAGAAAAGGTTAAGGGTTTTTGGACCCTCCCACCCAAGGTGGTGGCCAAATCGACGGGCTTGTCGAGCAAGATGGGACGGCGGGCCAACTGCGCCGCTGTGAAGGCAAGGTCATCGAAGCCGTGAGCGGGCTTGGCGGAACCCATGGGGCGGATGACGATGTCTCCGGTGGCGGAACGCAGCGAGGCATAAAGAAAGTCCATTAACGGCGTAGATCGCACCGAAAGATAGAGTTCCGCCAAGGTGTCGCTCATGGGGTGGGTCAATAAGATCTTCACCATGCGCCGTGCTACTGCCGGCAGCATGGTCAAGGCCGCCACGGTTATTAAGGCGGCCACCACCAGTCCCCCTAGGATTACCCACACTACGATCATCCGGTTCACCCCGCATTTGGAATGCACCTAAGCTGTGTGATTTCGCGCCATCTTATACCATCTCGGTACCCGGAGCCATTTGCTCTACAATAATGTGGCCGCGTTTTAACACTTCCAGCCCACTCACCCCCACCTCGGTGCGAAAAGCTCGGGCCACGACGACGCGCCCCACGCCGGCATTGGCAATGGCCAGGGCGCAGCTTCGACAGGGGGAGGCCGTGACGTAGAGCGTCTTTTGCGGCTCGCGGTTTTCCGAAAAAAGCAAGGCGTTAATCTCGGCATGTACGCTCCATTGACAGGGCTCGTCCAGGTTGCAGTGCAGTTCGGCACAATGGGCGTAACCTGAGGGGCTGCCGTTATAGCCCGTGCTTAAAATGCGGCCCAGGCGATCGACGAGCACGGCACCGACCTTAAGCCGCCCGCACGTCGATCGCTCGGCGGCGGCGTGGGCTAGGCCCAGGAAATATTGGTCACGACTAGGACGCATGGTCATCTCCTTACCTCAGATCATTAGATATCGCTCGGTGATCTACGAGAGTCCTTGATAGTATAGCGGGGCTTTAGCGTTGAGGTCGATGCCTAAGCCGATTGAGCTTGCCAATCGGTTCTCGAGGTTTGATACAATAAAGTTACGACAAAAGGATGACCACAAAGGTCCAGGGAGGAGTTGCCTATGGAACGCCGGAGTGATCATGACTGGCTTGACCTATGGCAAGCTCTGATGGACGCCGAGGTTTCGGACAGCGCTCTAGATGGCGTGGAACCCGCGTATGCGTTGCTGTCGGAGGCATTGGGTAGCGAGTGTTATTGGCATCGCGACATGACTTATCCTGCCCTAGAGGTCGAGCATGGGTTTGGGGGGGGACTGGTCATTGGGCGTATGGATGGCCAGGGGCACGCTCCGGGTGATGGTGCGCCCCGATTGCGCGTGGATGGGGAATGGGTTCGCGGCGTTAGCCCGGAGCAAGCGAGCGCCGGCTTGATCACCATTTTGCTTGCCTTAGAGGAGCTCCCCGAGGCCGTCCCGTATCGTTTGTTGATTATCTCCGATCAGAGGCATGGCGGCCGAGAGAGCCGCGATCTAGCCGTATCCCGGTCGAAACAGGCGCCCTTAGCCTTGATGGTTGAGCCCGGAGGTGAAGAGGGCGCCGTGGTGGTAGCTCGAGCAGGCTTTATGCATTATGATCTGGAAATCTCTGACGACCAGGGCCAAGGCGAATCCAGTAGTGTGGTGGAATTAAGTCGGCAGGTCTTGTGGCTTAACCAGCTCCGGCAAGGCACCTTGGATACCACCGTCGAGGTCGTGCGCATGACGGCAGAAGCGTCTTCAACGGCTCACGCCGAGGTGCAGGTGCGTGTCTGGACCGAACCCGAATTGAGTCGAATTCGTGAAGCGTTGGCGGCGCCCCCCGTGTATGACCCTTTGTTGCATGTCGAATATCGGGGTGGGCTTTGCCTGCCCCCCATGCTGGTCGGTGCTCAGAGCAACCTTTGGTTGGCGCGGGCCGGCGGGGTGTGGAAAGAGCTTACCGGTAAGGAGTTAGTAGGAGTGCGCTCTAGCAAGGCGAGCACGGCCAATTACGTGGCACCCTGGGCGGTTACCCTGGACGGATTGGGTCCCTGGGGCGATCATCAGGAACCAGCGGTTTGGTGGCCATCGATGAAATATCGAGCAAAACTGCTCAGCCGTCTTTTGACTTTGGCGGCATCATGACGATTATCGCCTTGGTGGGCCCCAGCGGATCCGGCAAAAGTCATCGTGCCTCAATGGTCGCCGACCGCTATGCGGCCGATGCGATTTTGGATGATGGACTTTTGATCGTCGAGGGACGGATTGTTGCCGGTCACTCGGCAAAACGCGAGGTCACTCGGATGGCGGCCGTCAAGCGGGCCATTTTGCTAGATCCGACCCATGCTGACCATGTGCGCCAGGCTCTCATCGCGTCCGGCGCACAACGCTTGCTGGTGTTGGCCACCTCACGCAACATGATCGGAAAAATTTTAGACGCCCTCAAGCTTGCCTACGACGAGCTAACCTGGGTAAACATCGAGGAGGTGGCCACGCCAGCCGAGATCGAGACGGCCAAACGCGAGCGCAGCGTCGAGGGAAAACACGTGATCCCGGCTCCCACCTTAGAGGTGCGCAAGACGTTCTCCGGCTACCTGGTGGCACCTTTACAGTTCATTTTCTACCATCACGGGCGCGGCCACCGGGTGACCGTAGAGAAATCCATTGTGCGTCCGACCTATTCGCTTCTGGGACGATTTTATATTGCAGACACGGTCTTGGCCACGATTTCTGCTCACGCGGCGCGAGATTGCCCGGGCGTGCAGTCGGTGGCTCGGGTGGTGGTGCATGCCGACGCCCAAGGCATTCGATTCGCTGTGGATCTGATCCTCGCCAGCCAAATCGATCTGTATCGGATCATGACCCACGTGCAAGACCGGGTGAGACAATGGGTGGAAGCCCTCACTTCTTTGACGGTGGTCGAGGTATCGGTCAGTGCCAAACATCTGGCCTGGTCGGAGATGGGCGAGAATGGAGGCTAGACATCGCGATGCAACGGGTCCTGGTGGTTGATGACGAGCCGGGGATTGTGGAATTAGTTCAATACAACTTGGAACGGGAAGGCTTTGTGGTGCTGGTCGAACGCGATGGGGCGGCGGCCTTGTCTCGTGCCAAAACCGACGCTCCCGACCTGATTGTGCTGGATGTGATGTTGCCGGAGATGTCGGGGCTAGATGTGTGTCGGAATCTTCGCACCTTCACCGATGTGCCCATCATTTTGTTGACGGCCCGCAAAGATGAAGTGGACCGCGTGCTGGGGCTGGAACTCGGTGCTGACGATTACGTGACCAAGCCCTTTTCTCCGCGCGAATTGGTGGCGCGCATTAAAGCCATCTTCCGGCGCACGGGCAAGGTGCAGCCGAAGGAAGCGGGCAAGGTCTCCGCGGGAGGCTTAGTGATTGATGCGGAACGGCGCAATGTGGTCGTGGACGGGCGCGAAGTGGGCTTGACCTTTACCGAGTTTGAACTGCTGCACATCATTGCCCGTCATCCGGGGAGGGCATTTAGCCGCGACGAATTATTAGCACGGGTCTGGGGCGAGGACTTCTATGGCGATGTTCGGACGGTCGATGTCCATGTTCGACATCTTCGGGAGAAACTGGAAGAGGAGATGAGCGCTCCTCGCTTCATCGAAACGGTGCGCGGAGTTGGCTACCGCTTCCGTTCGTCATGAAGAGCGGCGGACGGCTGAGGCCATACGCCATCTTAGCGGTCTTAAGTTTAGCCACCGTGGCCAATTTTCTCATGCGCTTGCCGCATGGTCAGGTCGAGGCAGGGATTCTTTTGGCAGTGGCTTGGATTTTGGCCTTGAACCATTGGCGCGGTCGGCGTCTTAGCGACGCGCTCTTGCAGGAATCCATCGTGCAACTGAAAGAGACGGTAAGCCGCTGGGCGTCCGGCGATCTGGAGGCCCGGGTGTATTTGGACCAAGAGGATCCCTTGGATTCGCTGGCCCATGGGATGAACGGCGTGGCCGAGGTGCTGCGTGAGCGCACCCGTGACTTGGGTGAAGACAAAGACCGGTTGGAAACCATTTTGGCGAGTATGGCCAATGGCATTATCATCTTCGGGCATGGACTGGGCATAAGTCTCATCAACCAGGCGGCCATGAGTCTTTTCATGATTGACGAGCCCAACCCCCAAGGTCGGCACGTGCTGGAGATCATCCGCGACACGGGGCTGCACGACGCCCTAGCCCGCGTGACGCGTGAAGGCGTGACCGTCACCCAAGACTGGAGTCCGGTCGAGGACGACAATGTGGTCATTGAATGCACGATAGCCCCCATCAATCAACCCGTAGGGGGACTGGGAGCGGTATTGGTCGCTCGAGACGTGTCTTCGCAGCGCCAGGTCAATCGCCTCCGCCAGGACTTCGTCGCCAACGTCAGCCATGAACTACAAACTCCGCTGACGATTATCAAAGGCTTTACCGAAACGCTCATGGACGACCCTCAATTGGACATGACACCGCGCTTTTTGGAATTGATTTATGAAGAGACCAACCGCATGACGCGCCTGGTCGACGATTTGTTAGCCCTATCGCGCATGGAGCATCACAGCCTGCCCGTACGCTGGCAGTGGGTGGATCTAACGGTCCTTATTGAAGGGACGCGAACCAAACTGCTGGCCCGGGCCAAGAAGCAAGGACTCGATTTAGGCAGCCAATTGCCAGCGCACCTGCCCCTGGTCTTTGGCGATCCCGATCTGCTTTCCGAGCTCTTCCTTAACCTCATCGCGAATGCCATTCAATACACGCCTCAGGGCGGTGAGGTCAACATCGATTCCTTAGTGGACCCCGATGGCGAAATGATCGCCATCCGCATCCGCGATAGCGGAATAGGCATTCCCAGCCAGGATCTCTCCCGCATCTTTGAACGATTCTATCGCGTCGATAGGGCGCGGTCGCGGGCCTCTGGAGGCACGGGACTCGGCCTGGCCATCGTCAAACACATCATTGAATTGCACCATGGGCGCATACAGGTAAAGAGTGCCGTTGGACAAGGTTCGGAATTTATCGTCTGGCTTTCGACGCGGGAGGGGCGAGGGCGATGATGTGGCTGTTAAGGACACTGGTGGCGGCGGGGTTGCTCTTGGCTCCCGGATCGCGCCAAGCCATTACCGTGATGGGGGCCACGTCCCTGACGGCGTATGCCCGGGCTGTCATTGAACCCTGGGCGCGGGCGCATGCCAATGTACAGGTGGCGCTGAGTGGCGGCGGGTCCTATGCGGGATGGTATGCTATGAAGGCGGGTCAAGCCGATATCGCGTTATGCGACCTTCGCTTTGATCCGGGTACGGCCTTTTACGAGCGCGGGCTCGGCAAGATGCCCGTGCTATTTATCGCCAATCCCAGCGACGGGATTCGAAACGTCAGCCGATCGAGCTTGCGCCGCGTTTTTCACGGGCAAATCAAAAACTGGCGAGAACTCGGTGGCCGCAACCAATTGGTAAGAATGGTGGTCCGCCCCGTCGGATCTGGAGCTAGGGCGGTGGTCGCTCAAAGTCTCGGAGTAAGCGCCGACGGTCCCGCGCAAGTCGTGCAATTGTCTAATGGTGCTGTGGTGCGAGCGGTGCAAGAGACGCCAGGGGCCATTGGCTACGTAGAGGGCGACCATGCCTGGCCCGGGGTCATTGCGCTTAAGGTGAATGGCCAAAGCTATCAGGCCAAGCCGGGGAAGTGGCCGTTTTATGCCTGGCCGCGCATCTATTGGCCGGTTCGTGCCTCCAGCGCGGTGACCAGCCTGGCGCATGCCCTAAGCCAGAGTCCCCGCCGGTCGAGCTTTGGCCTGATCACCGGGGTGAACCCGCCATGAATATCCAAGAAGCATCCCGTCGGCGATCGGAAAGGGTTTGGATGGGGGTCGTGGCCGTAGCCTCCGGGCTGGTTTTCACCGTGCTTGGTTTCCTGGTGGCGGTATTGGTGATGGGAGCGATCGGCTTCGCCGCTCAGCACGGCCTGGTGCATACGCTTTTGGGTGCTCGCTGGCAGCCTCTGGCCGGCCGTTTGCAAATTGGACTCTTTATCGTGGACAGCGCTCTGGTCACCGCCCTGGCCATGTTGCTGGCTTTGCCATTTGGCATCGCCGTGGCGATTTTTGGATCGCTGGTGGCCGGCGCCTGGGAACGCACGGTATTGCGATGGATCTTGACCCTGGCCAGCGCAGTGCCCTCGGTGGCCTACGGCTGGTGGGGATTAGCGGTCGTGGTGCCGGGCATTCGCGGCCTCGGTCTCGGCGCGGGCTATGGCCTGGTTTCGGCTGGCCTGGTGTTGGCGCTCATGATTTTGCCCACCTTTTCCGTGTTGGCCTGGGAGGCCATTCTGGCCGTGCCTGAAGATTGGCATCAGACCTCCCTGGCCCTAGGGGCCAACGACGATCAAAACATTATCCGTCTCGTTCTTCCAGCCAGCATGGCAGGCTTGCAAACGGCCTTTTTGACGGCGCTCGCCCGAGCGGTCGGCGAAACCATGGCGGTGCAAATGGTGCTAGGCGGGGCGGTTTCCCATTTTTACGGTCTCTTTGGCCCCGGTGCCACGCTCACCACGCAAATCCTAACGGACATGGCCGTCTTGCCGGTGGGTAGCCCCAATCATGGGGTGCTGGATTTCATGGCCCTGGTGCTGTTCTTAGGAGTTACGCTCATGACGGGGACGATGGGACGACAGGTTCGCGGCAGGGGGCGCCCATGATGAAGTCGGGCAAACACCTTCAGCGTCTAGCCTCCGTGGCAACCCTCGCGGCGATGGTGACCCTGCTCTGGGTGATTATTGCCCTTTGCCGCGAAGGGCTGATGCATTGGCATTGGTGGGTCCTTTGGCGCCGACCGCGAGAACTAAAGGCCGGAGGCGGGCTCGGGCCCGAGTTGATCAACACCTTGAGCATGGTTGCCTTGGCTGAATGTCTTAGCCTGCCGCTGGGCTTAGCTACCGCGATTTGGCTGGGCGAGGCCAAGCTGCCTCGGCGGGTGCGCGAGGGCTTAGACGGATTTTTTATCAGTTTTCAAAGCATCCCCGCGATTGTCGTGGGTTTGGTGGCCTTCGAGGTGCTGGTAGGTTACTTTCATTGGCCGCTCTCGGTGGCCACGGGAACGTTAGCGCTGACCGTCTTGAATGTTCCCCAGGTCGTGGTGTTTTCGCGCCAGGCGATGGCGGCGGTGCCCGATGCCTGGCGCGAAGGATCGTTAGCGCTGGGCGCGACCGCACTGGAAACGGTATGGCGAATGGTGCTGCCGGCCAGTCTTTTTGCGCTGGTGGACCAACTTGGATTGTCCTTTGCCCGCTTGGCTGGAGAGTCGGCCCTGTTAATCTTTACGGCAGGACTCAATGTGGGCCCCCACTGGGGATGGTTTCAGCCGGGCGAAACCTTGGCCGTGCACCTATGGCAAGTGCGTACGGAAGGACTGATGCCAGACCGGGCCGCGCTGGCCGCCGAGACGGGGATAGTTCTTCTGGCCATCACGGCCCTAGCCATTTTTGGCAGCAAAGTATGGTCGCTGCGCTTGAAAGCCTATCAAAGTGGTCCCGGTGGAGGAGGTCCTTAAACGGATGGCGAGGGTGAAGATCCAGATGCAGTCGGTATCGGTGTGGTACGGGGCTCAGCCGGCCCTGCGCCAGGTTTCCCTGGATGTCGCCGAGGGCGCCGTGTTAGCGCTGATCGGGCCCTCGGGATGCGGGAAGTCGACCCTTTTGCGCGTCATCAATCGCCTGGTTGAACGAACCCCGGAAGCCAAAATACAGGGGCGTATTTGGATCGATGGCGAAGATATCTTGCGACCTGAGATGGATCTGGTGCGGCTGCGCAAACGGGTTGGGATGATCTTTCAGCGGCCTATTTCCTTCCCCTTTTCCATTTTTGATAATGTGGCGTACGGACCGCGTCTTCATGGCCTCAAGGACGCATTCGAACTGCGTCGAGTCGTGGAGTTGAGCCTTAAACAGGCCGCTCTCTGGGACGAAGTGCGCGGCAAGCTCAGGCGTCCGGCCAGCGGGCTTTCAGGCGGTCAACAACAGCGGCTGGCCTTAGCGCGAGCGCTGGCGGTCAATCCGCAAGTCATCCTGATGGATGAGCCTACCAGTGCCCTGGATCCCGGTTCGGCTGCACGAATCGAAGAATTGGTGGTAAAGTTAAAGGGGCAATATACCGTGGTCATGGTCACCCACAACCTGCAGCAAGCGGCCAGGGTGTCCGATTTCACAGGATATTTGCAGGCCGGGCGGTTGATTGAACTTGGAGAAACCTCAGTCATCTTCACGGCCCCACGAGACCGCCGTACGGAGGCGTATCTCACCGGCCAAATTGACTAAGAGGTGAGATGATGCGGCAGTACTTTCAAGAGGAGTTGAAATCTCTTGAACAGGAACTGATTCGCATGGGTGCCCTCGTCGAAGACCAAATCCGAAGGGCCGTTCGCTCCCTGGCGGATCAGGATTTGGTACTGGCGCGCGAGGTCATCGCCGACGACGACCGGGTGGACCGTTTAGAGGGGGAGATCGAGCGCCAATGTCTAACGCTGTTGGCGCTGCAACAGCCACTGGCCGGGGATTTGCGGATCGTATCCACGGTGCTTAAAATCATCACCGATCTCGAACGCATGGCGGATCATGCCTCAGACATCGCTAAAGTGACCTTGCGCTTGAGCGATGAACCCTGGATTAAGCCGTTGGTGGACTTGCCGGTCATGGCCCGCCTGGTTATTTCTATGGTGCGTTCGGCATTAAATGCCTATATTCATCGCAGCATCGAAGAGGCCTTGGCCATGGTGCGGCTTGACGATGATGTCGATCATCTGTACGCGCAGATCTTTGGCGAACTAGTCGACTTGATGCGCGAACGCCCGGATACGGCGGCGCAGGCCACCTACTTAGTGTTTGTGGCTAATTATTTGGAACGCATCGCGGATCATGCCACC
>JAJZZI010000081.1 GCA_021797635.1 Bacillota bacterium | reverse complement strand
GTTGGGTGTGGCCGATGCGGTGACTCAGAGTGGCACTAAGGTCGATCGCTACCAGTTTCTTAATCAGGTGGGTACGGTGCTTAAAGTCCTTGAGCTAGGCAGGGTGGGCCGTCGCTACGGAGAAAGTTTCTGGTGTGTGCCCCGCCAGCGCCTCATTGAGGAGTTGCGCGATGCTTTGCCCATAACCGTGTCGATGCGCACGGGACGATTGACCCAGGTGGCGCAGGACAGGGGTCAGTGGCAGCTTAATTTTGCCGAGGGGTTTCAAAGGGAGGCGCCTTTCTTGGTTGGAGCGGATGGAATGGCTTCGGTGGTGCGGAGATCGTTGTTAGCGAGCGAGGGGGCGTTGCGCTTTCGGCATTTCATTGCCTTTCGCGCCTTAATATCGATGACCCACGTTCCTTGGGAGATTCATTCGGCCTTTCAAGTCTGGGGCGAGGGCAGGGAGTTTGGTTTCGCACGGGTGAACGAAGATCAGGTCTATTGGTATGCCACCATTGCGTCTCAAGATGCCGTGCTTCCGCCAGTGGGCGAGGCCAAAGGTCTTCTGCGCCAGCGATTTTCTGATTGGGTAGAGCCCGTTCCGAGCTTGGTGGAAGCGACGACCGAGGAAGACATCTTAATGCACGCGATATACGATCGCGACCGGCCCCCGGGTGGGCTCAGCGCTCGGGCTACACTAATCGGAGACGCGGCCCATCCCATGACCCCTAATCTTGGTCAGGGCGCATGTCAAAGCATTATCGACGGATATACCTTAGGGCAAAGACTTCGTAGGTTAAACCCACAAGAGGCATTTTCTGCGTATCAGCAAGCGCGCTGGCCTAAGGCAGCCGAAGTAGCGTACTGGTCACGGACCATAGGCGGAGCGGTGCATTTGGAGGTGTCGTGGCTACGGATGGTCCGCGACGTCCTTTTCCGTTTCACCCCGTCCTCGCTTCTAACGTCTGGGCTAGCCGAGCTGCTCGCTAAGTGAAGCGTTCTGCGACCAGTCGGGCGGACAAGGGCCGGGTATCTCGGTGTGTCCTTGGCGTTCATGCCGAGGAGGGAAGGTGGATGCACTAGTCCTTGAGCAACCCCCGTCAGGAATGCCCGCCGCGGTCATGGTCTGGTATCGACCGATCCGAGCCCTGCTCGGGCCTACAGCGACGGTCGAACCAGGCTAGATGGCAGGGACAAACGATTCTTCTCGGCGAACGGCAAGAAGTCTTCCTATCCACCAGCGGCCATTACGAGCGCATTTGCCACTCCTCTACGGCCGCTTCCAGAGCGTCAATTCGCCCGGCGGCTTTGTCCTGGCGGCGTCCGGTAACGCGCAAATCCCTTTCGAGGTCATCGAAGCGGCGCTTGACACTGGCCTCGAATCGGTCAAGCCGTTGTTCCAGAGCGTCAAAGCAACGGTCGTGGGCATCCAGTCGATGCTCGATGGCGTCCAGTCGATGCTCAATGGCATCCAGTCGATGCTCAATGGCATCCAACCGATCTCCGTGTTTCGATACCATCGCGTTGGTCTCCGCGACAATTTTCAATAATTGGGTAAGTTTCTCGTCAAGGGATGGATCATTCATTAGCATGCGCCTCCTTCCTGCCTAAAATAGCGGTCGCTCTCAGGGCAAGTATAGTGACTTACCCCGGTGGAAGAAAGCAAAACATGGGTAATGTCGAACGGTTTTTGACCGATCACGGGAACCGGCCTCGTGGGTATGTTGACCACCCAACACGAAGGGCGTTTGAAGGCCTTCATATGCATGCCATCTAGCACCTCCGTTGAGGACACGCAGGTGAAGCAGGGGACGGGCGGAGCAATGCTCCTAGCCGCGTGCGTCCGGTTCTTATCCCCATAGGTGGGACATACCCTGGTAGGGATTGCCGACGGGAGGGAATGCGCGTGGCGAATCCATGGCACATGGTGACGACGAACGAAGCCTTGTTTCAATTACGTACGGATATGGAAGACGGGCTCTCCCAATCTGAAGCGGAGGCACGACTGCAAGAAATTGGATTAAACGCCCTGCAGGAAAAATCCCAGGTGACGCCCTGGAAGATTCTTTGGCAGCAATTTACCGATTTCATGGTATTGGTACTATTGGGGGCGACGGCCGTTTCGTTTCTAATGGGCGAGATGGGCGATGCTATTACCATTGTGGCGATTGTCATCATGAATGCAGTGCTTGGGTTTATCCAAGAATATCGCGCGGAGCAATCGGTCGCGGCCCTGAAGGCCTTGACAGCACCCACGGCCATGGTCATTCGAGACGGTAACCGCCGACGGCTGGATGCAGATCAACTGGTGCCAGGAGACATCATTGAATGCGAATCGGGAGACAGGGTACCCGCCGATGCGAAGATCTTGCATCAAAACGGTCTTGAGATTGACGAATCCGCGCTAACCGGAGAATCCACGGCCGTTCGCAAACATGACCGTGTGCTACCCGATCCAGACTTGCCCGTTGGAGATCGCAAGAACCTATTATTTATGGGAACCACGGTCAATCGAGGGAGAGTGCGTGCGGTTGTCGTTGAGACCGGGATGAACACGGAAATGGGTACGATTGCACACTTGATTCGTGAGGCGGTGGAGGACGAGACGCCGCTACAGCGTCGGCTGGCTCAGTTGGGGCAGTTGTTGGTGGTGCTTTCCGTACTCATTGTGGCGGTGGTCGTGATCACGGGACTTTTCCGGGGAGAACCGCTCTACCAAATGTTCTTGACAGGGGTCAGTTTGGCCGTCGCAGCCATTCCAGAAGGCTTGCCCGCCATTGTCACCGTGGCACTCGCTTTAGGCGTGCAGAGGATGATTCGCGCCCACGCCGTGGTGCGACGTCTTCCGGCGGTAGAGACTTTAGGCTGCACCACGGTGATCTGTTCGGACAAGACGGGGACGTTAACGAAAAATCAAATGACGGTCACGGATCTCTGGGCAGCAGGACAGCAATGGAAGGCGGGAGATCATTCCCATTTAGGTGAACAGTTGCGCGGAGAAGGCAAACAGCACGCGGAAGCGCGCCATATGCTTACGGCTGCGGCGCTTTGCAACAACAGTGTGCTAGCCGAAACAGAGGGTCCCGAAGGCCAGGGTGATTCCACGGAGCTGGCACTTCTTTGGGCCGCGAAACAAGCGGGTCTCAACCTGGAAGAGCTAGACCGTCTATATCGGCGTCAGGACGAGATTCCCTTTGAGTCGGAGCGCCAGCGCATGGCGGTCGTGGTGGTTAACCCCAAAAACCAGCGGATCAGCTACGTAAAGGGATCTCTGGATAGCGTGAGCACGTGTTGTCGATGGATACAGTGGCAAAGTAAAATTGAACCCTATACGCCCGCGCTGAGGAAGTTGGTCGTGGCAGCCCAAGACGAGATGGCCGAGCGAGCGTTGCGGGTCCTGGCCGTTGCCTATCGACCTTTGCCCGCCGAGGCCCGTCAAGAGGAAATAGAGCAAGATCTCATTTTGTTAGGCTTAGTCGGCATGATAGACCCACCTCGGCCCGAAGCGGTTCGGGCCATGGCCGATGCCCGCCGGGCCGGGGTCCATACGGTCATGATTACCGGGGACCATCCCCACACGGCCCGCGCCATCGCTGAGGCCATGGGGATGTTCGAAAGCGGTGATCTGATCGTAAGCGGTCAGGATTTGGATCGATGGAGCGAGGCTGAGCTTTTAGCCAACATCCATCGGGTGCGGGTGTATGCGCGAGTTTCGCCGCCCCACAAACTTCGCGTGGTGCGCGCCTTTAAATCGGCTGGCGAAGTGGTTGCCATGACCGGTGACGGGGTGAACGATGCGCCAGCCGTGAAAGAGGCCGACATTGGCGTCGCAATGGGGATCACGGGTACCGATGTAACCAAAGAGGCTTCATCCATGATCTTAACCGATGACAATTATGCCACTATCGTGCGTGCCATACGAGAAGGCAGGGCTATCTATGACAATATTCGCAAGTTCATCCGCTATCTTTTGTCGTGCAATGTGGGCGAAGTACTGGTCATGTTTTTAGCCGCGTTTATGGGGCTCCCCTTGCCTCTGTTGCCGATTCAGATTCTCTTGGTCAACTTGGTTACTGATGGCTTACCGGCCATGGCTCTCGGAGTCGACCCGCCTGCGCCCGGGTTAATGGATCGCCCGCCAAGACCGCCGCAAGAGAGCATTTTTGCACGGGGCCTGGGGACGAAGATTGGATTTCGCGGTATTCTTATTGGAGTCTCGACGCTAGTAGTGTTTGCCTGGGCGATGGGGCCGCTGGCCATGTCCTTGCGCGAGGCTCGAACGCTTGCTTTGGCGACTTTGGTGATGAGCCAGCTCTTTCATGTCTTTGACGCGAGGTCAGAGGATCGAAACTTTCTTGAGATTGGCCTGATGTCTAATCCTTGGGCAGTGTTAGCCGTCTTGTCGTCGATTGCCATGCTGGTCTCGGTCATCTATATTCCGAGCCTGGCGGCGCTCTTTAAGACATCGCCCTTAACGGGTCAAGATTGGCTGGTCGTGATATTTGCCTCGGGGTTCGTTCAACTGGGCGCAGCCCTTCGCAGCCTAGTGGCACGGCCTCGGCAGCAGCGCCGACAGGTCCGAGCGATTCGCTAAATGCATTCAGCCGTTGACTCCGAGGGGGGAATTCTATTGACAGCCATTCGCTTCACCAAGATGCATGGGCTCGGCAACGACTATCTGTTTATCGATAATCGGGACCCATTGGCCTGTGACTGGCCCGCGTTGGCCAAAGCCATGTCTGATCGCCATTTTGGGGTGGGCAGTGATGGCATCATTCTCATTGGTCCATCCGATGCGGCTCCGGTTAGCATGCGAATTTTTAACCTCGATGGAAGTGAATCGGAAATGTGTGGCAACGGTCTTAGGGCGATGGCAAAATGGCTGTTTGACCGAGGGCAGTTAGGGAAAGAGCAGGCCATCGAGACGGGAGCGGGCGTGCTCTATCCTGAGGTCACCGAAGTGAAAAACGGCAAGGCGGTCCGTATCCGGGTGGATATGGGGAAACCTCGCTGGAGTCGGAGCGATCTCGGCGTCACCGCGGGCGACCAAGAAGATACGTTTATTGACCAATCCCTTGAGGTGGAGGGCAACGAAGTCATCGTAACCGGAGTGTCGATGGGCAATCCCCATCTGATTGCCTTTGGTCCGTTATGGGATCTCGAACGGCTTCAGCAGTTGGGCCCGCGGCTGGAGAAGCACCCCTGGTTTCCCCGTAGAACCAACGTGCATTCGGTAGAGGTTAAAAGTGCGAGCCAAATATCCATGCGGCATTGGGAACGGGGTTCCGGACCGACCTTAGCATGTGGAACTGGCGTCTCGGCGGCCGTAGCGGCGGCGTACGCGAGTGGCCGCGCTGGGCCCGCGGTCCGCGTCAGCGTGCCCGGAGGAGAATTGGACGCGCGTATTTCGGAGGACGGTCGCATCTTTTTAGAGGGGCCCGCGGTGGAAATCTGTGAAGGCATCTACGACCCAGCATAAACGGGTGCTAAGGCTGACGGGATTTTCGACGACGGTGGATGTACCACCATGCCAAGGCTAAGAGGACGGCCATGAGGATGGCAGGATCCTCATAGCGATGGATGGCGAGGAGACCCGGGCGCACCTCTGGGCCCAGTAGAAATCCTGCGGTGACGGCGATTAACGGCCAGAGTACGGCACCAATCGCCGTGTAGAGGGTAAATCGGCCAAAGGGCATTCCGAATAGGCCCGCGGGGTACGAAATGATGGCCCGTACTCCGGAAATGATGCGACCTACAAGAACGACGCGATCGCCTCGGTGCTGAAAATACTCCTCCCAGCGCTGTAATTGTTCCGGGCTCTTGAAGATGAAACGAAAGCGGGTGAGCATCAGCGTGCGCCCGCCGCGAAAGGCTAACTGATAGGCGCCTATGGCGCCTATGGTGCTGCCTAAAGCGCCGGCAACAACGACCAGGGGAAAAGAGAGGTGTCCTTGCCAGACCAGATAACCCGCAAACAAAAGGATGATTTCCGACGGGCTCGGGACGCCTAGACTTTCGACCAAGAGTACGACCGTGACCGCAGGGTAGCCGAACCGATCCAGCCAATACGACACGGTATGCATGAGAGCCAGCACGATATTCTCCTTGTTCACGATTTTCGGCTATTATAGCATCTCGCCATGCGGGGTGATGGAGACCTGCCGCGAATTGACAGGATTGCCTGCGGTATCCTAAGATTGATGAAGACTTGGCGAGAGCGGCAGAATTCGGAATCCAGCTGCCTTGCAAGGGGGACGTGCTTTGGATATTAAATTGGTTAATATCGGGTTTGGCAACATTGTGTCTGCCCATCGCATTGTGGCTATCGTGAGTCCTGACTCGGCTCCGATTAAGCGAATCATCACGGAAGCGCGGGACCGAGGCGTGCTCATCGACGCTACTTACGGGCGGCGTACGCGTGCTGTCATTATTACCGATAGCGACCACGTCATTTTATCGGCGGTGCAGCCGGAGACGGTGGCTAACCGCTTAGCTAGTCGGGATGTGCCGCAAGCGGGCGCCGAACCCGACGAGGACGACGATGATGATGAGGACACCCAAAGGGAAAGCGGAGACGAAGAGTAGGGGGAAGGTAGTGCGTGAGCGAGCGCTTTGGATTGGAGCAGATTCGGCAACAGACGGAAAGCAAGTATGCCTTAGTGGTGGCAGCCGCTAAACGGGGGCGGGCGATTATGGACGGGGAGCCTCCCTTTCGCGAAGGTCTAGCCATGAAACCGGTAACCATTGCTTTGGAGGAGCTTAAGGCAGGGGATATTAAAATCTGGGTGCCTTCTGTCGGCATTAAGTAGGTCATGCGCATCATTCTCGGGGTCAGCGGCGGCATCGCTGCCTATAAGGCAGCGTTTCTAGCCAGCCGTTTGGTTCAACAGGGACATGAAGTGCAGGTCATCATGACCGCGTCCGCCACGAAGTTCGTCCAACCTTTGACCTTTTCCTCGTTGACCCAGCGAACGGTGGCGCTTTCGTCGGATGCCGATCCCATTGGTCCGTTAGGTCACGTAAGTTTAGCCCATTGGGCCGAGGCGCTGCTGTATGCGCCCGTGACGGCGGATTTGCTGGCCCGCAGCGCCTCAGGCCGCTCGGACGATCTTTTGGGACTGGTCTATCTGGGATTTGATGGACCGAAGCTATTTGCACCCGCGATGGAAGCGGAAATGTGGGCCCACCCCGCGGTGGCGCGCAATGTTGCGCAGTTGAGGCGAGATGGGGTAGTTTTTGTCGGTCCGAAATATGGTCGCATGGCATCGGGTCGAACCGGCGAGGGTCGGTTGGCCGAGCCCGACGAAATTATGGATGCCTTGGTTGCCATACGAACCCCGAAAGACTTGCAGGGACGCTCCATTTTAGTTACGGCAGGAGCGACTTGGGAATACTTTGATCCCGTGCGCCTCTTGACCAATCCCTCGACCGGAACGATAGGATTGCTGCTAGCCCGTCAGGCTCTACATCGTGGAGCCAGCGTGAACCTAGTTGTAGGGCCTGGCGTCGAGGTGAACTCCCCGGGACTGGCCGACGCCCGCATTCGCCGTGCGGTAAGTGGCCAAGACATGTTGGCGGCCTGTCTCGACTGCCTCGATTCGGTCGATGTCGTGGTCGCGACGGCCGCAGTCTCGGACTTTCGACCCAAAGAAGTGCTTCCCCTCAAGGCGCATAAAGAAGATATTGGGCTGGTGTGGGAAATGGAACGCACGCCGGACGTTTTACGGGAACTGGTCCGGCACAAGCAAAAAACCACCAAAGTGATTGGCTTTGCCGCGGAGACGGATAATTTAGTGCAATCGGGTCAGCGCAAGCTGAGGGAAAAGGGCTTGGATTGGGTGGTGGCGAATCCGGTAGGCTTTGACCTGGGGTTTGCCAACCTTCCCTACCACGCTACCATTATTGGCCCGAGGGGGGTCGAAGCCCTGGTCGAAGGCAAGGAAGCGACGGCTAAGGCCATCTTAGACCGCGTGGCCGATCCGATCGTGACTGTGTGAGCCGGGCATGACCATGGTGGTGGACGTCGCCATCGAGCGCGGCGTGGGCGGACTCGATCGGTTGTGGAGCTATTTGCCTGGTCCCCTAGACGGGGTTTCGCCGAAAATCGGTTATCGGGTGGCCGTGCCCCTCGGCCGGGCGTCTGCCACGGGGATCATTTTAGCCGAACGAGATGTGGATGCGGCAGAGTTTTCGGACCTAAAGACGGTATCGCGTGTTTTAGACGACCACCCCGCGTTGACGCCAGCCCTGGCGAGCTTGGCCTTATGGATGAGCGAGCGCTATCTCTGCTTTATCGGCCAAACGGTTCGGGCCATGATACCACCGGGAGTGAGACAAGGCCTAGCGGGACGTGCGCCCGAGCCCATGCGCTGGCAGGCGGGGGTGGCACCTTCTGCTCGAGCCCACCGCCAACAAGAGATTTTTCAATGGTTAGTGGAGCACGTCGGTAGCACCAAGGAAGAGGTGCTGGCGGCCTTTCCCCATAGCGAGGGGCCATGGCTGCAGTTGCGCAAGTCCCAAGGAGCCAAGCCAATGGGCCCGCCCGAGCTCGCCCCCATCCCGTCCGGACCCGAGCTTAATTCGGAACAAGCCAGAGCGGTACAAACCCTTTCTCAGGGAACGGGCAGGTGGTTGCTGGAAGGGGTCACCGGCTCGGGTAAGACGGAAGTCTATCTCGATTGTATTGCGGCCGAGCTTGATCAAGGGCGCCAGGCCTTGGTGATGGTGCCCGAAATTGCACTCACGCCGCAAACGGTGTCGCGATTCCAACTGCGTTTTGGCCAGAGGGTGGCCGTATGGCATTCTGGTCTTTCAGCCGGTGAGCGCGTAAGTACGTGGAATGGCGTGCGCCAGGGAATCTATCAGGTCGTGGTAGGGGTTCGTTCGGCGGTGTTTTTGCCATTTCCGCAGCTGGGCTTGATGGTGTTAGACGAAGAACACGAAACGACCTACAAGCAAGATGAGCATCCTCGCTACCATGCTCGGGAGGTGGCTGAAGAACGGGCACGCCTGGAGGGAGCTCAGCTCATTCTTGGCAGTGCCACGCCTTCGCTAGAAACAGCTTACCGGGCCCGAAAGGGCGAAATTGGCTGGCTGACCTTAACCAAAAGGGCCAACCAGCGGAGCCTGCCCCATGTAAGCGCGGTGGACATGCGTAAGGAGCTTAAGCAGGGCAATCATGAGATGTTCAGCCGGAGGCTTATGGAGGCCATCACGGAGGCGCTTTCGCGTCACCAGCAGGTGATCTTGTTTTTGAACCGACGCGGCTATGCGACCTACATCTTTTGCCGTGACTGCGGCCAGGCGCTGCGTTGTCCGCATTGCGAGGTGACGCTAACCTATCATCAGGAGTCGAATCGAATCAGCTGTCACTACTGCTTCTTTGAAGGCAGCCCGCCGCCACGGTGCCCGGCGTGCGACAGCCCGAGGATTCGCTATTTCGGTGCGGGGACGGAGCGCGTGGTGGAAGCGGTCGCCCGCATTTGGCCCCAAGCGCGCGTGCTCCGGGCAGACCGCGACAGTTTAAGCGGGCGGGCAAGTCACGAGCGATTGTGGAAGACATTTTCCAGTCACGGTGCCGACATTTTAGTGGGCACACAGATGATTGCGAAAGGCATGGATTGGCCGATGGTCACGTTGGTGGGCATTTTGGCGGCTGACGTGGCGCTAAATTTTCCGGATTTTCGCAGCAGTGAGCGTACATTTCAATTACTGGTCCAGGCGGCGGGGCGAGCGGGTCGAGGAGAGGCACCGGGCCAGGTCGTGGTACAAACGTATAATCCCGAGCATTATGCCATTCGTTACGCTCTCGAGGCCAATTATGAGGGATTCTTTCAAGAGGAGATTGGCTTTCGCCAACAGGCGGGCTATCCCCCCTTTTCGCAATTGTGGTTGCTGGAGGTGCGCTCACCTGAGCTTAAACGGGCAGCTGCGGGGGCTCAAGAGGTGGCCAGCATGATCCGTAGTGTGCTGCTCGACGATGTTCAAATTCTTGGACCCGCTCCGGCTCCGCTGGCCCGGGTTCGCCAACATTATCGCTTTCATGTTTTGCTCAAAGCCACGCTTCCCGCTAGCGGGGCCTTAAGGCAGGTGGCGGAAATGCTGCGGGATCGGTCGGACGTGCAAATTACCGTCGATCCTTACTTTATGTTGTAGGGTGGGACCATGAAGGGGATGGTGCCCAGGAGAGCGTCTGTGGCGGGTCCCATTCTCAGGCTCACCACCACGACCAAGGTGGTTAAGGGAGAGTAAACCAATATGCGCGTGTTGTTTATGGGGACGCCGGACTACGCCGTGGACGTGTTGCGAAAGCTTCGCACGGTGGTTGACGATCGCGATATTCGGGTCGTGAGTCAACCTGATAAACAAAAGGGGCGACATTACCGGATCCAGCCATCTGCCCTCAGCCAGTATGCGTTGCAAGAGGGTCTTCGGCTGGATCGCCCCCATCGTTTACGTGACCTTGCCACCGAGTGGCGGGAGTTTGCCCCGGACGTCGGGATTACTGCCGCCTTCGGAAGAATTCTTCCTGCATGGCTCTTGGCCCTGCCTAAACGCAGCGTCAATCTGCATGCCTCGCTGTTGCCGCGCTGGCGTGGACCCAATCCGATTGCTTGGGCCATTTATCAGGGAGATGTGAGCACGGGGGTGAGTCTGATGGAAATGGCTCTGGGCGTCGATGAGGGTCCGGTGTTGGCCAAGCGCGAAGTCGAGGTGGGACAAGAGACCTTTACCGGGTTGAGTCAGCGACTGGGCCTCTTGGCGGGAGATTTGCTTACCGAGGTGTGGCCAGAACTGTTGAGTCTGCCCAGCCACGCTCAGCCTGAGGAGGGGGTAACGTATGCCCCGAAATTTAGTAAAGCGATGCAACGAGTGGACTGGCACCGTTCGGCTCAGGCAGAGGCCCGACGGATTCGCAGCATGAGCGACACTCCCGGGGCCTATACTATGTGGGGCAGCCAGCGAATTCGCTTGGCTCCTCCCGGAATCGAGCCCGGGAACGTGGAGCCGGGGAGCATTATTTCCCGAGGAGATGCGTGGATGGTGGGATGTGGCCAGGATATGCTAGTGCTAACCAGCATTCAACCCCAAGGTAAGTCGTGGATGACGCCGGGCGCATTTTGCCGTGGCCTGCGCGGAGAGACGCCAAAATGGCTGACATGATGGGCGCTGGGCCGGCCAGAACGGAGGCCTATTGGATTCTTCGCCGCGTGGCCCAGGGCAAGCCCATCAACGAGGCCCTCGCTGAGCACTCAGGTAGAATTTCTGGTCGGGATCGGCAACTGGTCACGCAAATCTGTTACGGAGTGCTTCGCCACCGTCGCTACTTAGATGCCTGGATGGCTCCCTGGGTCCGTAGTAAACTGGATCCTGAGGTCGAAGATATCTTGCGCATGGCATTTTTTCAGTTGGGGTTCTTGGACCGGGTGCCCGACTACGCCATCGTGCATGCCGCGGTAGAATTAACGAAAGCGGTTCAGCCCAAGGCTCAGCGGCTAGTTAACGCCGTTCTGCGCCGGGCTATGGGGCATCGCCCGCAGCAACTCTCGTTGGCGGTGGCCTACTCCCACCCTGATTGGTTGGTGGAGCGCTGGCGCAAGCGCTATGGTGAAGAGGTCGAAGCGATTTTAATGGCGGATAACGAGATTCCTCCGCTCACCCTGCGCGTCAACCAGTTGCGTACTAGCCGTCAGGCGGTATTGCATGCCTTAGCAGCGCAAGCGGTGGAGGCTTCGCCCTCGGAATACCTGCCGGAGGCGGTGCGGGTCACGGGGTCACTGTGGCTGGAGCACTTTGCGCCTTATGTGCGCGGGGAAGTATCCGTCCAGGATGAAAGTGGCATGTTGGTGGCTTGGGCCCTGGCGGAGCCGGCGACGGACCATATGGTACTTGATCTGGCCTGCGGCTTAGGCGGAAAATCTACCCATCTTTTGGAACGCTGGCCGGAGGCGTCGGTGGTCGCGGTCGATCGCTCCCATGCGCGACTACGAGGCCTTTCAGCTAATGCCCAGCGGCTGGGCCTGGTCGACCGACTGACGGCCGTGCACGATGACGCTCGTCACTTTGTGCAAGCTCAGGGTCAAAGGTATCATCGCATCATTTTAGACGCGCCCTGTTCAGGCTTGGGCGTGCTGCGCCGACGGGTCGATGCCAGATGGTCCAAACGACCTGAGGATCTGGTGGGGCTGGTGGCCCTGCAGCAAACTTTGTTAGAGGCCGCCTGGCAGGCCCTGGCGCCTGGGGGGAAAATGGTCTATAGTACGTGTTCCGTGGAACCTGAAGAAACGGTCGATCAAATGGCGTGGGCACTTTCCCACCTGCCGCGGGCCCACTTAGGTTCTCTAAGCGAGCGCATGCCTAGTGAACCCTTGAAATGTCGGGTCGAGGAGGGCATGCTTTCGCTTGTTCCCGGGGATTTAGGCATGGATGGGTTTTTTATCGCGGAGCTGGAAAAGTCCCCGAGCCCTAATTGAACATAATACCCGCGCATTCCCCTTCTTAGGCGATAGCCAAGAGGTGAGCTTTACCGCGAATACGGGTGGGGTCAAGCCCCATG
>JAJZZI010000065.1 GCA_021797635.1 Bacillota bacterium | reverse complement strand
AGGCTACCCAAGCGGTTAGTTCCGATAAAGAAACGTCGGGATTGCTCCCTGCCACTTCCGCCGCGCCGCGTACCGTATGTACGGCGAGCTCGCGGGCCATCGGGCCCGGTAGGCCCATGGCCTGGCTGGCATCGATCAGGGCTTGCAAGAGTAGATACACGTAGGCGGGTCCGCTGCCTGAAATGGCTGTGGCGGCATCGATGAGTGCTTCCTTAATGACCACCACGCGACCGAGCTGTTCCAGCGCCTGCCTCATCCAGGGCCAGGCGGGGTGGCCTAGATCCTCTGACTCGACCACTACGGTCGTGCCCAAGCCCGTGGCTACGGCGACGTTGGGCATGGCTCGCACGATCGCATAGCCGGGAAGGGCAGCCTTCAAGGAGCTTATCGGGATTCCGGCAAGCACGGATACGATCAAACTATGGGAAGGGGCATAGGCGTGAATTTGCTGGAGCGCGCGCGCCCTATCTTTGGGTTTGACGGCCAACAAGACGACGCAGGCGTCGGTCAGCACTTCGGGATCCAAGGTCGGGGCGATAAGGTCTTTATGCCAGCCCCGTTCGCGATAGGCTTCCGATCGAGCAAGGACGGAAAGTTTCATATGGAGTGGCTCCAGGTAGGGCGTCCAGCCTACCATAAAGCTTTTAGTGAGGTTGCCTGCCCCAATGGCAACGAGATGTTTCATTTGCCTACGGCCTCTCTTTCATCAATTGCTTCACTCTATCAGCGAGCCCATAGAGGCAGTGTAGACGGGTCTGCCTAGGCCGTCAATTCCGTTCCCTCGAGCATGGACGCGTTGCCTTTACAGCCCGTCCTTGGTAGCATGAGAACACGATGAAAATCAGCGACGTCTATCCTGATCGTATCATGCCTTGGCAGCGGGAGGTAGGATTTCCTTGGCCAGGCCTGCGGTTTGCGCTCTTCGATGATCCATTGCGATTAGACGAGGGTAGCGCCTTGGACCCGTGGGTGTTGGCCTTTGAGGAGTGGGGAATTCGGGGGCGAGGTCCTACCGTGATGGTCTTGCATGCGTTGACCGGGGATAGCCACGTGGCCGCTTCCACGCCAGACGATCACGCGGCCTGGTGGTCCGGCGTGGTAGGGCCGGGTAAAGCCATTGACCCAGACCACTATCACGTTGTCTCCGCCAATGTGCTGGGCGGCGCGATGGGCAGCTTAGGACCGGCGAGTACCCACGCCGATGGCAGGCCATGGGGCAGTCGTTTCCCGAGGCTCTCGCTAAACGATATGGTTCGCGCACTGCACCGCTTGGTGGAGGAGTTGGACCTGGGCCCGGTGGTCTTGATTGGAGGGTCCATGGGAGGCATGATGGCTTTGGCCTACGCCCTAGAGTTCGGCATGAACGTCCGCGGGGTGATGGCGATTGGGTCTCCCATTTGCCACGGTCCCTGGGCCATCGCCTATCATACGGTAAGCCGCACGGCCATTCGCCAGGACCCTGGCTTTTTAGGAGGCGACTACTATGATAAGCGCGGTCCTAAGCAAGGCCTAGCCTTGGCTCGGATGGCGGACATGATCTCTTACCAAAGCCCTGAAGCCATGGCCAGGAAATTTGGCCGCAGCTATCAACCCGACCGTCCACAGGAATTTCGCGTGAGTTCATACTTGCGCCATCAAGGCGATAAGCTGGTTCGCCGCTTCGATGCCAATACCTATCTCGGACTTAGCCAGGCCCTCGATCAAGAAGATCTGCGCCACCGCGACTGGTCGGCCATGACTTCTGTGCCGACGACCCTGGTGGGTATCTCTAGTGACATGCTTTACCTGCCCGAAGAGATACGAGGTGACGTCGATTGGCTGCAAGTTCAGGGAGTACCGGCACGCTATCGCTTGTTACAAAGTTCCTATGGTCATGATTCCTTTTTAGTGGATCAGGCTGGCATGGGCGCGATTGTCCACGAGTTTTTGTGGGACCTCTGGCAAAGCGCGACATAAAGTTCCACCCCTTCCGCAATACTAACGGCGGAGGTGAGGCGGGTGGCCAGAACGGCGGCCGAAGTCTTATGGGATACGTTGGTAGAACATGGGGTGGAGTACGTCTTTGGCATTCCGGGAGATTCTATCGATCCGCTCCTAGATTCCCTCAGGCGAGACCGCCGCATTCGCTTTATCCAAGTGCGTCATGAAGAGGCGGGGGCCTTCATGGCTTCGGCCTATGCCAAGAAGACCGGGCGCTTGGGGGTGTGCATGGGTACGGCAGGGCCCGGGGCCATTCACCTTTTAAATGGGCTCTATGATGCCAAGATGGATCACGCTCCGGTGCTTGCGCTGACCGGTCAGGTGGGTCTTCCCTATATTGGAACCGACTATTTTCAGGAAGTGGACTTGATTCATCTGTTTGAGGACGTGGCGGTGTACGACTATCAAGTGGCCGATGCCAGCCAGGTGGCCACGATGGTCGCACAGGCCTGCCGGACGGCGGTGGCCAAACGCGGGGTCGCACACCTTAGTTTTCCCTTTGAGGTACCCTCGCAAAGGGTTCACACGCCAGCGGTCAGTTATGCGGTAGTACGGCGAGACATGGAGAGCGTGCCTACCACGGCCTTCTTGGCTGAGGCTAGCAAACGAATTGACAGCGCCCAGCGCCCAGTGATTTTGGCGGGCAAGGGGGCTCGTTCATCGCGAGCGGCCGTGCTGGCGCTGGCGGAGAAGGGGTCCATCCCCGTGGTCAACACCCTTCCCGGCAAAGGGGTCATTGCCGATGAGCATCCCCTGGCTCTCGGAGGGCTTGGCCTTTTGGGAGCGAAACCCGCGCATACGGCCATGGAGCATGCCGATCTCTGCATCATGATAGGCACCTCCTATCCCTATTTGGAATTTCTGCCTAAAGGCGCCCAGGTGATTCAGATTGACTGGGAAGCGAGTCAAATTGGCAAGCGATATCCGGTGGACGTGGGTTTAGTGGGGAGTGCGGATCCGACGCTGAGGCTTTTGGCTAAAGCCATTCAAGCGCGTCCTAAAGATGCTTGGGCGGACAAACTCCATGCCGAACGCCTTCGCTGGTTCCAATGGATCGATGAACAGGCCAAGGCGCG
Organism: Bacillota bacterium; assembly: GCA_021797635.1. Lineage (GTDB taxonomy): Bacteria > Bacillota > Sulfobacillia > Sulfobacillales > Sulfobacillaceae > JAJZZI01. The sequence goes on along the minus strand of JAJZZI010000065.1, from coordinate 9,613 downwards.
AGTGCACACGGGCCACGGCGTACACCCCCAGTGGGTGGCAGACCGCCTTTCGCACGTCGTCGATCAAGATGCCAATATCGCTATTGACGTGGGCAATTCGCTCGTATGGATGGCCCGCAACTTTCGCATTCGCGACCACGGTTGGCTCGTCTCGTCGTGGCTGGGATCAATGGGATTTGGAATGCCCGCGGCGATAGCGGCCAAGCTGGCCGAGCCTGGACGACAATCGATCGCCGCCGTGGGCGACGGGGGTTTTGCCATGCTCATGGCGGATTTTGTCACCGCCATCAAATATGATGCCCCGATTGTGGTCGTCGTGTTTAACAACCAACGCCTAGGCATGATTAAGTTTGAACAAGAAGTGCACGGCTTGCCGGAGTTTGGCACGCACCTGTGGAACCCCGACTTTGCCAGCTTTGCCGAAAATTCGGGAGGCAAGGGTTTTCGAGTGGATCGCGCAGAGGAGGTTGAAGACGCGCTACGACAGGCCATTGCCTCGCGATCGCCAAGCGTGGTCGACATTGCCACCGACCCCGACGAAAAGCCGATGCCACCGCGAATTTCGTTTGCCCAAGCCCGAGGCTACGCGGAGGCTATCTTCCGTGAGACATTCGGACACTAGACACCGACGGTGGCACGTCACGACCGTCCATGGGCAATTTGGAGCGGACCGACTCGATTGGTTAGGCCGTTCCTTGCGCTTGAGTTGGCGTAGTGCCACGGGAGTCACACAACGGCTGATTCCTCGCTCCGGACTGGTCCGTGTCGAGGCGATTCAGACGATCCGGCCAGTGCGGCGGCGACAAGCGCATGACGAACAAAGAGGACATTGGCCAGGTTATGCCGAATGGAGGTGCTATCACGAGAGCAGTGGGTGGAGGGATCGACATGAATGCCGATATGACCAGCGTGGACCGCGGTTGGATGATTCGAAGAGCGCGGCCCGCCGACGCCGTGCAATTGCTCAATATTTTGGACGTCGTAGGCGCCGAGGGCAAATACATCGCCAACGACGCTGCATCCTGGAACGTTGCCGACCAGCGTCGAATACTCGAAGGCATGGTCGACCATGCCCAACGCATTTTGGTCGGCGACTACTTTGGGGCGGTCGTCGGCTCTCTCGAGGTGGTCCGCGGCGGGTTGGCCAAGAACGCCCATACGGGCACCGTGGCCATGGCCATTTTACCCTCATATCGAGGGCTTGGCATCGGTACCGGCCTGCTCCAAGAAGCTCACCGCTGGGCAGCGGACGTGGGCATAGAAAAGATGTGCCTGTCCGTGTTTTCCAGCAATGAAGGCGCGATTCGCCTCTATCGCAAAGCGGGTTACCAATTGGAAGGCATTCGCGTGGGGCAATTCCGTGTGCAGGGAGAATTGGTTGACGAACTGCTGATGGCCTGTTTTCTCAATCGTTGACTAAAACGTCGAGCATTAGCCAAAATTCGTCGTCATCATCCGGTGGGATGATTCCTTCTTCGAGAATATGCGACATGGTATTTTTCAGCCGCTCGGAATAGAAAAAGAAGGTTTCGAAGGCGCTGACAGGCTGTTCCGCTTCGCTTTTAGGTTCGTTCCAGACCGAGGCATAGGCAAAGGCCGCCAGAAGGGTGCGTAGTTCCTCTTCTTTGGCGTCCCATGCCGAGGCCAGCATCTCCTCCAAGATGGCCAAGCGATTGCCCGCCCAGGCCGTGTTCTCGGGTAAGCGATGGTGCACGCGATGCAACGTGAGATCTCGGTGTCGGTGTTCGAGGTCGTCCCATTTCACGTCTAACATGGGTGGCTCCATAACGGGAGCATCAACAAAATTTCGAGCCGTCCAGCCAGCGCGAAGCAGTTGCATGCGCTCGTCGGTGGTCAGGTTCGGTTGCGAAACCATTCCGAACAGGCGTCCCTCAGTGATGTGATGGTGTTGAACGTGCGATCGTAGATCTTGGTCGAGACCAACGTCCAACTGGGTGGCATCCACTAACATACCCCTCGTTTCTCTAGGCGATTTACCAGCTATTATACCCTTTTGTCCGTAATTGGCACGGCCGAGCCTAAGGAATTGATGGGAATAGGCTGGCTTAGCCAGGGAATGCTTTAGCCAAGCAAGCGGCGTCGAGAGCGTTTGATAAGGGAGTGACAACGATGAAAGGATATCGCGGATATGTGGTGGCGACGGCTTTAGGAGTGCTAGCCTTGGCGGCGGGATGCGGAGCCAATGCGCTTGGACCCAACGCCAGCAAGGCGGGACACCAGGCCACGAATAGTGCCCGCAAGACCGTCTCGAAGGCAAAACCAGCGGTTAAGAAGGCGGCTCGAAAAACTAAAAAGGTCGCTCGCAAGAGCACCAAGAAGCTAAAGCACGCTGGCCATAAGGTGAAAAAGACGGTGACTACCGGTAAGAGTCAAGCTGGTAAAGGGGGCAAGGGCACCGTGTCAGGGAACCGACACGACACCCGGGTCAAACGAAATGCCACCAAGATTCGGACCACGGCCGCGGCGCGAGCGTCGGCTGCAGGGCTTTTCGGGCAGCATTTGGCGGAAGGGAAGACCAGCCTTGCTCATCGTGGCCCTATCCGTTGGTAAGTGGGTCACACGAAGAATTGACGTTTGATGCCAAGACGGAGAATTTTCACCTACGACTCCTTGGAAACTTCCTAGCTGCGATGCAGGAAGCAGGGCCCTGCATCGCGAATAATCCGTCTCACTGAGGTGAGATCGAATGATATGGGCGAGTCGTTGCGCGATAGCCTGGTCCGGGTTTGACCAGCCAGCTTGGATCCTCCTGGGGGCCGTCTTGGATTTTTGCCTAGGTGATCTGTTTTGGCGTTACCATCCTTTGCATTGGATCAGTCAAGGGGCCGACCTCTTAAAAGGTCCTTTAGGGCGAATGGGTCCCCTCGGTGCCAGTGTGTGGCTTAGCTTGGTGGTGCTGGCAGCCTTTTTGGGAACGACCGCCTGCTTGGTGGCCAGCGAGTGGGTGTCGGTGTGGCTTTTTCGCTTCGCCATTGTACTGTTTACGTACTGGGGTTTTTCTACGCGAAACCTGGTGGTCAAGACCTTGTCCATCTATCAGACGTTAGTCACGGGACACGCCGAAGAATCGCGCGTGGAATTGGCTCAGATGTTAGGACACAGCATGGGCCGCCAGAGCCCCAGAGAAATGGTGCGGAGCACGGTCGAGTCCGTGGTGGACAACTTGGCGCAGCACATTGTGGCCCCCTTGCTATTTGCCCTGATCGGCGGTCCGGCCTTCCTCTGGCTCTATAAGGGGCTTTATGCAGCCGACTGGACAGCACACAAGGACCCTCGCGGTGGGTCTTTTTACCCTGTGGCCCACTCGGCCTATCGCGTGGCGCGAGCGGTGCCTGATGTGCTCACCGGTTGGGCGATTTTTGCCGTCGCCGGTACCGAAGGCCGCTTCCGCGCGGCCTGGGAATCGATGCGTGGCGACTTTAAATTTCCGTTCAGAGGCTACGGGCTTTCGCAAGCGGCGATGGCTGGAACGCTGGGGATACGGCTTGGAGGTCCTCGGCTCACCGATGGCGTGGTCAGTTTAGTTCGTCCCGTTGGGCGCATGGAACGCACGTTAGATCCCTCCATGATCTTGCTGGCCGTCAGCGTAATGATTCGAGTGACCGTGCTTTTTGGCTGCGTGGGCGCGATGGTTCTGGTTTTGGTCACCGGGAGATGGCTCTAGCATGGAGAGCGCGCTGAGAATTGGCCATCTGTACCCCGGACAGATGAACCTTTATGGCGACCGTGGAAACGTTCTCACTTTGCTGCGACGGCTGAAATGGCGGGGATTGGACGTAGAAGTGGTTCCCATTGAAGTGGGCGCGGAGGTGGATTGGGATCGCATTTCCCTGGTTTTTATGGGTGGCGGCGAGGATTCCCATCAAGTGCTCATCGCTGATGATTTTCGAGCCCGCGCGGACCAGCTGCTTAAGCGATTTGAAAACGGCCTGCCCATGTTGGCGATCTGCGGGGCCTATCAGTTGCTCGGCAAAGAGTACGTAACGACTAACCAAACCATCTTGCCGGGGGTCGGTTACTTTGACGTTCGGACTGAGCCAGGCGCAGAACGCAAGATTGGCGACGTGGTCTGCCAGGTGGAGGGGCTCGACCTTTCTTTGGCTACGCTGGTCGGCTTTGAAAACCATGGGGGCGTGACCTATCTCGGGCCTGATGCCACGCCTTTGGCCCGGGTAAGCACGGGATCGGGCAACAACGGCGTGGATGGAAGCGAAGGCGTCGTGAGAAACCATGTGGTTGGCACCTATCTGCACGGATCATTGTTGCCGAAGAACCCCCATTTGGCGGATCGGCTCATTTCCTGGGCCCTACGCTATGCGGAAATCCAAGACGCGTTCATGGCGGATCTGAACGATGAATGGGAGTATAGAGCGCATCAGGCCATGCTCAGCCGCCAGTCAGAGCGGCATCGCTAAGCCAAATCATGCTATACTATCGGCAGTGCGATACGACGAGAGGCTTTAGTTCTCCCTGCGGAAAGAAGGGACGATGATGGATCTTTTGTCTCCGGTCCACATTTTATTGCTACTAATTGTAGCGTTGTTGGTGTTTGGACCGAACAAGCTTCCAGAAATCGGGGCCGGACTCGGCCGAAGTATTCGTGAATTTAAGCAGGCGATGAGCGCTAGGGACAGTGGCCACGAGATACCCGCTCAAATGGTGACGAAGGACGACACTGTGTCCAAGGACTGAGATCGCTCGCCAGCCTCATCTAAAGGAGCGAGCAATGGCAAAGTTGGAGCGGCTGATTGGCCAGACCCCGCTGGTGCGTTTGGAGCAAATCTCTGAACGGTATCAGTTAGAGGTGTTGGCGAAGTTGGAAGCCTTTAACCCAGGCGGTTCGATTAAGGATCGTACGGCCTGGTCCTTGGTGGCAGATGCTAAGTCCCGCGGACTCATCCATGCCGACACGGTGATCATTGAGGCGACCTCCGGAAACACGGGGATCGCCTTGGCTATGGTGTGCGCTGAACTGCATCTGCCCTTGGTGGTGTTTATGCCCAAAGGGCAAAGCATGGAACGAAAGCAGTTATTTTGGGCGTACGGCGCGACCGTGATTGAAACACCCCAGGCCGAACGGACGCCGGGGGCGATTTTGCGGGCTAAAGCCTTAGCCGAAGTGATGCCCGAAGGCTTGATGTTGCGTCAGCATGAGAATCCCGCCAATCCGGAGGTCCATGAAAAGACTACCGGACCCGAGATTTGGCAGGCCACCGACGGTCAAATTGACGTGTTCTTAGCTGGAGTGGGTACGGGGGGCACCATCACCGGAACGGGTCGCTTTCTCAAGGGAATGAATCCGGCCATTCAGGTGGTCGCGGTGGAACCCAAAACCTCGGCCGTGCTAAACGGGAAACCCGCGGGTGCCCATAAGATTCAGGGCATCGGCGCGGGATTTATCCCTGGGGTGTACGATTCCAGCGTCGTTGACATGGTTATTGATGTGGACGACGACGAGGCGTTAGCGGCCGTCCAGATCCTTCCGAGAACGGAAGGACTTTTAGTCGGGATTTCTTCGGGCGCGGTCTATCGGGCCGCAGAAAGTCTGGCAGAGTCCGGGGCATACCAGGGAAAGCGCATGGTGCTTATCTTTGCCGATTCTGGTGAGCGCTATCTTTCGACGGGAATTTATGCGCCCACGGATGACCAATGGGTCAAAGCGAGGCTTTCGCTCGAAGAGCAAGGAAAGGTTTTTGACAGCGTCGCGCAAAATCCGTAAAATTACCGTGAAGCGGGGGTAGGAGGGGGCTTGGTGCCTTCCTTGGACTTCAAATCCAATGGCCGGCTTTAGAAGTCGGCGGTGGGTTCGATTCCCACATACTCCCGCCAAAATCAAGTTCCGCAATGATTTGCGGGTTTTTTATTTTGCGCTCAGGCGCGTCAAAAAGAAGCAGTGATGGCCCCGCGGGCCGCACGACGGGCCGCAGGAAATTCCACGCCATTCTCCAATGCGTTCCGCGACGCTTCACGAAATCCCTGAATGCCCCACGGCACTCCAGCACGATTTTCGACATTCCTAAAAGCGACCTCATAAAAAAATAGTCCGATCTGCCGGGTAGACCGGCGGGCCGCAGACATGGGCCGCAGAAACATCCTGGTTCCCGTCTCCGGGATGAGGCGGCCCCGTCCGTTTAACCCTTCAAGATTTAGGCCCCGATACCCAAGGGCCTGTATCTTCACGCCTCAACGACGGGGACTGGTGCCTGATTTTGGCGAGGCGGTCGACAACAGTCCCACAGGGTGCTCGGCCGCCGATAGCATGGCCGACTCACTCTCGGGATGACATAGGAGGTATCTTCATGACGACAGACGACACGCACAACCCCAGCAATCCCCCTGCCGGCCACCAAGCGGCCGAAGCGGGCAATCCCCCACAGTCGCGGCCTCGGAGTAACGTCGTCACGCTCATCGACGACGCCCGGCCACGGGCCACGGCAACCGCATCAGCAGACGGTGCCGCGGCCCCGCCACGGCATGCGGCGATCATTCGCAAAAATCAACCCAAGCCACCACTCAAGGGTCAGACCATGGTGGAGATTTGGGCCGATATCGCGCAGGTGCCCCCGGGTATCCCGGCATTAGCGGCTCTCCAAGGCGTGCAGCCGCTTATCGCCTATCAGCCGGGGCTGAGCATTATTGCGGCCCCCACCAGTGCGGGAAAGACGACATTTCTGATGGCCCAAGTGGCCGAGTGGCTGTTGGGCCCGCAGTATTCGGGCAACATCCTCGTTTGGTCCGCAGAAACGCCGCGGCCGAAGCTGTGGGCGAAAATTATGGCCCAAGCCGCGAAAATGACCATGTGGCAGGTGATCGAAGACATCAAACAAACTCCCAGCCGGCAAGGTGCGTTGGTCCCGGAGCTTGAGCAGGCCCGGCAAGCGTTTGACTCGGTAGCGGAGCGCCTGGTGATCATGGACGAGGATACCACTGCGGTTGAGCTGTTGGAGGTCGCCGACCGGCTGGCCGCCCGCCCGGACGGCCTCCTAGCAGTTGTGATCGACTACTTGCAAGAGCTCCCCGCCGTCTCCGACGATCATCCGTGGGCTGACCGACTCAGCCGGAATCGCGAACTGGAAATTGGCTGGATTGCCCGCGAGTTGCGCCGATGGGGCATGCGGGCGGGCGTTCCGGTCTTAGCGGCCGCCCAGTTCAACCGCACTGTATCCAAAAGTTCCGGTTGGGTGCCTGATCTGTTGCAACTCCGGGAAAGCGGGCGGATCGAGCAAAACGCGGGGTTGGTTTTGGGGCTCCGAAACGAAACGATGAGCGGGGCGCAACTGACGGCCCAGAGCAATGCCGGCGTCGCGCACTCGAAAACTTACGCATCGTGGGATCCGGACGCTCTGGAAATGGGCCGGCAGAGCGGCATGCTCAGTGTGCGGCATGAGCACCCGGCCGAAGACGAGTGGATCTTGCTGGAAGCGTTCGTCCTCAAAAATCGGGAGTACGGAGGCGTGGGGACGGTGGTACCGATGGCCCTGAACGCCGCGTGGGGCCGAATTGAGCCGCTACAGGCACGGATTACGGTCCACCCAGGGAGTTTCGGAAAAAGAGTCAAACAGGGCGCGCAGGAGGGGGACATCCATGACGAGGCAGACGAGCAAAAAATTCCGGACTGGCTCCAATAGGAGCGGAAGATCACGTGTGACAGGGCCGCCTGCCGGCCCCGTCATCGCCCCGGCGATTATTAGTCGTGTCCCAACGTTCCAGCCCACCTTCCGGCGAGGACAACCGCGGGGCATGGACGACACCTTCACGACACAGTTTGGCACCGTAAGGGTCGCTGGACGACTGACGGAGACGCATCGGAAGGTGCTGGATGCCATTATAGTGGTCCCAGAAAACTAGACAATCTGGGAGGCCCTCAAGTGTTACACTGGACACGCTATGAAAAGACATACCGCCACATTCAAGGCCCAAGTGACCTTAGAGATGCTCAAGGAAGAAAAGACGGTGACTCAAATCGCTGCCGAGCACGGCGTCCATCCCGGGCAATTGCATCGGTGGAAGCGCCAAGCACTCGAGAACTTTCCGCATTTGTTTACCGAGTCCGAGGCCCTCAAGCAGGAAGCCCAAGCCCACGAGCAACAACTGGCCGAGCTCTATGCCCAGATCGGCAAACTGACCACGCAACTGGAGTGGCTCAAAAAAAAATCTGGACTCGACCCTCTCTCGCGCTGAGCGGGTAGCCTGGCTCGACCGGGGCCGAGGTGCGCTGCCTCTGACAATTCAGACGGACTTGCTGGGGCTTAACCGCACCAGTCTGTATTACCGGCCCGTCGGGCCGGGTCCCCTAGAAATCGCCCTCAAACACCGGATCGATGAAATCTACACCAAGCGCCCCTTTTATGGGTCGCGCCGGATCACCGCCCAGTTACAGCACGAGGGCTATGCCGTCAATCGAAAGCGCATTCAGACCTACATGCGGGAGATGGGTATTTGGGGTCTGGCTCCCGGACCCCACACGAGTACGCCCCATCCCGGGCACACCATTTATCCGTATTTACTCCGGGACGTCAGGGCGGCCTATCCCAATCACATCTGGGGGATCGACATCACCTATATCCGCTTGCGGCATGGTTGGCTTTATCTCGTGGCCATTATCGATTGGTATTCGCGCTATGTGGTGGCCTGGGAGATCTCGGAAACCCTGGAACTGCCATTTGTGCTGGTCGCGGCGCAACGGGCCCTCGCCACCGCAGTTCCCACCATTTGGAACCACGACCAAGGGAGCCATTTTACCAGTCCCCAGTATACGGCTTTGCTCTTAGCTCAGGAGGTGCGGATTAGCATGGATGGCAAAGGTCGGGCCCTCGACAACATCTTTACCGAACGACTCTGGCGAAGCGTCAAGTACGAGGAAGTCTATCTCCACGATTACGACACCCCCCGGGCGGCGCAGTGGGGATTAACGCAGTACTTTAGGTTTTACAATCACGAACGGCTCCATCAATCGCTCGCGTATGCGACCCCCGCGTCTGTCTACGCCGACCCCGTCGGACCGGATTCCGTCCGATGAGGTTCGGTCCGCGGGGTCGATCCCCCCCATCCATCGTCACTAGTGACGATCGCATCCAAGAAGGAGGTAATGTCATGGACCCGACGCACCGCGACCGCCAGGCCACGTATCGCTTCTGGCACCCCCAACTCAATGTCACCTTTCGTTGGCGGTCCGACTGGATTCTGGTCAGCCAGGCCTTGGCCCTGACCGACCAACACCCGCGGGAGGTCCTCCTGCGCTGGGCGCGGCAAGTCCTGGACGAAATACCGCCGCACGACCCCCGATCCTAACGGTTGGCGCGCTCGCTCCGCCCTTCGACGCCAGTCCCGACCACCTTATCGCGGGCAAAGGGGCCGGAGATTACCAAACGGGAATGATAGGGAGAAGGGCGGGGACGGCATCGTTCCGCGCATTCGTCCGGCGGTAGATCGCATGATCACGTCTGAGTCAAACCGATGATCGAATGGCCCGCCGTTTACTCATCTATCTCAAACATTAAAGGAGGGACTTATCAGTCTCACACTTAAAGGACTAAAAAATTGTCTTGACACCGGGGTCCACTTTAGAATGATTCGGCCAGCTGGCCTTCCC
>JAJZZI010000205.1 GCA_021797635.1 Bacillota bacterium | reverse complement strand
GGGAATCGAGGCGCAAATGCTCGAAAGCGATCCTGGCCATCTCCACGAGGGCCTCCGTCCCGTAACCCTGATTCCAACACGACTTATCCCCGATAGCAATCCGCAATTCCGCCTCGCCCGCCCGCCAGGCCACATTTTCTAGTTCGATGTCACCGATTAACCGCCCCAGATCGTCCACAATCGCCACCGCCAACCGAGATCGGTCGCGAGCAATCGATTCCCACCAGCGGCTCATCTCTTCTTCAGAATCAAATTTCCGACCTGTCAACTGCTGCAATTCGGGATCGCCATCCCAACGCCTTAAAATTGCCAAATCGGCTTTGCGCAGCGGTCGAATTCTCTTTTCGACTCCAGACAGGCTAATGACCATTGATGACTTCACCTCACAAGTTGTCCGCGTACGGCTCGCCAAATTTCGACGTCGCCGCGGCCAAATCCTGTCGCCAGCTGGGGGTATCTATTGGAAACAGTGGGAACACATCGAGCCCCTGGTCGGTCTTTGTTTCATTTTAGACATCTCTAAGGATTTGGTACCAAGAAAAGGAGCTCGCTGACCAGACTACACAAGATGATCATCCGTCTTCTTGACCCCGACCGCCAAATCCAGTAGGGTTTTTCTATGACACAAGAAGGCACTGGTGCGGCACTCTGGATAATCCGGCACGGGAAACCGGATGTCCCGACTAATGCAGGGCGAATCACCCGGGAAGAATTCAACCACTATCTTGCTGAGTACGACCAGGCAGGCTTGAGTGAGCAGGAGGCAGCGCGTTTGCGCCTATGCTACCAGGATTATCCGAAGCCCGACCTGGTTCTGGCTTCGGATTTGCCACGTGCCTTTGAAACGGCCAAATTATTTGCCAAGGGTGCCACCATCATCACCGATCCGATTCTACGCGAAGTACCCATCCAAGTGCCCGCCAATCCCAGCTGGTTCCTGCACCAACGCTGGCCTGGCGAGCTGTGGTGGACCTATCTACGGCTCGCCTGGTTTCGCGGACTGCAACCCGAATCGCCCGCGATTAGCCGAGCCAGGGCCGACCAGGCCATGGCTCTCATCGAGGCCCACCGTCGCGAACCGCAACAGTTGGCCGTGGTGTCCCACTCCGGCTTCCTGTTAATTTTGATAAATCAAATGCACCGTCAACACCGCATCGCGGGCCGCATCCTACCGTCCATCGATTTTGGACGGCCTACGGGATATCGCTGGCTACGGTAGGGCTAGGCCTAATCCGACGACGGCCGCGCGCACGGCATCCAGGCCCTCGCCGGTCTTTGCCGAGAGCATCATGACCGGTCGCCGATAGACCTCTTCCAAGCGCGCTAAACGCTCGGCCTGCTCCCTGCGATTGAGTTTATCCATCTTATTGGCCACCACCACCAGAAATCGGTTCGATGCCTGCGCCCACTCGACCACCATCATCTCGTCCGGCTCTGGATCGCGCCGGCAATCCTGGATGAGCACGCCGCCTAAGAGCGCCTGTCGGGTGGTCAAATACGCCTCGACGGCTTGGCCGAACCGGTCTCGCTCCTGTTTGGACACCTTGGCGTACCCAAAACCGGGCAAGTCGACCAAATACCACGAAAGCATGCGGTAGAAATGAATGCGAACCGTTTTTCCTGGGTTGGCGCTAGAGTGGGCTATCTTTCGCCGAACCAAGGCGTTGATCAGCGAGGATTTGCCTGCGTTCGAGCGTCCCATGAAGCAGAATTCGGGCAAGGTCCCCGCGGGCATTTCACTCGGATCTAAGGCAGACGCAACCAACGCTCCAACGACCGGTTTCAACGGCGCTGTCTTCTTATTATTCACGCATTCCCTCCGCGGTTAACGAGATATGCAGGACCTTATCTAACGTGTCGGCCAAATGGATAGACAGATCGCGAAGCACATTTTTGGGAATGTCTTCGAGATCCGATTCATTGTCCTCGGGCAGTACCAAGGTCCGAATCCCCGCTCGATGGGCCGCCAAGGTCTTCTCCTTGATCCCTCCCACGGGCAACACCCGGCCGCGAAGGGTGATTTCTCCCGTCATGGCCAGATCCGATGCCACCGGCGTCTTCGTTAAGGCAGAAATGATGGCGGTGGCCATGGCCGTTCCCGCAGACGGTCCGTCTTTGGGGATGGCTCCCTCCGGTACATGCACATGCACATCGACGTGTTCATGAAAGTCCTTGTCCACTCCTAAATCGACCGCGTGGGCCCGAATATAACTGAAGGCGGCCTGGGCGGACTCTTGCATAACGTCGCCTAGCTTTCCCGTCAACCTCAAGCGCCCCTTGCCTGGCATCGCACTGACCTCAATGGGCATGACGTCTCCCCCCGCCTCAGTCACCGCCAGACCGGTCACCGTGCCGACGAGCGATCCATCTAGCATGGCCTGGTGCCGAACCCGCGCTGGGCCCAAATAATGCGTTACCCGGTTTTGACTAATACGCAAGGGCAGCGTCTTTGCCGTCCCCTTGAGGATCTCGCGCGCGACCTTGCGCAAAATGGCCTCCAACTGGCGCTCCAACTGGCGTACTCCTGCTTCCCGAGTATAGTTGCGGATGATGACCGCCAAGGCGTTGTCGCTGATCTGCACTTGGTCCACGGTCAAGCCGTGCGCGGCACGCTGCTTTTCCCATAAATGCTTTCGGGCAATGCCCAGCTTTTCGGCCTCCGTATAGCCGGAAAGCGTAATCACTTCCATTCGGTCGAGAAGGGGCGCCGGAATCGTGTGAGCCACATTGGCGGTGGTGATAAACATTACCCGACTCAAGTCCACGGGAACTTCAATAAAATGATCGGAAAAGTGGGCGTTTTGTTCCGGATCCAAGACTTCGAGCAGTGCCGCCGCCGGATCGCCACGAAAGTCCTGGGCCATCTTGTCCACTTCGTCCAAAAGAAAGAGAGGATTCTTCGAGCCCGCTTGCCGTAGCGCCTGAATGATCCGTCCCGGCATGGCCCCTACATAGGTGCGACGATGACCGCGGATTTCCGCTTCATCCCGCACTCCACCTAACGAAACTCGGGTAAAGGCTCGACCTGTGGCCTCGGCAATGGATCGAGCCAGTGAGGTCTTACCGACACCGGGAGGCCCCACCAAGCATAGGATCGGGCCTTTTAAGCTGGGCGAGAGTTGGCGCACGGCCAGGTACTCTAAAATCCTTTCCTTAACCCGCTCTAACCCATAGTGTTCCTGACTCAAAATGGCCTCCGCCTGGTCCAGTTCGACACGCTCCGATGTTTCGATGTCCCAGGGCAGCGCCAAGATCCAATCGACATAGTTGCGGACCACCACGGCTTCAGCGGACATCGGGGGCATCTTGGCCAGGCGCTCAATTTCCCGTAAGGTCTTTTCTTTGACTTCAGTTGAGAGCGAAGAAATGTGCTCGAGCCGCTGACGCAACGCTTGCAGCTCGTCTTCGGTGTCCGAGGAATCTCCCAATTCGTGCTGAATCGCCTTTAATTGTTCTCTAAGATAATATTCCTTCTGCGTCCGTTCCATCTGTCGCCGGACCCGAACGTTAATCCGCTTTTCCACTTCCAAAAGGTCCATTTGATGAGACAGCAAGTCGCTGACCCGAGCCAGACGCTGGTTGACCGAAAAAGCCTCCAAAATTTCCTGCTTGTTCTGGGTCCGCACATCCAAATAGCTGGTAATGGTGTCCGCTAAACGGCCGGCATCGTCCAAGTTCATGCTCACTGTCGCTTCCCCGGGCATCTTGCTGGAACTTTTAATGTATTGCTCAAATAACTGCACCGTCAGGTGCATCAAAGCTTCCGTTTCAGTATCAAAGGTCTCATCCTCGGCGACGGCTTCTACCGTGGCTACCAGATACCCATCACGTTCCTCGACCTTGGCCACCGTGGCTCGCGTTTGTCCTTCGATCACCACCTTGGATCCGCCGGTAGGCATCTTTAAGAGCTGTTTCACCTCGCCCACGATGCCCACGCTATACAAATCATCCGGACCAGGGTGGTCCTGTCGCGTTTCCCGCTGTGCGACAAAAACAAGCTGGCGGTCATGAAGCATGGCCGCCTCCAAGGCGTTTAAGCTCTTCTCTCTCCCCACCTCTAGGGGCACGACCATCGAGGGAAAAACCAAGACCCCTCGCAAGGGCAACAACGGCAATTCAGTCAACCCGATGCCTCCCTTCGCTGTCCATCTCAGTGTATGGTACTCCTGATAGACTAAAGAAGAAAGGGCGCCGGAGAAAACACGTCCTCACTGCGCCGTACCATTGGATCCTTCACTGGCCGGGCTAGCGCTCAATAAATTGGTTTCCGGCACGGATATGGCCTGGGCCGGAGCTTCGTTAGCCTGCACGGCCAGGTCTAAGACCTGAGCTAGACTGTCCACGGCAATGACTCGGATCTCGTCCATTTGCTCGAACGCATCTTGCCAGTTATCGCGAGGAATCAAGACGCGCCGACATCCAGCTAAGCGAGCCGCCTCTACCTTGGCCACGACTCCCCCCACCGGCCTGACCATGCCACGAATGGAAAGTTCCCCGGTCATTGCCAACCGGTTGTCCGTCGGGCGTCCGGTGAGAGCCGAGTAGACGGCCGTAGCAATCGCCACACCTGCCGAGGGCCCGTCTAAGGGAATGCCCCCAGGAAAATTGATATGCAAGTCGCACCGCTCCGGCTCGATCCCCGCCGTTTGTCGAAGTACGGTCAGTACGTTGTCCACAGAGGATCGGGCCGTGGAGCGGCGGCGGACGGTACGTCCCATCGCCCCCATCTCTTCCTCGTCAACCACACCGGTGACCCAGATTCGCCCCTCGCCATCACGGCGTGGCACGGCCACGGCCTCGATCTCCAGCACCGTGCCCAAGTTGGGCCCATATACCGCTAAGCCGTTGACCACCCCTACATGGGGCTCATCAGGAACCTTGCGGTCGGGTCGGGGACTATATTGCCCCGATTCAACCACCCACTCCACATCTTCTCGAGTAATTGCCGACCTCCCCTCCGTGATGGCCAGTCCAGCGGCAATCTGCACCATGTTCACGGCTTCCCGCCCATTGGTTGCATAGCGCTTAAGCACGTCCAGCGCCAGGCTCGGAAATTCCATGCCCATTTTGTTAGCGGCATGCTGTGCGACCTGGGAAACCTCCTCCGGCAAGAGCGGCCGAAAATAGATCTCCAAACATCGCGAACGAATCGCTGGCGGAATCTCCTGGGGCTGCCTTGTCGTAGCGCCAACCAGGCGAAAATCGGCAGGCAAGCCATTATCGAATATATCTTGGATGTGCAGGGGAATGTTGTTGTCCTCGCTGTTGTAGTATGCCGATTCCAGGTAGACCCTGCGGTCTTCCAGGACTTTCAATAGTTTGTTCATCTGAATGGGATGCAATTCGCCAATCTCATCAATAAAGAGGACACCCCCATGGGCCTTGGTCACGGCTCCCGGCTTGGGCTGGGGTATGCCAGCCATGCCCATCGGCCCCGCACCTTGATAGATCGGATCGTGCACCGAACCGATGAGGGGGTCAGCAATCCCCCTCTCATCGAAGCGGGCTGTCGTCGCATCCAATTCAACAAACTTGGCATCGTGGCGAAAGGGCGACAGGGGGTTCGTTTTGGCATCTTGCAAAACCAAACGGGCGGCCGCGGTTTTGCCCACTCCTGGGGGTCCATAGATCAGCACGTGCTGAGGATTGGGGCCACAAAGCGCCGCTCTTAAGGCGCGAATTCCATCTTTTTGGCCCACAATTTCGTCAAAGCGACTGGGACGGGTCCTCTCCGAAAGGGGCTCGCTCAATCGAATCGCGCGTAGACGGTGAAGCTTGTCGATCTCCTTGCGGGACTCTCTTTCCACGGCCACTTTGTTCCCCTGTTGAGATTTGAGCAGGTTCCAAAAGTAAAGTCCTATGATGATCGCAAAAAAGAATTGGACCACGGTCACGATGTTGGCGAGGTTCATTCGACATCCGCTCCTCTCGCCTCCTAGTGTTGCCGATTTACCCGCGCCTAACGCACCAATTCATAGAAATTTGACTAAGGCACCAAGACGGTCAGAGCCCGGGGCTCCACGGAGAAACGCGCCGGAGTGGTTCGCCATGGTTCTCCATCGAGATCGATGGTTAAGGGGGGATTCGTGTACAAATCGAATCCTCGGAGTCTACGATAATGAGCGGAGGGGTCTCCATGGTGGCGGGCAATCAGCACGCGCGCTGCCACCCGAACCATCGACGAGGCAGAGTCGTCGCCCAAGGAGAAAACCTCCAACTCGCCATCGTAGGCGGATTCCCGTTTACGACTGGCTGCCAAGGGGCCGGCCAAACCACTGCCGTTAGCCACCACGAGTTGGCGTGTGCGAAAGCGCTCGCCGCCCCCTTGGGCGCACAGCAGCCAAGAGTCCACCAGGGGGGCGCGCCGTACCGCCTGGGCAAGGTGCACGGCCCAGGCGGCCAGGCCAAAGCGCCGTTTGTCCCGCTCACTAATCAAGCTGATTAGCGTGCTGGTCACCCCCACCGTCGCCGTGTTCAAAAAAATGCGCCGATCGCCTGAGGCCTCGGCCACAGCCACGTCTATGGGGCGGGTGCAGCCTTTGATCACCATGTTATGCCAGTCGCCGGCCCTACGTGGAAGCTTTAGCGACCACGCAAAGGTGTTGCCCGTCCCGGCCGGCAACGGAACCAAGACGGCCGGATGACCCACCAATTCTTGGGCCGCCAGAGACATCGTGCCGTCGCCTCCGACCACCACAAACTGGCCTATGCCGCAATCTAGTCCCTGTCGAATTAATCGCCGGAATTGATCGGGAGTATCGGGCATGGCTGCGCGGCGGAGATCACAGCAACTGGCCATGCGCTTCATGGCTCTGGCATACGTATCCCGGCCCCGGCGCGCGTGAGGGTTGGCTAAAACCCACGTGGGCGGGCTCTCGACTCCTATCATAGCCTCACCCCTATCACCCCTTAGCCTGCCCTAGAGCGCATTCTTGGATTCGACCAAGTTGGCGCGAACGCCCTCACCAGCTCCCCGCATCACACCGCCTAGATGGGGGGGTAACCTCGAATCCCCGATCATGTCCCCAAACCTCGGCGCATAGGATGGTCCAGGTTTAGCTTAAAAGACGATGGAGGAAATCCATGTGGAACATTTTGGCCATAAGCTTGGCTTCGGGAGTATGCACCCCCATAGGGGCTTGGATGGTGTTAGGCTTTCGGACCGTTTGGCCGCCCATGTTAGCCTTTTTTCTAGCCCTCGCCTCGGGAGTCATGTTGGCGGTCGTTTTCACCGAACTGATGCCAGCCAGCATCGACCTCCACGGTTATGTGGGTTTCGGCGTGGGCATGGCTGTGGGCATCTTGCTGATCGCTGCCGTAGGCCATTTATGGCATCATCGCCAGCGTTCCGCCCCGTTGCCTCTCGAACGGCTCTATCGAACCGGGCAATCCATCGCGTTGGCGATAGCCGTTCACGACCTGCCTGAAGGAATGGCCATCGGTGCAGGAGACATGGTGCATGCCCGACTAGGCTTGGCCATTGCCGCGGCCATTGCTTTACATAATCTCCCGGAAGGCATGAGTATTGCCGCCCCCTTATCTGCGGCGGGAGTAAGCCGCCGCCGCATCCTGGCAACCACCGGTCTGATTAGCCTGGCCACTCCCTTCGGAACGGCCATTCCCTTGATCTTCGGGCAGCTCTCCCCGGTATTTAGCGGCTTTATTTTGGCCGTTGCCAGCGGAGCTATGGTCTATGTCGTCGCTCACGACACCCTGCCTGAGGCTTGGCTGTCAAACAAGGCCATGACCGGGGTTGGATTGGCCGTGGGAGGCCTGTTAATGGTGGCGATCTCACACCTGGCCCAAGCTCTCTAATCCCTGCTCCGACCCCTAATCATCGGCTGATGGCGTCTTTTTAAGTTCCACCGCCGGGACGCTGCCCATTTTTCCCGTCTTATAGTCGTCAAAGGCCTGCACGATGTCCGCGTGACTATTCATGACAAATGGGCCATAGGAGGCGATCGGCTCCCCAATCGGCTCGCCGCCAAGCAGCAAAATCTCCAAGCGTTGGCTTGGCCCTTCGGCCGTCTGGCTGGCGGTCATGGTCAAGGCCTCCCCTTCACCGAACTGGACCCCTTGACCCTCGTGAATCAGGACCGCATCAGAGCCCACCGTTCCCGCCCCGGCCAATACATAGGCCAACGTGTTGAACTGCTTGGGCCACGGCAACCTAAGGCGCGCACCCGGCTCAATACTTGCGTGAATCACCGTCACCGGGATCCAGGTCACTCCCGGCCCCTGGTACCCGGCCAAGTTGCCCGCAATCACGCGTAGCAACGCATCACCGTGTTCGGAGGCCAAGAGCGTCACACGGCTAGCTTCCAAACTTTGGTAGCGGGGCGGCGTCCATTTCAGTTTCTGGGGGAGATTCACCCACAGTTGGATTCCATGAAACAGTCCACCGTGGCTCACCAATTCTTCGGGGGGCATCTCATCATGCAAAATACCCGAACCCGCCGTCATCCACTGCGTATCGCCATTCCGAATCATGCCCCCGCCACCCTGGGAATCATGGTGTTCCATGGCTCCATCCATGATATAGGTCACCGTCTCAAAGCCTCGATGCGGATGCCACGGGGCTCCTTTGGCTTCGCCTGGCGCATATTCTACGGCCCCCAAGTGGTCCAGGAGCAAAAACGGATCCGCTTGTCGAAAGCCAATTTCGCGCGTAGGCCACGGCCTGCGGACGGGAAATCCCGCTCCTTCCAAGAGGGAAGGAGCGGTGACCAAGTGCAAAATCGCACGTTCTTTATCACCCTGGTCCGGTTCTTTAACCGTCGGCAACGTCGTCCACTGTCTTGGAGTTACTGCGGGCATCTTCTCATTCCTCCTGTTACTTACTAAAAAGAAGTATAAGAGTATTTCGTTTCCCAAGCAAGTCAGGGCGCGCGACCACCTACCCCTCCTCAAGCAGTTTGCCCCAAATCGCTGGCCCGATGAGAAAGGCAAAAGACCGCCCTGGGTTTCAGGGCGGTCTTTTGCTGGGCCTACGGTTAGGCGGTCTCTTCCTTCTGTTTTTTACCCGTTCTAGGCTTGGCCCGATCTTGGCTGGTCACTAATAACGGTTCTTCATGATTCTCTACGACTTCCCGGGTCACCACACATTTGGCCACGTCGGTTCTGGTCGGCATCTCGTACATCACGTTGAGCATAATATCCTCAATGATCGCGCGCAGCGCTCGAGCCCCCGTGTTGCGTCTCATGGCCTCTCGAGCCACAGCCGCCACCGCGTCATCTTTAAACTCCAACTCGATGCTGTCCAAGCCCAACATCTTTTGGTATTGCTTCACCAACGCATTTCTTGGCTCCGTCAAAATCCTGACCAGCGCCTCTTCATCTAAGGCGTCAAGCGTCACCATAATTGGCAACCGCCCTACAAATTCAGGAATCAGCCCAAACTTCAACAGGTCCTCAGGCATGATGCGAGCCAACATCTCCCCGATATTTCCACTCTCCGTGCTTTGGATCTCGGCGTTAAAGCCAAGCCCGTTGCGGCCTATCCGCTGCTTAATGATCTTTTCCACACCGTCGAACGCCCCGCCCACAATAAACAAAATGTTGGTCGTGTCGATTTGAATAAATTCCTGGTGAGGGTGCTTTCGGCCTCCTTGCGGTGGCACCGACGCCACCGTACCTTCCAAGATCTTCAACAGCGCCTGTTGGACACCTTCTCCGGACACGTCCCGGGTAATGGAAGGGTTCTCTGACTTTCGGGCTATTTTGTCGACCTCATCGATGTACACAATGCCCTTTTCCGCCTTCTCGACATCGTAATCGGCAGCCTGAATCAGCTTCAACAGGATATTTTCCACGTCTTCTCCGACGTAACCCGCCTCCGTCAACGAAGTGGCATCGGCGATAGCAAAGGGAACATTTAGGATCTTGGCCAGCGTTTGAGCGAGCAAGGTCTTTCCGGAACCGGTTGGCCCCAACATGAGAATGTTGGACTTTTGCAATTCTACGTCGTCAACCTTGCTCCCTACATTGATCCGCTTATAGTGGTTGTAGACCGCCACCGAAAGAGTCCGTTTAGCTCTTTCTTGCCCGACGACGTACTGGTCTAGAATCGCCTTAATGGCTGGAGGCTTGGGAATGTCCTTGAGTTCAAATTCGACATCGTCGTTAAGCTCTTCTTCAATGATTTCAGAGCACAACTCGACGCACTCGTCGCAAATGTAGACTCCTCCGGGTCCAGCTATGAGCCGCTTGACCTGGTCCTGATACTTTCCGCAAAACGAGCATTTTAACTGTCCCTTTTCGTCGGTGAACTTGAACATCAGGGTTCCCTCCCTACTGACCGGCGGTGGCGGCTGATTTGCCTCGCGGGTCCATAACCTCGTCGACAATATGATATGCTCGGGCTTCTTCGGCAGTCATCCAGTAATCGCGCTGGGTCTCTTCAAGGATCTGGTCCACCGAATGCTCCGTGTGTTCCGCCAAAATTTTGGCCAAGGCTTCCCGACTGCGTAAAAGTTCCTTCATCTGAATCTCTACATCCGTCGTCTTGCCGCCCAGATTGTTAATCCAAGGCTCGTGAATCATGACTCGCGCATTACGCAAAGCGTAACGCTTGTTGGCAGCTCCTCCCGCCAATAGCAACGCTCCCATGCTTGCAGCCATGCCCACGCAAATGGTGGAAACATCCGGTTTAATATACTGCATCGTGTCGTAAATCCCAAGCCCAGCACTCACCGAGCCGCCGGGTGAGTTGACATAGAGGTGAATATCCCGTTCGGGATCGTCACTCTCTAAAAAGAGCAATTGGGCAATAATAAGATTGGCGACGTCGTCGTCGATCGCGCTGCCCAAAAAAATGATGCGTTCTTTCAACAGTCGCGAGTATATATCGTAGGATCTTTCGCCCCGATTGGTCTGTTCTACCACCATCGGAATCAGGTAGTTGTTAATCATGGCCTCATTTATCCTCCTTCAGGCCGACCGCCTTTAGTTCGTGACGGTCGTGGCAAGAAATTCGCTGGCCTTTCGCGTCAAAAGAGTACTTCGCAGTCGCTCGAACTCCCCTTCCTGACGAAACAGCTCAACGACATTGGCTAGCGGTTGGCGATACAGTTCTGCCATTGGCTGAATAGCGGCCAGGACTTCCTCATCGCTTACACTCAAGCCTTCACGCTTAGCCACCGCTTCTAAGATTAATTGGTCGCGAACTAACTCTTCTGCCTGAGGCCGCAACTCTTCTTCCAAGTTTTGCTGACCGATCTTGCGGGTTTCCAAATACTGTTCGAGCGTAATATCCATCCGCGCCAAACTGTTTTGGACCTCTTGCAGGCGCCCAGCAATAGCCTGCTGAACCAACGGAGCTGGCAACTCAAACGTCACGCGCTCTTTTAGTTTACCCAAAATTCCCTGCACTCGCGCATCTTTCGCTTCAGCCTGTAAACTCTCTTGCAACCGATTTTGCACTTCTTGACGCAAAGCCTCTAACGACTCGTATTCCCAGGCTTTCGCCAGGTCGTCGTCTAACGTAGGAACCTCCAACCGCTTATTTTGCTTAACGGTCACTTCAAAGCGCACGGGCTTTCCCGCTAAGTCTACGTCGGGATGATCTTCCGGATACGTTAAACGGATCGTGGTGGGTTCGCCGACCTTCAGCCCCACTAGTTTCTCATCGAGCCCTTCAACCGTGGTTCCACTACCTATTTGCACCGTGTAATCTTCATCCTCAGCGAAAAGACCATCGTCGTCCTCTTCAGGCTCCTCTAAATACCCCTTAAGGTCTAAGACCACTTGATTATCCATTGCGACCGGCTCGTCATCGGCCGGCACCAATTGCGCCTGTGAGCGGGCGAGTTGAGCCATTTCCGTCTCCAGGCGTTCATCCGTCAACTCGGCCACCTTCAACTCTTCGGTCAAGAGGTCGCGGTACTCGCCCAAGTCAATCTCAGGCTTAGCTTCCACTTCAATGACAAAGCTGAAAGGCTCGTCCGCGTTGATGCCGGAAGACCCAATTTGAATGTTGGGCTTAGCTACCGGCTGAACACCAGACTCCATGAGAGCATATTCGTAGCGACCATCCACCAAATCCTCGGCCGCCTGCTGCCAAATCACATCGACGCCCACCATGCGTTCAAAAATCGGTCGAGGCACCTTGCCTCGGCGGAATCCTGGCACATTGTACCGCGTCACTACGCGTTTAAACGCCTGGTCCATGGCTCTCGTCACTTCGTCTTGATCGATGGTCACCGAAATCTTCGCGACCGCATTGGGCAATCGTTCCGTCACCACTTGCATTAAACTCAATTCCTCCTCGAAAGCCTCTCAAAAGCTATTATACCATTGCCCTCATCGCCAACCACATGCGTCCGGACAGACCTCTTGACCCACAAAAAAACTGGAGCGGAAGACGGGATTTGAACCCGCGACCCCCGCCTTGGCAAGGCGATGCTCTACCGCTGAGCTACTTCCGCACTAAAAATGGTGCGAGGGAAGGGACTTGAACCCTTACGCCTTTCGGCACGAGATCCTAAGTCTCGCATGTCTGCCATTCCATCACCCTCGCGTGGTGCGCCCGGTAGGATTTGAACCTACGACCTCCGGATTCGAAGTCCGTCACTCTATCCACTGAGCTACGGGCGCAGTTAAAAAACTAGCCCCCTGAGGGGCGTATCTAATTGGGGTGAATGAGGGGACTCGAACCCCCGACCCCCAGGGCCACAACCTGGTGCTCTAACCGACTGAGCTACATCCACCGTTTTCTTGTACGCGACCAGCCCAGAGGCGGTCGTTTAATGTGGCGGCAATTAAGAACGGTTTTGATTTTAGCACATGTTCATCTACGGTGCAATGCCCGCGTCCACGCTGATATAACTCCCGGGCAAGAGGCGCTCTAAGCGGCACCTACAGCAGCCTTAACCCCGATTAGCCCGGCTTTGCTCATGATGGGCCGGCCCCGGCCCTGCCTACGACGACGCAATTTGACCTTTACCATGGTTCCCCTATACTTGAAGACAATCGCTATTTTTCGAGGAGGCCATTTGTGGGCAAGTCGTTATCGTTTATCACTCCTAGTGGACGAG